>CAMBZR010000046.1 GCA_945872285.1 Bordetella parapertussis | reverse complement strand
ACATCCTCCCCGCCCTCGTCCTCACGGACGCCGCTGACGCGGGAAGAACGGGGATTCCTACGGCGTAGGCCCCGGGATGGGGTCGATCGCTTCGGTGGGTTCCTGTTGCTGACGGCATTCATGCACCGTTCACTTGGCAGGCGAGCCGGACATGTCCTGCCCTTAGTATGTTGAGGGCCGCAGTCAGGTCTGCGTTTTCAGCAAAGCCGCATGCGACGCACTCAAATTTGGCTTGTGTTTTTCGGTTCTCGACTGCTATGTGCTTGCAAGCCGGGCAAGTACGGCTCGTGTTGCGCGGATCGATTGCAAGTACCTCACCACCACGCCACACTTGTTTGTATTCTAACTGGCGGCGAAACTCGCCCCAGCCTTGATCGAGTATCGACTTATTTAGGCCAGACTTGGCTTTGACGCACCGCCCTGGCGCCTCGATTGTGCCTGAGGCAGATTTGCTCATGTTGGTGACCTTCAAGTCTTCGATCACAATCATCGCGTGGTTTTTGCTGATCAGATTAGAAGTCTTGTGAAGAAAGTCATGGCGGGTATGGGCGACCCGGTGATGCAAGCATGAAATTTTCTGTTTCTGCTTTTTCCAGTTACGACTGAATTTCGTCTTGCGGCTCAAGCAACGTTGAGACCTCGCGAGTGTTTCGGCGTGTTTACGCAGGGCGTTGACCGGTTCAAACACCGTACCATCCGAAAGTGTGGCCTGCAAGCGTTTCATACCTTGAATTATATTTGCGCTATCAAGGTAAATCACCAAATCACCTGTGTAAAACTTGTATCTGTCAGGTAAAAATTCACTGAATCTTTGCAACAAAAACTTGTTCTTTGTAACGAAATATTGCCTTGCTACCTTCAACAAAGACGAAGTTGACAGAGTGCTGCAGAACCGCTACCGCGATCGTTTACCAAGACATCGAACAACCGCCCAGACCTGAATCAGCTAAAAACAGGGACACCTGCGGTGTCCGCGCTATTCATCCTCCCCCTGAACGGGGAGGATTTCCGCGCATTTGGTTAAATGTGGCAAGGCGGTGATCGGGTTTGAAAAATAGCTCGCTAATCTACCGGCCAACACATCGGCAATAGCCTGAGCGCCACCCTTATAAGGAACATGAACCCATTTCATTCCAGCATCGCGTTGCAGCATTTCGGCGGCTAGATGGGAGGCTCCGCCCGCCCCGTATGAGCCGTAATCGAGTTTGTTAGGATTCGCTTTGGCAAATTCAACTAATTCTTTGACGGTGTGAAAAGGACTTGCCGCAGGGGTCACCAAAATCAGGGGCATGTTGATGGCTTATGATACCGGAATCATGTCCGTGACTGGATCAAAGGGTAGGTCGCGCATGACAGCATTCACTGCATACGGGAAGGCGTCGTAGAACAGCGTATAGCCATCGCGTGGTGATTGCAAAACCGCCATCGCACCAACCACGCCACTTGCACCGGGCCGATTTTCAATGACGATCGGCTGGCCTAGAATCGCGGACATCGGCTGAGCGAGCATACGCGAGTTGGTGTCGCCTCCACCGCCGGGGGTGTAGGGCACAACGATGCGAATGGCTCTGTCCGGATAAGTGGATTGTGCATTCGCTGTGCGACCTGATACGGCAATGATAAGCGCACTGACAAAGAACAATATGCTGACTTGTGCTGTGCGATGCCAGAATTGGATTGAGGTGTTCATGAGGGTCTCGTCTTAATGTCTTTTTGCAATTCGGGTGACGATTTCTGGCAAGAAGGCCAGTGGATCGCCTTCTTGATTTGAGCTAATGCCAATCATTCCAATTTTTTTCATATGCTTGAGTCGTTTGATGTCAATAAAGTATTAAGCCAGCTATTCAACGGAATGTAACTGGGGAGTCTCTGCGCGCTTATTTTCTGGGCAACAGGTTTTCTGCCTCCTGTTTTGCTAGTGCGCCGCCTCGCTTGAATGTAATAATTCATTGGTCAAGGCAGCGCCCTGTTCTTGCATCACGATCCTGATATCGCGCGAGCGCTGCGCTGGCGTGCGCGCCTCAAAAGGTTTGTGCTGTCCTTCAAGATAGGCACCCAGGCCGCGTGCGCGTTCAACCACGCCTTTGCCAAAATGTAGCGCGCGGGCTTCGAAGGCGATCAGCGCCTGATCGATATTGTTGGGCTCTGCCTCTAGGGCCTGAGCCAAGGTTTGCGCATCGATTGCCGCCTTTGTGATCCCACCACCCACGTGTGGCCTGGCGATAAAAGCAGCATCGCCGATCAAGGCAACGCGCCCAAAGACAAGGCTCTGGGACTCTAAATCATTGATCGCCTGAAAAAAAGGTTGTGGCACTTGATTGACGATTCTGGCAAGTTGAGGCGCCAGCAGCTTGTTTGCAGCAGCTTTGATTCCAAGCGCGAGTTCTTTACGTATAAGCGGTGGCGCAATCGCACTGCCGTGGCAAACCCCTTGCTCGTCCGTGCATAGATTTTTTAATTCGTTGTCTGAAGCGGGGCGATACCAAACAAAGTTGTACGAGCGTTTGCCTTTAATATTTTCGTTCGTGCGCCCTAAGACCGGATACGCTAAAAATTGCTCTCCCTCTGGAAATCCAAAAGCGTAGTTCTCAAAAATCTGTGCGTGGTCTTGAGCAGAAAAATCGTTTTCATCTACCATCCCACGCCAAGCAACATACCCTGCATAAACAGGCTCTATCGATGGGGCGTAGTGCTGACGGACCGTTGAGCGCAGACCATCGGCGCCGATCAATAGATCTGCCGTTTCTCGCGTGCCATCGCTAAAAACGGCTGTGACGCGTTTGTCGGCTTGTTCGATGGTGACAAGCTGTTTACCTGAGTGATATTCATGAGCGGGAACAAGCTTTTTTAACGCGTGATAAATTGTGGCCCACGCGCTCATGGTGTGTAATTGATTGACTTCGTGCACCACTTCGCCAGAGGAGCCAAAACAAAGGCGTCTTTTAAGCGGGATACATTTTGCTTCGAGATCTTTGATACCCAAGCTTGCCATGATGTCAAAGAGTTGCCGATAGGTACCAATGCCCGCGCCTCGACTGGCCAAGTCGCCTTGGGTACGTTCATAGATTGAAATTTGCCACCCTTGTTGGCGCAATAGATTCGCGGCGAACAAACCTGCTAACGAACCGCCAATAATGAGTGCGCGTTTGCGAGTGGCTGCCATGACTAGCCCCCAGGGTTCTTAAGGTCAATAAACGCTAAGGTCGTGTCCAAGCGTAGGCCTCTTGCCCCGGAATAAAATTTCTGATGGTTTGTTCGGCGTTTCGATTAATCAGCGGCCTGGCATACAAGGGATGCATCAGGCTGCGAATCTCGTGCTCAATGTGATGCAAGACCGTACCGCTTTTAAGATCAACGACATCTGTAAAGCGGTATTGATGAACACTATCTTCTCTGGAAATTAAGTTGTGAGCCTTTAGTCGGTTATAGGGCCCCGAAAAATCTGCGATATAGATTTGCAAGTGGTGATTATCGTAGGGGCGCTTATCGGTACTGTCGGCTTCGCGATAAATGAGTGCCTGACTTGGGCCAACCGAGACGCGAGTGTAGACGCCCTCTTGATCTTTGCCGCTGACAGCCTTTGCGTGCATGATCTCGCGATAGAAATGCGCGATGGGCTCGGCACTACCGTGATCCACTAGCATTTCGATGCAAGGCATACCAAGGCTGATGGGGCCAAACTCAGGGGCAGGCTCATAGCACTTTAAGCGATTGCCCCAGGGGCAGGTCACCAAGACATGATCGCTGTGCTCAACCACCTTAAACTGGGTCTGTTTGAGTAATTCTTGAATCGAAGCAAGTCGCTCAAGCAACGCCGAGCGACTTGGAATGACGATTAAGATATTGCCGCGCAGCACCATCGGCTTACCGGTCGGCAGATGAAACTGGTTACGTCCGAGATTGATCCACATGTTACTGACGCCCGTCATCAGATAAGGATCGCGGGTAAAACCCATTCCCATCGTGTAAAAAATGGTGGCAAGCGCTTGATCGGGGATTTCGAGATTGACGTGTTCAAGCGCGACGATATTGCCAAGGTCGCCCTCGGTGCGATTAAACGTGTTGGTATTTTGCATGCTGTCTCCGGCTATCTTCGTAACGGGCTTTTTTATATCGGGTCTTCGTAAGAGCCAAGATATGGTGTAACACAACTGTTATCGACTTCAAAGTCGTTCATGCTGCAGTGCACAGGCGACTCCTCTGGCAAAGAGTTCGCTAATATGTTTAAACAAGAAGACGCGCGGTGGCCCTCAGGCTTGGCCAGCACAACAGCGAGTTTGGGGTGTCAGCGAAAGACTAAAGACGCAGGACGCACATGTCTGCGCTAGCGCGACGCCCGACAGCCACGCAGCTTAGCTGTGGCAAAGTCGCACTAAGTTTATTTGCGATAAATACACAAAGATTTTCAAGCGTAACGGGTCCGAGGTCAGCGATGTCATCTAAAAAATGATGGTCAAGTAAATGACGGACACGCTCGATCTCTTGGCGTAGATAAGCCAGATCAATCAGCATGCCCGTGAGCGGGTCGGGCTGGCCCTGCAGCGTCACTTCAGCCTCATAGGTATGGCCGTGTATACGTCGGCTGCCCTGAGCGTCGATGGTGCGCGCCAGAGAATGTGCGGCTTCAAAATAGAACCTTTGCGACAGTTCAAAGTGCCTAGGATTGGTAGAAAGGTGCTTCAACGAATATCCAAAAATTTATGGGTTTGTACCGAGAGCCGCCAATCTGGGTTTTGCTGGCAGTAGTCGATTGCTTTGCGCGTGTTTTGCTTTTGAAACAGGCCATCCATGGGTTGCAGTAAATAGTGGTCAAAGTTAGTCGTAGTTAGTGCGTCTGGCATCAAGGTCGGTTGTGGGTAAACGAGTTTGAGTTCGTTACCCGTTTTTTGCACCCAATCTGCGCCTGCTTTAGGACTGACACAGATCCAGTCAACGCCCTCAGGCACCGCGAGCGTGCCGTTGGTCTCAAGGGCAATTTCAAAGTCTTGATGATGTAGCGCCTGGATCAAAGCCGCATCGACCTGCAACAGTGGCTCGCCACCCGTCAGCACAACATAACGCTGTTGCTTGTGCTCGGGCCAAAGTGCCGCGATTTGTTCTGCAAGTTGCTCGGGCGTGACAAACTTGCCGCCCAGTGTGCCGTCGGTACCAACAAAGTCTGTGTCGCAAAACTGGCAAACAGCCGTTGAGCGATCTTCTTCGCGTCCCGACCAAAGATTGCACCCCGCAAATCGGCAAAATACCGCAGGCCTGCCTGCTCTGAGGCCTTCGCCCTGCAAGGTATAAAAAATTTCTTTAACGCTGTATGTCATGACTAATCAATCAAATCCGTATCGCCTTTAAACTCAAGGCCGCAAAACATTGCTCCGTGAAACTGCACCGAAACAGGGTCTTCGCTCGTGTTGAGGGCTAAGACGGCTTCTAGATGATCCTCGGCGTTGTCTTGTGGTTGATAGCCCAGATGCTTGACGTTTGTGTTGTCCCAGCGATTACGAAGATTATTTGAAATACCGTACACGACCTCGAAATGAAATCCGGGGTGCTCAATGAGACATGCAGTCAGGTGAACCATATCGCGATGGCTGATCCACGTATTGAGCTGTCGAAAATCTTCGGGCTTGTTGGCGGCGCGAAACGAACCAATACGCAGACACGCGACCTGCATTTGATGTTTGTCGGCATAAAACCGTCCCACTGCTTCGCCAAAGACCTTTGAGATACCGTAGCGACTATCTGGACGGGGTGCCACGGTGTCGTCAATCATGCGCTCGCGTCGATGAAAACCGACCGCGTGATTTGAGCTTGCGAAAATCATGCGTTTGACGCCTTGACGCTGTGCTGAATCAAAGGTGTTGTAACAGCCCTCGATATTGGCAGGAAGGATTTTTTCCCAGGTGTCTTCGACCGGGACGCCTGCTAAGTGCACTACGCAGTCGATGCCAGACATCGCTTGATCTAAGACAGCGAGATCGCGGATATCGCCCTGAACGACTTCTTCGCCCGCGGTGGCGGGCGCTTGGACGCCAAGGTCGAGGCAACGAATCAAGGAGTAGCGACCTTTAAGCCCCGCTCGCAAGACCTTGCCGATTTGACCTGCCGCGCCGGTGATGAGTATGTTCTTCATGGTTTTGCTCTTTGTTGCAAAGTCATTTACAAAATCTAACTTACAGCACCGGATTGTAAAGCGGAATTGCGCCGTTACAGTCTTAGGCGCCATCTGGCCAATGTTTTGATGGTGACAGAGCTTCAAACGCGGCGATAATTGCACGGAATGAATAAAAAGTAGAACTTAAAAATACAGGAGCGAGACATCATGCAACGAAGCGCGAGGTGGTTAGGATTTTTGATCTCTGTCACGGCAACCAGTGTGTTAAGCGCCTCAGCGCAGGCGCAGGTGGTTGGCGCTAAACCGATTACGGTGATCGTGCCCTATGCAACGGGCGGGGCGACCGACATCGTGGCACGCATGGTGGCGCAGCAACTCGGTACGCGCCTGGGCACCCCAGTTATTGTCGAAAACCGTCAGGGCGGCGGGGGTGTGGTGGGCTGGAACGCGGCCGCCCGCGCGGCTCCAGACGGCAATACTTTGCTCGCCATGGAGATGTCGTACTCAATTTCGGCCGGCTTGACCCCAAACCTGCCCTACAACCCAAAGACTGCTTTTATCCCGATCAACACGGCCGTGTCCGTGGGACACGTGTTGGTGATTAACCCGGCGGTGCCGGCAAAAAATATCAAAGAGTTGATTGCGCTGGCCAAGGCCGAGCCAGGTAAGCTGAATTTTGGCTCGGGAGGCACGGGCACCAACACACATTTGGGCGGTGAGCTATTGAAGGCTAAGCTCGGGATCTCGATGACGCACGTGCCCTATCGGGGTGCGGGGGCCGTGCTGGCAGATCTGATGGCGGGTCAGGTGCAGGTTTTGGTCAGTGCCGTCTCAACCACCTTGCCGCTTGTGCAAGGTGGAAAGTTACGCGCGCTCATGATGCTGTCAGATAAGCGCTCAGACGTCTTGCCAGAGGTGCCTACGGCCGCGGAAGAAGGGTTTCCGGGACTTGAAATGAATTATTGGGTTGGGTTTTCAGCACCCCAAGGCACACCTCAGGCTGTCGTCGACAAGCTCAATCAAGAAATCAACGCAGGCTTGTTAACGCCCGAGTCACAAAAGCGCTTGAAAGAGATGGCGTTTGTTCCGGTCGCCAACACCCCTGCGCAGGCAGCCCAACTGCTTGAGTCAGAAATCAATCGTTGGTCAACCCTGATTAAGCAGCAAGGTATTCAGGCCGAATAAGCCCAGTTATAAATTTTTTGTAAAGAGCCGCCCATCAGTTGGGTGCGCTCGCTGTCGCTCAGTCGATCTGTCAGGGTGAAGGCTTCAACACCTTGCTTGTAGTTGAGTAGCTCGACCGCGCGTGTCCAGTCTGTTCCCCACATGCAGCGCTCAAAGCCATACGCATCAAAAATGCGAGCTAGCGGATCCCAGATGTCTTCGTAGGGGAACTTTTCGTGCGAAAGCGTACAGGCGCCACTAATTTTTATCACGACGTTATCGTGCTTGGCTAACGCCAGTACCGTGGGTAGCTCTCCAAACGGCTGAGCGGGCACAGGCGGCTCAAAAGGTTGTTGCAGGCCTAAGTGATCAATCACGAGTCTGGTATTGGGATTGCGGGCCGCAAGCTCTTTAGCCTGGGCTAAACGCCCCCAGCATAGAAGATTGACAGGAAGCGAGTGGTGCGCAGCGGCAGCTAAGACACGCTTGATGCCGGGGTCGGCTGGATCCTCTGAGACACCACGATTCAGCATGATGCGAATGGCAATGGTGCCTTTTGTGGCGGCCCAGTCAGCGATCGTATCGGCGACCGCAGGGTCTGTGGGATCCACTGGTTTGATCACGCGAAAGCGTTTAGGGTATTTGTTAAAGACCTCTAGCGCGTAGCTTGGATCGAATTGATACATCGTAAACACTGACACCAAGATCGCGGCGTCAACGCCCACTGCATCCATCGCGGCGATCATCTCTTCGCCGGTCGCAGTGGCGGGGCCGTGCAGGGTGGCGGCCCAGGGACGACCCGCATGGTTATGTTCGTAGGCGTGGACCTGAGCGTCAATTTTAATCATGTTGGTAATCGTGTGTGATGAGTCCAAGTTCAAGCGCTTTAATTTGTAGTGCGACATAGAGCGAATAAATGCGGCCCTGCGCCAACGCGCCGCCCATAAACCACAATCCTTCTTGCGGTGTGCGCGTCCACATGTTGGCCAGTTCGCCGTTCGTGGCAATGCCCCAGACTTGCCCGACACGGTCTGCGACTTCGTCACCCATCAGGCGGCGTACGACTTCTTGTTGCGAATAGTAGCCAGTTGCCAAGACAAGTAAATCAGCTTTGTGAAGCGTGCCGTCTTTCATCAAGGCACCTTCAGGTACAAATTTTTCGATATCGTCGAATTGGAGCAAACCGATTTCGTTGTCGATGATCAGTTGCGAACAGCCCGCATCAAGATAATAGCCACCTCCGCGACGGCGATATTTCATTTGGTGGCCGGTCTCATCTTCACCTAAGTCGTATTTGAAACCGCGCGCTTTGAGTGCGGCGATCAAATCTTTATCGTATTCGACCATGCGTTTAACGGTTGCCTGATAGGCGCGAATTAAAAGTGGATAGGTGGTGGCTGTTGCAAGCAGATCGCAATCTTCAAGCGATGGACCCTCTTCATACAGCGCATAGTTTAGTTTGGCGCTTGGATCGATGCTCACCACCGTGGTTGAACCGCGTTGGATGATCGTGGTGTCGACCTGATTGCTATACAAATCTTGAGCAATGTCGTGTCCGCTGTTGCCGGTGCCTAGTACCAAGGCTTTTTTGCCGCGCCAGGGCGCGCCATTTTTAAAACCATGCGAGTGAAACTTGTCGCCCGCAAAATCCTCAAGGCCTGGCAGCTTGGGCACGCGAGCGATGCCGCTCGTGCCGTTTGAAAAAATAACGTGTCGCGGGTGCAACACGCGCTCGGTTCCGTCGGCGCGCTTAAGCGTGACTGTCCAGCGTTTGGTCGCGTCATCGTAGCGGCCCTTCGTGAACTCTGTGCCGGCCCAGCAATTTAACTGCATTGCCTCGGCATACATCTCGAGCCAGTTGCCCAACATATCTTTAGGAATATATTTAGGCCAGGTCGGCGGAAAGGGCATGTAGGGTAAATGGTTGACGTGAATTTGGTTATGCAAGGCCAGGGAGTGGTAGCGTACGCGCCAATTGTCACCAATGCGTGGGTATTTATCTACCACTAGGGTATCGATCTCTTGCTGCTTTAAACGCGCGGCGACCGCCAAGCCGTTTTGACCAGCTCCGACAATCAACACAACTGGATCGCGATCTTCGAAAGCGCGTTCGCGTATGCGTTGATCTAGCCAGTTCGCACCGCCAAAGTTTCTTGAATAGGCATCGCCGCTTGGTCTGTTGCCACCGATTTTCTCTTCGTGGCCTTTGAGTTCATCAAGCGTTGTCAACAGAACCCAAGCTTGGTCGGGTTGATGCGCTAACAATCGAATAACGCCGTGACCTCGTCCGAGCGCCGTCTCAAACTTGAAGATCGCCTCGATCACTTCGATACCTACGCGCCGAACTTTACGAGGGGCGGCGCGTTCGGACGCCAGGCAAAAACTTTTAGCTTGAATCTTTTTTTGAGCGTTTGTTAAAAACTTGGCGATCGCCTGCGCGCCTGTTGAAGGCCGTAGTGTCCATGAAAAAGCCAGAATATCGCGATAGTGACATTCGGGTGCGAACAAACTTGCTAACGCGGTGGTGTTGCCTGCGCATAACAGCGCTTCAAACCGTTTGAGCCATTCAGCGCTTAAACTTTTAAGGTCGACTTGTGAAGTGACTGCAGAAGCCAAGTGAGTGGTGTCGTTCATGTTGATTGTCTCTTTGTTTTGGGCGACTAGAAACTTCGCTTTATTTGCTTTTTGGTTTAATCTAACCTTAACAGATTTAATGTCCCATAGCCTATAAAAAGATAGAAAATGACTCCACTCAGCCCTTCGGTTCTTCCTGCAGGCGTTCGCTCAAGATTCATTCAAGACGTCAACGGCATTACCTTTCATGCGCTTGAGGCAGGCTTTGAAATCCCTGGTCGGCAACTGGTTTTACTTTTGCATGGGTTTCCTGAGTTGGCGTATAGCTGGCGCAAGGTGATGGCGCCGTTAGCCGCGGCGGGATACCACGTGATCGCCCCTGACGTGCGTGGCTATGGCCGTAGCGGAGGAACTGAGATTCAGCATGCCGACGATATGCGTGCTTTCGGTTCGTTAAACAAAATCAACGATATGCTCGCCTTAGTGTCTGCCTTGGGCTATCACACCGTCGCTGGCGTGTTTGGTCATGATCAGGGGTCGCCACTTGCTGGGTGGTGTGCGTTGACGCGCCCCGACGTGTTTAAGTCAGTGATCCTGATGAGTTCGCCCTTTAGGGGGGCGCCTGAGGCGCTGCCGTTTAATACGGTGAACGTGACGGTGCCAGCTAGGCCCGTTGTCCGGATTCACGAAGATTTAGCCTTGCTCAAGCCGCCGCGCAAATATTACATGCGTTACTACACGTTGCCCGAGGCCAATGAAAACATATGGCATGCAAAGCAAGGGTTACATGCGTTTTTGCGTGCCTATTACCATATGAAAAGCGCCGACTGGGTCGCGAATAAACCTTTTCCGCTATCGTCTTTAATTGCCAGCGAATGGGAAAAACTGCCTCGCTATTATGTGATGGATTTAGACAAAGGGATGGCTGAGTCAGTCGCCCCCGAGATGCCCACTGCGCAAGAGATTGCAGCATGCCAATGGTTAACCGAGCCTGAGCTAAAAGTTTATAGCGAAGAGTACGGCCGCACGGGGTTTCAAGGCGGGCTACAAGGCTACCGAATTGGCGCGCTTGATCAAGAGCTTAAAATATTTGCAGGCCGCACGATTGATGTCCCGTCATTGTTTATTGGTGGCAAGAGCGACTGGGGCGTGTATCAAACCCCCGGAGGCCTCGAGTACATAGAGCAAACAGTCACGACGCAATATAAAGGTACGGTCTTGGTTGAGGGCGCGGGCCATTGGGTGCAACAAGAACAGCCTGAAAAAGTCAGCAAGATCTTTATTGATTTTTTAAGCCGTGCGTTGGCGCACTAAGGCAATGCCAACGAGTAGCGCCGGGATCGAACAAACAATAAAGCCCAAGCTGTAGCTGTTGCTCAAGCCAAGAAGTATTGAGAAGATGATTGGTGCAACCAGTGCACCCATTTGACCAAAGGCCAGGACACCACCCGTGACGGCACCGCGCATGCCTTCTGGAGCAGCATTTGCAGCCTCAGACAGAAAGACGCCATGCCAAGAAAGTGCGGTGGCGCTGATGATCGCTGCAATCGTGCCGATTACCACTGTGGGCCAACCGGGGCCACACAAACTTAGTAGTCCCATGCTTGCCGCCATGCCAAACGCCAAGGCGGCCATCACGAGCCGCGGCTGAATGTAGCCGCTTCCCAAGAGGCCCCAGACGATACGTCCAGGCACTGCGATGGCGACGGCGATAGAAAAAACAAAACCCGCCGCTACAAGCGTGTAGCCCAGAGTCGTGAGGTAAACAACAAAGTAGACTGTAAAAATTGTTTGCGCAGCGTTAAACGCAAAGGAAGTAAAGGACAGATTGCGCAGCGCCTTTGTGCCAACGACAGATTTAAGTGTGTTTGCGAAGTCAGAGACGTGAAACGAGCGCGTCGAGATACGGTCGTCATCGAATAGTTTACGTAAGGGTTGAAGCATCAGCGTAAAAACGATACAGGCAAGCGCTGCGAACAGCATGGTGTAGTGCCAGTTAAACGCCTCGGTGAGTTGTGGCCCAAGCAGTCCCGCCAGCAAAAGTCCCGCCGGAACTGCAGTTTGCTTGAGCGAAAAGACCAAAGGCATATAGCGAGGTGGGGATACTCGTCCAAGCAAATGCGAGCTTGAGGGAGTCGATACCGCCGCACCACCGCCACCGATTAACGCTGAAAGAACAAGCATGACCGGCGTACCAAGCGTTGCTAAAGCCATCCCCAAGGCCAGCATGACCAGGGCAACTTGACTCATGCGCAGGGCACCATAGCGAATGATGAAGCTGCCGCAGCCAAGTTGAGTCGCAAGAGAGGCGACGGCAGCGATCGAGAAATAGACACCGATCCAGGCAGAATCCAATTGCAGATCCGCAATCATGGCCGGAGCCAGCACCGCGGGCAAAGCCCGCCCAAGGGCGATAAAGGTCTGCTGAAAAAACATTGCCGCGAGGGCAAGTAAAAGAAGTTTCACGAGGCGCGATAGGTTAAGACTGCCGGTAGCATGCGCTATCAAAGATATCAACCAAGTGTAAAGCTAAAACAAGGGAGCCCTTCTTGACTGCTTTGTTGCGCTGCAAAAGCTACTTCTTGGTAATATTCAGCGATCTGCCTCGGTATTCATCTTCGGAGTCGTGCATGGCGATTACTTTGTATCCTGTCAAAGCAGATTTCATGGCTGAAATCGGTGATGTCGATTTAAGTTGCCCGCTTTCTGAAGAAGATCGCGTGGCGATTAAAGCGGCTTTCTTTAAGTACAGCGTGCTGGTGTTTCCGGGACAAGAACTGACTTCGGCGCAGCATATTGCTTTTGCTGAGGTCTTTGGGCCGATGGAACAAAACATCAATACTTATGCTGACGAAGTCAAAAAATATCGCATTGATACCCGAATCGCTGACGTCTCAAACTTGGGCGATGAAAACGAGATTTTGGCGGTCAACAGTCGAAAGCGGATGTCCGGTCTGGCTAATCGCCTGTGGCACACCGACAGTATTTTTAGAGAGCTTCCGGCGTTGACCTCGCTGTTGTATGGCCGCTCGATCGCCCCAGTGGGGGGGCGGACCGAGTTTGCTGATATGCGCGCTGCCTATGACGCGTTACCGGCCACGACGAAAACGAAAATCGATAAGCTGATCGTTGAACATTCGATTTTTCACTCTCGGGCTAAGCTCGGTTTTAACGATTTCACAGAAAAAGAGCGCGCCTCGTTGCCGCCCGCTAAACAAGTGCTAGTGCGTACGCTTCCAGAAACAGGTCGTCGTAATTTATATCTCGCCTCGCATGCGATGCGTGTGCTTGGGATGTCAGATCAAGAAAGCGAAACCTTATTTCAATCGCTGATCGAACATGCAACGCAGCCGCAGTTCGTGTTGTCGCATCGCTGGCGTGTGAATGATTTAGTGATGTGGGATAACCGCTGCACGATGCATCGCGGCACTGACTTCGACGACCGGCGTTGGAAGCGCGATGTGCAGCGCGCAACAGTGTCTGACATTGGTAATACGGTCAAGCTGGTTGCGCAAGAGGCGTTGCAGCGTTAAACGGCTTGATCCGTATTGAGTGACTGCGGTGATTTCAGTGACTTAAGGCGGCAACGTTTCCGTGGATCACGCCTTTATTCCAGCTATCGACGAACTCTTGAATCGAAAGCGTCCAGCCGTTAGCCATGTTTTCGTCGAAATACTCAAACAACAGGCCATCGACAGCAGTCATTGACAACATGATGGTGCCACCATCGTCGCCACCGTGTTCGTCGTGCGGGTGCGCATCGGCGGTTGCCAACGCATAATCACCTTTTTTGCGGTGAATATTTTTGGTGCTGCCATTGGGCAACAGTTCTGTTAAAAACTGTTCGCCTTCGAGTACGAGCGTGACAGTCGAGGCGATGTGGCGATGGCGGCGACAGTGCCCGCCCTTGCCATAGCGCAGCAACATGTCAAGTCGTCCGCTCGGTAAGTCGTAGCCAAGCAGACTGTATTCAAAGTCGACACAAAAATCTTTACAGCTTGGATCAGTGACTTTACGCCATTCAACTTTTTCTAGATCAAAGCTTTTTGAAATCACAGGCATGTGCTGCCTCCTCGTTGGGTTGTTCGTTGCAAAATACTAGTCAGGCTGGACGCCTGCATCGCGCAAAATTTTTGTGTAAGTCGCAACCTGTTCTTTTGTGAACGTGCCAAGCGCGGCCGAAGTTGAGCCTTGCGGCAAGAATTGCTTTTGTGCGAGCTGCTCTTTGATGTCGGGGCGGTTGAGCACCGCGTTGACGGCGGTATTCAGACGTTCGAGCACCGCAGGTGGCAGACCGGCGGGGGAGTACAAGGCAGCCCACGATTCAATCGAAAATCCTTTGACGCCCGCTTCAGCAAACGTAGGAATATTGGGGGCGAGAGGCGAACGACTTGGTAAGGTGATCGCAAGCGCTTTAAGTTTGCCTTCGGCTGCGTGCACCCCTGCGGTGAAAGGGGTCGAAATCATTAATTGCACACGATTAGAGACTAAGTCGATGACGCCCGCAGGTTCGCCTTTGTAAGGAACGTGAAGCATATTTAAGTTACCGGCTAAAGATGCAAACTGCGCAGTGGCGACAATCCCAGTGGTATTGCCAGTGGCATACGCTAACTTACCCGGATTTGCTTTGGCGTACGTGATGAGCTCTTGAATCGTATTGAAGGGCGTTTGCGCATTGGCATACAAGAAAAACGTATAGCGGCCAATCATGCTGATGGGCGTGAAATCGCGCACGGAGTCATAAGGTGGTTGCTTGCGTAAAGCCGGCACCCCCGCCATCGGGCTGTTGGTCGCCACAAGCAACGTGTAGCCATCGGCGGCCGCCTTAACCACCTCAGAGGCGGCAAGTGCACCATCGGCACCCGCTTTATTTTCTACAATGACTGATTGCCCAAGGCTGATGCTTAAACCGTTTCCTAGAATTCGCGCAATGGTGTCAGTTGCCGAACCCGCAGGGAAGGGCACGACCAGACGGATTGTTTTGGTGGGATATTGCACCGCAACAGTTTGAGCGAACACCGGCGTTTGAGCGAACAGTGTTAATAAAAGCGAGCTAAATAATGTTGTAAATGACTTGCGCATAAGTTTCTCTGCATTTTATTTTTGATAACCTTGGCACTTAAAACAAAAAAGCAACTAAATGCGAAGGGCGGAATTTTATAATTGCACAGAGTGTAAACCGACCATCAAAAAATGCAAGGTTTTGCCTGACCTTGCGCCGATAATGGAAGCAATTCGCTGACTTTTCTTATAGGCACCAACGAGTCGCGACAAACCGCTATGATGGATCGGAGTGACTGAGATGTCTTGAATCAAAAGCGAACTGAATCGTGACGGGAGATAACTGTGAGATTCATCAATCTAGCTACGCTGACGCTTGCAACTGCTTTTTTGGGGATGCCGATGTTATGCGTTGCCGCCGACTACCCTTCAGAAAAACCGATCAAAATGGTCGTTGGTTTTACGCCGGGCGGTGCGGCCGATAAGCTCGCGCGCCCAGTTGCAGACCGAATGGCCAAGTTTTTAGGTCAGACGATCGTGATGGAGTACAAGCCGGGTGTAGCAGGTGGGATCGCCCTTGAACTCGTTGCACGTGCCCCTGCCGATGGCTATACGATACACTTGACCTCTCAGGGGCCCATGACTTTTGGGCCGTCGTTGCGCAAAGCGAACTTTGACCCGCTCAATGATTTCACACCAATTGGCATGGTGTCTAGTGGTGGCTCATTGATTGCAGTCCTACCAACGTCGGCTGCGAAAGACGTCAAAAGCTTTATTGCTCTGGCGAAGGCCAACCCTGCGCAATGGAGTTATGGCACTTCAGGTATCGGAGGCTCTGGCCATCTGGCCGCAGAGCAGTTCAAGTTGGTAACAGGTTTGCAGATTGCGCACGTGCCCTACAAGGGAGGCGCGGGTGCCCTAACCGATTTATTGGGTGGCCATATCCCAATTTTATTTTCGTCAATCGGGTCAATCGCCACTAACGTTGAGGCGGGACAGGTCAAAGCG
The DNA here is from genome assembly GCA_945872285.1 of Bordetella parapertussis. Classification (GTDB taxonomy): domain Bacteria; phylum Pseudomonadota; class Gammaproteobacteria; order Burkholderiales; family Burkholderiaceae_B; genus Zwartia; species Zwartia parapertussis_D. The sequence continues at coordinate 9,911 of CAMBZR010000046.1, read as the reverse complement.
CTTGCGGTGAGTTCGCTCACCCGTAGCAGTCTGTTTCCAAATGTGCCGACGATTGCTGAAAGTGGGTTTCCGGGGTTTGACTCGCCCGTTTGGTTCGGTGTGGTGGCCCCGGCTGGGTTAACTGCCAATGTAACCAGTAAACTGGTTGCCGCTTTAAACGCCGCCATGGGTGATTCCGAAGTACTGAGAATCATTCGACAAGATGGTTATGAGCCACTCAAAATGACGCCAGAGCAAATGAAAGCTGCGATTCAGACCGAACTCAAACAGTGGGCCGAGTTGATCAACAGGACGGGAATGAAAGCGGACTGAAGCGTATTGTTGTCAGCTTACGAACTGTCCAAAGATGTTATTGCTTACTGAGCAAATATTTGATGTGTGAGGGCAATCACTTTGTAGAGGCTAGCTCAAGCATGATCTCGTTGCGACGTAAAAACCAAAGTGTCCAAGGTGGATCATAGCGCGCCAACGAGGGCACTCCAACCGCAGTGAGTGTTTGACTTGCGACAAACGTCCGCAAAAGTGCAGTTTGCTTTTCAACGTCGCCATCGTCGACTAAGCCCGAAAAACTGACAACGGCCATACGGATCGGCGCAAGCGGTGTCAGCCTGACCTTCTGGTCGTTTGGCGTAGGCAAGGTCTCAAGCGTGTAGCTCGCTGGCATGATGAACCGAATCACCCACCCAGCAGGATCCGGGATTTGTGTCACGGGTGCCGTCATCGCGATTTTTTCGTTGAGAGCTTCGGATTGAACAACAGGTGCGGTCATGGCAATGCTTTGCTTACGCGTGTTGCCCCCAAAGATATAGCCAGCCAGTAGTCGAAAACCGGCACTAACCGCTTCGCTACGCGCGCCCGAAACCGTCACCTCGGCGGCAATCAGTGGCGGATATTCTCTGATTTCAAAGGCACCGTCTTTGAAGACACTTTTGAAGGAAGGCTCTTCAGTGGCCATCGCAACGCCCTTGACGATTGTTATCAAGAAAAGTGTACACAATAGAATTTTTTTCAACATAGGTTTATTTGGTAAGAATGTGTGGGTACTAAGTCCCTTGCTCATCTTTAGGCTGTGATTTTTTTTCTTCGTCTTTTTGTATCGTAGAAAATTCTTTAACTGTAAAAATTAAGCCAATTACGAGCATCGTGAAGATGAAAATCGCCGGGTACAGCAGGATGTCCGAGCTCATTTTCGCTGCCCCATCAACGCACACAATTTAAAGTAAATTCCAAATGTGAAAATTGAAGGAATCCAAATTGCAGTAAAAATTGCTTGTTGCTGATCCTTGATCACAAACCAAAGATAGGCTGAAATAAAGAATGAAAACATGACCGCGCAGATGATGAAATAGTCAGAACGTTTAAACATGTATTGCTCCTGTGGTGAGTTACTTATTCGTGTAGTCAGAAATGCCGTAGCCAATTGCGCTGAGCAAACAGCCCGCAATCGCGACCGTGCCAATGATGCGCACCCCTGAAGACAGTCCGAGTGAAAATATTTCCATATCGAAGGCCCCGAACATACCTAAGAGCACGCCAAGTCCGCCAACCAGGGTGAGCGTATTTCCCAAGATGGTCAGGACGTGGCAGCTTTTTTTAAGCAGTGACTGCTCATTTGCTGCATTGACATTAAGATTCATTGAGTGCTGCTACGGGTTTGAACAAAAACTATGAGCTAAAACGAGTTTCTAACACCAAGCTTATCAACTCAATGTTAATTTAAACGAGTCATTACCGAGCGAAATACCTTACAGTCATTTAGGCTCCGTCATTTTTGCAACAATCAAGTTTCGAGAGGTGCTTTGTTAACATGAGTCAGAGGGACTTAGCCCGAAAAAAAGTCATTGTTGCGCTGGTGTTGCTTGCGAGTGTCGCTCGCGCGCAGGCCGCAGATTTTCTGGGCGAAACTCAATATTTTTTAGCCAACACCTATTTGATTGACTTGGGGCAAGGTTCACAGTTGTCGCAGGTGATCCGCGCGTCGCAGTCCGGAGGCTTCGAGACCTCAACGGGTAACTGGGTCAGCTTTAAAGGGTGGTATTCAAGCAACTGGACGGACTCTCGAGTGGCTTTGATGACGCAGTTGACGCCTTGGTTCGGTTTGATTTGGGGCGCCAGCACAGGAGAATATGGAGAGAAGTATACGATCGATCCAAGCTTAAAGTTTGGCCTTGTGCTGCGCCATGACTTTGCAAAAAATTCGAGTTTGTCGTTTAAGGCAACCACCACCATCGGAGGCAGTCTCAGAGAAAAATCCTGTGTGGCGGATTATGGCGATATTGGCGGACAGCAAAAAGTGAACTGTCGCTTGGCTGCTTCGCCGCTCGCACCTGCGGACACCTTGCCCTACTTGTACAACATGAAACCGCTCAATGCATATTTTTTGAGTCTGCAATATTCGTTCTCTTTTTAGAATGGCTGACTCCTACAAAAGGCTCTACCCATGAAAGCAAAATATCAAGGCATTCTTTTTGCGACCCTGACTTTGGGCAGCCTCGCGCCCTCAATGGCGCAGCAGGCTTGGATGAGCCCCGAGGTGGGCGTTGCGTGGTCGCAAGGTCATCTTGGCCAAGGCGTACGGATCAATATGATTGATGACTTCGGTGCGAGTTGCGATCGTATCTATGGCAGCTGCCATGGTGCCTGGACAACTTGGCAGGCGCAGTCTGTGGCGCCTTTGGCTTCAGTGATTACGCACGAGCAGGGCAGGGGTGTTGTTGGCTTAATCACAGCGTCGCTCAATGTTTTTAACCTATCGTACGGGCTCTACAGTCCGTTGGCCTCTTCTGCCTCAGAAGTGGCCCTCGTTGGTTATGCGCAAAGTGGTAAGGCGGTCGTTGTGAAATCAGCGGGCAATAATGGCATCCCGGTTGGCGCCGCAGTACCGTCCGGAGAATATCGTGGACGCATCGATAATCTTGCCGTTAGCCTAGCTGGTCAGCCTTCTGCAATTCTGGTCGGCGCACTTTCGAAAAACGGCACAACCACGAGTCCCGCCTCGATGGCGAGCTACTCCAATGTGGCGGGCACAAGCCCCGTCGTACAAAGAAATTTTTTAGTCGTCGGTGTTGACAGTAGCGCCTTGGGGGGCTTGGCGGGTACATCTTTTGCTGCGCCCATCGTCTCGGGCTATGCAGCGATTGTTGGCAGTAAATTCACAACAGCGAATGCGGCAGCAGTCGCTAACCAACTACTGAATACAGCGCGCACAGACACGGTTTCAGGCTATAACGCAGCGACCTATGGAAGAGGTGAAGCGAGCCTGACGCGCGCGTTAGCGCCCGCCAGTATTCGCTAATTGTTCGGCTTAGAGCGTTGCTTTATTTCTTGACCAAAGGGCAGACGCTTTCAGACAAAGGTCTGAACGCTTGATCGCCTGGGATGGTGGCATTAATTTTTAGGAGATCCCAAGGGCCTTTTGACTCAGAAGGCTTTTTCACTTCGGCTAGATACATATCGTGCACCATGCGGCCATCGACACGGATCTTACCTTTTGTGGCGAAGAAGTCGTTGATTTCGAGTTCTCTCATCTTGGCTGCAACCGCATCGGCATCATCTGTGCCAGCGGCAGCAACAGACTTCAGATAATGCATCGTTGCTGAATAAGCACCGGCCTGCACCATGGTGGGCATATCACCTTTGTTGCGCTCGCCAAAACGTTTTGAAAAAGCACGTGTTTCGTCGGTGCGATCCCAGTAAAAACCATCGGTGAACATCAAGCCTTGTGCGATTGGCAACCCCATCCCTTTGATATCAGATAAAAATATCAATAAGGTGGCCACTTGTTGCCCGCCCTTGATAATGCCAAATTCTGAAGCTTGACGCACAGAATTCTGAGCGTCTGAGCCGGCATTGGCCAGGCCGATGACCTTGGCTTTTGAGGCCTGTGCTTGCAATAAGTACGACGAAAAATCGGGCGAATTTAATGGCGCACGCACACTGCCAAGAACTTTGCCGCCATTGGCAACAACAACCTCAGCAGTATCTTTTTCTAAAGCATGGCCAAAGGCATAATCGGCAGTGATGAAATACCAACTGTTTGCGCCTGACTTAGTAATCGCGGCACCCGTACCGTGAGCCATTGCATACGTGTCATACACATAATGTACGCCGTAAGGTGAGCATTCAGCGTTGGTCAAGGCAGAGCTTGCCGAGCCTGCAAAAATCACCAAGCGTTTTTTTTCTCTGGCGATTTTTTGCATGGCCAATGCCGACGCTGAGTCGGTTGACTCGATGATTACTTTGACATCATCGCGGTCATACCACTCGCGTGCACGTGCTGCGGAAATATCGACCTTGTTTTGATAGTTTGCCGATAACACCTCAATTGGACGGCCAAGCACTTTGCCCCCAAAATCTTCGACTGCCATCTTGACGGCGCTCACCATATTTGGCCCGCCGATAGCAGAATAAATGCCTGACATATCGACAATCGAGCCGATACGAAAAGGTTTGACGTCTTGTGCGTGGGACAGGCTAGTGAGTGCGCTTGCGCTCAGGATGCCAGCGGTAATAAGAGTAGAAAGAATCGTCTTTTTAAAATTCATTTTGGCTCGCTCTGCTTTGACTTTTATTTGATGGACAGTATAAAAAACTCAGCTTGCGCCAAGTTGCCTTGCCATATTGCCTTAAATCTTGTTCGGATGCTGTATGTTTAGAATAGCGAAAACCCTTGCTTAGCGCGGCCTGCCGTTCACTTACGCTGGGCAAAGCTGTTAAGTTTGGTTTGGCAAAATTAAGGACCGCGCGGGGATACCCATGACGACTAAGCTAAATTCTGCAAGTTGACATAGGCCACCTAAAATCTAAAACTTTCGAGAAACCACAATGACGCCTCAAACAGACAGTTCCGCCCAGATACTCACTCAAATGCAGCAGTCATGGAATCAAGCTGCGCGGGTTTGGAACCCTCGAGGATTGGCCGCACTTTATGCCGAGGATGCGCTGTTTTATGGCGGGCGCGCCGGGCACTCGGTTGGAGCAGGAGCCATTGAGGGTTATTTTTCTTCTTACGATGGTGTCTTGCGATCTGCTGTGTTGACCTTAATCGAACAAGAAATTGTAAAAATCAACGATGATAGTTTTATGGCGCAAGGCTTGGGATCGTTTGCGTTTGTCCTTGAAGACGGTCGCGCCACGAAGTCGGTTTTACGCACCACTCTTATGCTTGTCAAACTTAAAGGCCAATGGAAAATCCAGCTTCATCATTTCTCAGTGACGCCCACAGTACCACCCTTGGGTGACGCTTAAACACTTAAAAAAATCAGACCAAGGAGACCTCTTGAAGATCACCGCAATCGAAGATTTGCATGCGGATGGCGGCTGGCGCACGCTATCGTTTTTAAAAATCACCACCAACACAGGCTTGATTGGCTGGTCAGAGTTCAGCGAGGGTAGCTCAAGCCCGGGCTTGACGGATGTGATTCGTAAGCTCGGGCAAAGTTTACTTGGCGCGGATCCGCGTCAAAGCAATTTGATTCATGCCAACTTGTATGCAGTGACTAGAATTTTTTCGGGTGGCTTAATCGCGCAAGCGCTTGCGGCGCTTGAAAATGCCTGTTTAGATTTGAAGGCTAAAGATTTAGGCGTGCCGGTGCATCAATTATTTGGTGGTGCCTTGCGTACCAAACTGCCGATCTATTGGTCGCAATGTGGAACATTGCGCTCGCGCTTTGCACCAGTGTTCGGGGCTGCGCCTTTGCGGTCGTTAGACGATATCGTGACCTTAGGAAAAGAAGTAAAGACTCGCGGCTTTAAGGCACTTAAGACTAACATTTTATTTTTTGAAAATGGCGCATGCAGTAATTATCGGCCCGGCTTTGGCGTTGGTACGGGCTTTCCTGAGCTCAATCTGGATGATAAAACGCTAGCGGCGATTGTTGAGTTACTTCACGCGTTTGAGCAAGGTGCCGGTAAAGATGTAAAGTTGGCACTAGATTTAAACTTTCACTTCAAGCCAGAGGGTGCAAAAAGAATTGCTCGTGCGCTTGAACGTTTTAATTTATTGTGGCTTGAGGTCGACATACAAGATCCGCGGGCCTTAGCAGAAGTCAAGCAATCAACCACAACACGAATCTCTTCGCTAGAAACGCTGTTGGGGCGGCAAGCGCTTCGTCCTTACCTTGAGGCCAATGCTGCCGATGTTGCGATTATTGACCCGCAATGGAACGGCTTGCTCGAAGCCACCAAGATGGCGACGATGGCTGAAAGCTACGAAATCAACGTGGCCTCACACAATTATCACGGGCAGTTGTCTTCGCTGATGGGGGCGCATTTTTCAGCGGCCACGTCAAACTTCAGCATCATGGAGTATGTGGTGGACGAGGCAGCGTTCACGCGTGAATTCATGACGCATCCGATCGAAATCGTAGACGGTGAAATTTTGTTACCGGAGGGGCCTGGCTGGGGTTCAGACATCAACGAAGAGGCAGTGCGAGCGAGGCCAGCGAAGCAGTGAGTTACCTACAGTCGGTGTATTGACTGCTAAAGACCATGCGTTCAGTCGCTTGGACGAGAACGTAGTCGGTTAATTCACCTGTAAATTATTAACCTGAATGATGCGACCCCATTGCTCGCGCTCTGCTTTAACTGAGGAGTCGATTTGAGCTGGTGACATAGAGGGTGCAAAGAGTACGCCCCGCGGTTCGAACTTAGCGCGAAATTCTTTATTTTCTGACGCGCGCGAAATAGCCTGATTAAGTTTTAAGACAATTTCCTTTGGCGTATTTGCTGGCACGACGATTCCTGCCCATGATGATGCTTCAAAACCCGGAAAACCGCTTTCAGCAATCGTTGGCACGTCAGGTAAAGCCGTTAGTCGCTGTCGGTTAGATACGGCGAGTGCGCGAAGTTTGCCGCCTTGTATTAAAGGTAGTGAGGAGGCCGGAGGATCAATCGTGCATTGAGTGCTGCCAGTCATCAGAGCTGCCAAAGAGGGCGCACTGCCGCTAAAGGGGATGTGTACCATTTCTGTGCCACTTCGTTCAGCCAGCAATAAACTTGCCAAATGTATCGAGCTGCCTGTCCCCGTTGAGCCATAGTTAAAGGTGCCAGGCTTTGCTTTAGCTTGCGCGGTCAAATCGCCGAGCGAACGGATTGTTGAATCGACACTCACCACAGCAAGAAGTGGGATCTCTGCGAATCTGGCTACCACCACAAGATCACGATCGGGGTCATAAGCAAGTTTTGAATTTAAAAGCGGATTGGTAACGACTGTTGCAGGCGTAATAAATAGCATCGTGTAGCCGTCAGGCTTTGAATTTGTTTTTAAGGCTGCAAGGCTGCAATGCTGCGATGCAGTGTTTTTGCCGGTTTAGTTAGCAGCTAGGATAGCGTGGCAGTTTTGATTAACTATTCTTGGTAGGCGAGATGAATATGATGCGCTGCACTGCGTTGGCTGCTAGATTGAGTCTAGCCTTGATGGTGATTGGCAGTTTGTTGAATATTGCTCATTCGCAAACCACATATCCAACAAAAGGGCTTCGTTTGTACAAGTGCGACCAGTAACAACTTGATACAAAAAAAATAGCTCAAGGATGCGGTATCGCGACGTTTTGCAGACGCTAAAATAAGTGCCTTAAGCACGCCTGTGATTCAGACAGGCGGGCGTCTGAAACGTAAAAAAGGAGCCGCCTTGAGCGTACGGTTAAGTGTCATTTTGTCTGATGATTTAAATCGCGATATTGATCGGGTAGCGGGTTCTGCCGCAAACAAGAGCGAAGTGTTTAGAAAAGCACTGCAGCTCTATCTGGCAGCATGCGATGGCCAATCGCGCGGTTTAAGGCTGGGCTTGTTTGAACCAGGTGCGCAAAGACTTCAGACTGAAATTACTGGTCTGTGATGAGTACCCTAGATCTGAGCGCACCGCCCCAGAATCATACGTACACCGTTTCTTTATGTCCTGAAGAAAAAAATGGCGATCGCTTCGTTCGACTCACCAAAGAGATCATTTTGGTTGTGTTGGCTGCGGGGTTCGTGATCCTAATTGGTTGGATCTGCGTTCATACCCTGTTTTCGATGCAAGCTACGGCCGAAGAAAAGAAGTGGGCGATGTCAACAGCCACGGCTATTTCTGGCGGATTAGTTGGTTATTTGATTCATCCGCATTGGAGGCGGTGACCTACGTGCTGTAAATCGAACTGTCCCCAAACTTATATTTTTTGTTCCTGCTTACGGTTAAGCAGCTTCAATTAATTTGCAAATTATTTTTCACGATACTTCACGCATCCGTCAAATTGAGGCGGCTATTGTTCAAGTTTGACGCCGGCCTTTTGAATGACATCCCCCCACTTTGCGTATTCTGTCTTGATGAAGTCTGAAAATTCTCGAGGAGATCCACCAATCGTTAACATTCCGGTCGAATCAAGTTTGGCGCGGATAGCTGGATCAGACACAGTTTGTTTTAGTGCTTTGGATAAAATTTCGACGCGAACAGGGTCCATATTGGCAGGCCCCACAACGCCCATCCAGCCAACAGCCTCAAAACCCGGCAACCCTTGCGAGGCAATGGTTGGCACTGACGGTAGTGTGTCGATCGGGCTAGCAGTACTCACCGCGAGTGCGCGCAATTCGCCACGATTGATAAACGGTATGACTAACGGAGCTGCTTCAAAGAGCACCTCGATTTGGCCTCCTAGTAAATCCGTCAAGGCGGCCGACCCGCCCTTGTAGGGTACGTGCTGCATTTTTATACCAGCGACTTGCTTGAACATTTCTTGAGTCAAATGGCTGGTAGATCCGTTGCCAGGCGAGCCGAAATTTAGGCTGTTTGGTTTCGCAGTGGCTGCCGCGATCAGGTCGGCTACCGATCGGATATTTGATTTTGAGGATACGACGAGTGTTTGCGCGACGGCGGCGACGGCCATGATTGGCGTGAAGTCTTTACGTGGATCGTAATTCGCTTCTTTAAAAAGATGGGGAGCAATTCCTAGTGGCCCGCTTGCATTCATACTAAGGGTGTAGCCATCAGGCGGCATACGAATCAGATATTTGCTTCCAATCGTGCCGCCCGCACCAGCTTTGTTATCAATAATGATCGGTTGACCTAAATATTTTGTGAGACCTTCTCCGATCAGACGTGCCAGAGAGTCAACCGATTGCCCCGCTGGATAAGGCACGACTACCGTAATTGGCCTGTCCGGATAAGTCCCTTTCGTTTGTGCGCCAACTTCTGTTGCAGAGGCCATGACCGATACGACCGCGAAGAGCTTTAGAAAGGTGAAGGCCATCTGTTATTTCCTAGTATTAATTAAAGCGAGCGTATCCAACTAGTATAGGTCGAGCTGACAACAAAAGTATCAAGTAAAAAATCGGCTCGCTGCAGTGCACAAAATTGGATCTGCGAGCGATACGGACGCTGCGCGCGAGTAGTTTCAGCGGGGGTGCGACGAGCAATATTCTTTTGGCTTGACGGATGCTAGACCGAGTTTTAAGGTGAAGGGCGCTGCCTACGGTCAGCGCGCTCGTCTGACCACAAGAATCCCGACAAAAAATAGAGACAAGGATTTTTATCACATGAATAAAAGACAACTCATTGCAGCATCGATGCTTTTGGCCAATTGGTTGATTTTGACGAGCGCTTGGGCAGAGGACGCGTATCCGACTCGGCCAATAAGAATGATCGTGCCGTTCGGGGCAGGTGGTCCGACCGACACATTAGGGCGCGCACTGGCTGAACGGATGTCTGATCAACTCGGACAGCGCGTGACAGTCGAGAACAAACCAGGCGCCGGTGGAAACATTGGGACCGATCTGGTTGCCAAGGCTGCGCCTGATGGCTACACCTTTTTAATTTCGACCAATGGTCCGTTGGCTGGAAACTTGACCTTGTTTGGTAATTTGCCTTATCACCCGCTCAAAGATTTTGCTCCAGTCACAATCTTTACGGTGTTGCCAAATATGTTGGCAGTACACCC
>CAMBZR010000045.1 GCA_945872285.1 Bordetella parapertussis | reverse complement strand
GCTGTCATAGGCAGGCTTTTAAAGCGCTAATCAGACCAAAGACCACCATTCACATCCAAAATCTCACCCGTCACAAAACCCGATTCGGGCGACGCTAAGAACAAAATCGCCGAGGCGATCTCAGAGGCCTTACCCATGCGCCCCACTGGAATCAGATCCTTGAGCGTTTGCGGAAACGCGGTCGTCATCGCCGAGGCAACGGGGCCCGGCGCCACGGCATTCACCGTGATGCCAAACGTTGCCAGCTCTTTTGCTAAATAAGACGTCATGATGTGCACACCCGCCTTAGACACCCCATACACCACGTTACCGGCACGGTCTTGCTCTTTTGGGTCGAGCCACGGACGAGGGTTGCCACCATTTTTACCAAGCACCGAGCCAATGTTAATAATGCGACCGAGCTTCTGTTGCTTCATCACCGGGATCACAGCCTGGCAGCACAAGAAGGTGCCCTTCAAGTTGATGTCGATCACACGATCCCACTCATGCTCAGTGATGTTTTGCGCACTACCCACTGACACAACGCCAGCAACGTTGACCAAGATATCCAGACGGCCGTGACGCTGCACGACACCCTGCACACAGTACGCAACGTCAGACGCATCGGTCACGTTCAATGCAACGTGTTCAATGCCACCGCCTGTTTCAGTCGCACCTAAACGATTGGGCAGATCCGCTGCCACAACCTGACAACCTGAGGCTGCGAGTGCCTCAGAAACGGCTGCACCGATACCGCCTGCACCGCCGGTCACTAAGGCTACCCGCCCTGACAAAAATTGTGCTGCGTACATAGAAAATTCCTACTGTTGATCGGCAATGTTGTTAGCCGCTAGACGACCAAACACTAGCCCTTTTAAGACCGAAGTCGCCCCGGTGTAATTGGTGTAATACATCCCAATCACTTCGCCAGCCGCGTAAAGATTCGGGATCGCATAACCATCGGTATCGAGCACCTGCCCTTGTGGATCGACCTTTAATCCACCAAACGTAAACACATTGGCCGAGATAATTGGATAGGCCATGAACGGGCCGCGATCAAGCGGCAAAGACCAATTGCTTTTGGCCGGCAGCAAACCTTGCGTGGCCATCCCGTCAACTTTTAAGGGATCGTAGTTGCCCGTTTTAGGGCACGCCGCGTTGTACTGGGCGACAGTGTCTTTCAAGGTTTGCGGATGAATATCCAACTTTGCAGCAAGCCCCTCGATTGTGTCAGCCTCAATCGCGGGCTGATCACTACGAATCGCCAGACGATAGTTGGGGATATCTTTCATGCGTTGATCAAGAATAACGTACGACAAGCCTTCTTCTTGTTCATAGATACGGCGCGTAATGCGCTCGTACCAGGCATCGATCGTGCCCGGTGCCTCGTTGACAAAGCGCTTGCCAGATTTGTTTACCAAGATCCCGTATGGAAAAATAAACACCGAAGGCTCAGACACACCTGAGCGCGGATCGATGGGTTCAGCGTGATAGCTACCAAAATCTCCCGAAGGGGCCGCGCCAATATCGAGCGCCATCTCAATGCCTTCGCCACGATTGAAATACGCCCCCTTACAAATCGGACGCAAATACACTGAACGCGGGCCGATGTATTTAGACTGCAACGCTGGGTTGCCTTCAAAGCCACCACAAGCCAACACCACCTTGCCGTGAAACCGCGCGCTCTGTGTGCCTTTTTGTTGCGCAAACAAACCCGTCACAACACCGTCGTCGTTTAATAACAAGCGGCGTGCAGTCGTGTAATAAAAAAAGGTGACGCCAAGTTTTTCAGCTTGTGCAGCGAGTGCGTCTACCAAGGCTGCGCCCCCGCCGACGGGCAACAAGCGCGGTTGCGTAGCAGTCAAGAATTGCGTGGGTAAAAAATCAAATTTCACGCCCACACCCTGCAACCATTTAATCGTAGGCGGCACTTGCTCGGCAAAGTTTCCGATCACGTCTGTATCCGGGATCGCTAACGTACGCGTCGCGTGCGACCAGTTCTCACGCCCCGTTGCCATCTCGGCCATCAAATCAGGCTCGGGATACAAGCCCAGGTTATCGGCCAAGTGCGTTTCAAAATCATCGGTCACCTGGTCTAAGGCTTTCATCCGAAAATACGCTTCGGTGTAACGACTTTGACCGCCACGATCTTCGCGCGACGCGCGCTCAAGCACCGCAACCTTCAAGCCACGCTCGGCTGCAGTCACAGCGGCGGACAAGCCCGCAACACCGCAACCTGCAACAACAACATCAAAGGTGTGATCCATTTTTTTCTCCCAACTGTTTTTTTAATTTTTTCATAGTGATTTGCTTATCGCATTTTGCGCCGGATGCCCAATCAACTTTACAAACATCTCTTCTCAAGAAACACGCATCACACGCCAGGCAGGCGCTTATCCAAACCATAAAACGCAAAGACCTCTTTGACGCGCTCGATCTCTGGCAAGCGATGGTAGTAACCTGTGCGACTTGGCTTGGTGCCGCACAGGCGGCGCAAGTCAACCATCATCTCAGCGTGCTTGACCCACGTGCCCAAGGAATCCATGATAGTGACACCATCGACCTCGGTCACGCCATTACGCGCCAGCAAGACATTCAGCGGCGCCTCGCCCGGGATGATCACATCAGCACCTTGCATAATCAATTTACGTGCCGCAGTTTTAAATTTTTCGATTAACTCGGTTGGGTCCGAAAACCCTTTCAACACATCATTAAATGTAAAGCCAACGGGCGCTGCACCGGCAAAGCGCGCGGCTAAGCCATAGCTTTCGGCGTTTTGCGCAAGCAACTGGTTGAAGTCTTCAATAAACACCAAGATACCAAACTTGCGGCCCAACAAACAAGCCGTGAACATCGCTGACTCGCCGTACCCGATCACCGGGATATCAATCAACGCACGGATTTCGCGCAAGGCAGGATCGGGCAAGGTGCTGACCGCGTAGGCGTCGTAGCCCTGCTCTTGCGCCAACACCCCAGCCTGCATGAACTGCATGCCGTGCAGATGAAACAGCGCCGCATGCCGAATATCAGAGCCGGGGTAATTGGAGGGGTAGGTGCCGGGCGACATGCCATGCATATCAATTTGCGTATCGGGGCGCGCAACACGCGCGAAGTGCGCCTTGAGCGCATCACTATAAGGACCCAAATCGCCCAAGACCGTAAAACTTTGATGCCAGATTTTCATCGCATATCCAGAGTAGAGACTTTATTTTTTTAACGTACTAACTGCTCAACTTGCACGTTTGCGCTATTGTGCCTCTGTTTTGCTCGGTTCGCATCTGGGCGGCCGCATGGTTTAATTTACGCAATCCTAGTCTGATTTGGTACCCAATATGACTCAAGCACAATATACCCCCCGCTTAATGAGCTTTGATCTGGTGATCATCGGCAGCGGCATTGCCGGTTTGTCGGCCGCCGTGGCCGCTGCCGACAAAGGCGCTAGCGTCGTGGTCATCGAGCGCTCGCCCGAGCCCGACTTCGGTGGCAACACCCGGTGGACCGAGTCTTATTTTCGGATGAAAAGCGAGACCGAGGTCAGCGACGATTTTGAAGAGCGCTTGGTCTCGAACGCTGGGTTTCATCTTGATCCCAACATCATTGAAGCCGCGAGTGCGCCTTACGAACAATGGCCGCCCTACGTCAAAGCTCATGGCATGCCCGACCCTGAAATCGTGTCAACCTTAGCAAACATGGCAGGGCCCACCGTCACGTGGCTCAAACAGTACGGGATTAAATTTGATTTTTTACCAACCTATTTCTTAACCGCTGCAGCACCGCGCTTGATGCCAGTCGGTGGCGGCTTAGCCATGATCGAAGCGCTACGCACCTACGCACTTAAAAAAGGCGTCACCTGCCTGTACGAAACCACCGCACGCAGCTTTAGCCGTCAAGGAACACGGTCTACCGTCACCACCGCAGATAGCACCGGCCAAGAGTTATTGCTGCACGGCAAGGCCGTGGTGATCGCGTCAGGCGGCTTTCAGGGCAATCCCGAAATGCTAACGCAATACCTTGGGCAGGCTGCCAAGTTTGTGCGCCCGGTTGCCAAGGGTGGTTATTACAACAAAGGCGAAGGCATTCGCATGGCGCTTGCCGCCGGTGCCGCACCCGCCGGCGATTTTGGCTCGTATCACGCCGAGCCACTCGACCCGCGCTCGGGTGCGACTGAAGCGCTGGTGATGAATTTCACCTATGGGATTTTGGTGAATAAACATGGCAAGCGATTTTTGGATGAAGCGCCGGGCTTGGTGGACGTGAACTACGACCATATCTCGCGAGCGATTGGCGAACAGCCTGATGGCATTTGCTACGTGATCTTTGATCAAAGTATTCACGACGTACCAAACTGGAAAAAAAGCATCCGCACGGACCAACCCGTGATACAGGGCAACACCTTGCAAGAACTGGCACAAGCCTGCGGTTTACCTGCCACCGCTTTAAGTGCAACGGTGGCCGCTTATAACGACAGTTGCCAAGCAGGCAAGTTTCTACCGTTTGAACTGGATGGCTTAGCGACCACAAATCTTGAGATCCCAAAGTCTAACTGGTCACGCCCGATCAACCGAGGCCCTTTCATGGCCTACCCGATTATCCCCGGCATTTGCTTTACCTACGGCGGCATCAAAATCAACAAAGACAGTCAAGTGGTGGATACCGATGGTCGGCCGATTCCGGGGCTGTACGCAGCCGGCGAGGCGACTGGGTTGTATCACCAGGTTTATACAGGTGCGACGTCGGTGATGCGTGGCGCGGTGTTTGGGAAGATTGCTGGGGAGCATGCGACAGCGTAAATAAGCAATCAACCCACCGCAGTGCGCACTGAAGCCATCGACATCAGCTTAAGCCTTGGGCCTGCTTTCATCATCTGACCTGGCAACTGACGCCCGACAATTTTCTCGACTTCTTTTGCGACCAAAATCAGTTTGTCGAGATCGATGCCGGTGTCGTAGCCGCATTCATGCAACAGGTATACCAAGTCTTCGGTACAGATATTGCCCGTGGCTCCCGGCGCGAACGGGCAACCACCTAAGCCCGCGATCGAGGATTCAAATTCGCGCACACCAAGTTGTAAACCGTTCATCACGTTGGCTAAGCCTACGCCACGGGTGTTATGAAAATGCAAAGCGATTTCTACGTCAGGAAATTTATTGCGCACAGCTTCGACCGTACGGGTAACAACCGGTGGGGTCGCCATACCCGTTGTATCGCCAAAACCAATTCGACGAATACCGTGTGCATGGTAGGCGCCCACGATCTTTAAAATATTGCTAATCGGTACATCACCTTCAAACGGGCAACCAAAAGCAGTGGCCATCCCGCCATGCATCTTGAGGCCCCATTGATTGGCGATCGGCACGACTTGTGCAAAATCTGCAATTGCTTCGTCAATCGTTTTATTCAGATTGGTTTTGCAATGGCTTTCGCTGGCAGAAATAAAGCCCACCATGACATCAGCCTTAGCTGCCGCGGCGCGCTCAGCACCGCGGGCGTTGGGCACCAACACAGCGAGCTTAACGCCAGGTTTGCGCTGCACTTGTGCCATCACCTCAGCGGCGTCAGCCAATTGCGGCAAGGCGCGTGGCGACACAAACGACGTCGCCTCAACGCTGCGTAGGCCTGCGTCAATCAAGGCATCGATCACTGCAACCTTGTCGGCAACGCTGATCTGCTCTTTTTCAGCCTGAAAACCATCACGCGTACCAACTTCGGTAATGGTGACAAAACGTGAACCTGTTGCGCTCATAAAATGCCTCGTATATTTTTAGTCAATTAATAAATACTTTGTCTTCAAGCAGAACTATCTTAATGCCTGAGGTGCTGCCGCGACGCCCTAACTTGGGTTCTAGCCACTTTAACTTAAATCACGCCCTTCGCCTTTAAGGCGTCAATCGCTTCGCTGCTCAACCCCAGTTCGGTCAGTACTGCCATATTATCCCCACCCAAGTTAGGCGGTGGGCGATACATTTTGCAGGGATCGTCGGTAAATTTGATCGGAAACCCCAGTACATCGAGCCGACCATGATCCGGATGCTGAATCGTCAGCCGCATCTGCTGATGCTGGGTTTGGGGGTCATCAAAGGCCTCTTGCACGTTCAACACCCGACCACAAGGCACACCTGCCTGATTCAAGACTTCGATCCAATGCGCGATCGGTTTTTCGCCAATTTTTACATTGATCTCGGTATTAATCTGTTTACGGTTTTGAAATCTAAGCTTATTGTTTAAAAACTCGGGGCGCTCGCGCAAGTGATCTAACCCCAGCACGGTTAATAACTTTGCATACACGCCGTCATTACTTGGGGCCAGCGCCACTTGGCCATCCGACGCATCAAACATCCCGTAAGGTGAGACTAAGGCATTGTCGTTACCGGTACGCGCGGGCAGCTTACCGGTCGCAAAATAGTTTGACGCCAAAAACGACATCACGCTCGTCATGCTGTCGGTCAGTGAGGTAGTGACCTCTTCGCCTTGCCCGGTGCGATCACGACGCAACAAGGCCGCCATGATCCCCATCGCGGCGTACATCCCTGACAGCAGATCAGAGATCGGCGGCGCTGCGCGTATCGGTGGCTCTCCTTCATCGCCATTCACACTCATAAAGCCACTCATGGCCTGCGCAATAAAGTCAAAAGACGGGCGCTCAGCATACGGGCCGTCTAAACCAAAACCGGTTAGGTTGCAGCTGACTAAATCGGGTTTGATCTGACGCAGAGCCTCGCGTCCAAAACCCATCGCGTCCATCACACCAGGCCTGAAGTTATTCACCACCACATCAGCCGTCGCTAGTAACTTACGCAAGACGTCTTTGCCTTCCTCGCTGCGCAAATCAATGGCCAGCGAACGCTTGTTACGGTTAAAGGTTGCAAAGTAATACGAAAATCCATTTGGGGATTCGCCTTGCTTGCGCACCGGGTCGCCCTTGCCGGGCGTTTCGATCTTGATGACCTCAGCACCCATATCGGCCAAAAACATCGTACAAAACGGGCCCGACACGATACGGGTTAAATCGATGACACGGATTCCTTGCAGCTGCATAACGCGATGTTGCCTTTTAAATTTTTAAACCTAATGACTGACAACGTACGCGTTGAGCTATTGCAACTTGATGCCAGAGTCTTTCACGATTTTGCCCCAACGTGCAAAATCAGTTTTGACAAACTCTGTATAGGTTTCGACTGAGCCCCCTACGACATCCACACCGACAGAAATAATTTTTTCTTTGACGTCTGCTTGTTGCAACGCCTTGTTAAATTCAGCATTCAACTTTTGCACGATAGACATCGATGTACCGACCGGCACAAAAATCCCGACCCAGATACTGCCGTTCATGCCGGTTGCACCTGACTCTGCCAATGTTGGCGTATTAGGCAACAGGTTGGCACGTGTCGCGGTGGTGACAGCTACCGCATGCAATTTACCCGTTTTGACTTGCGGCAACACCGAACCCAGCGACAACAAGGCGACGTCAACGTGGCCACCCATCAAATCGGTTAAGGCCGGCGATGCACCTTTATAGGCTGTGTTTACCAAATTGATATTCATTGCTTTTTTGTATTGCTCGCCCAGTAAATCACCGAACGTGCCGGCGCCGGCGGTTGCCCAACGCAGACCTTCGGTGGTCTTACCCTTGGCGATCATGTCGGCCGGCGTACGAATAGTTGACGTAGTGGCGCTCACAATCGCACCGGGCGTGATGGTCAATTGCACCACTGGCGTGAAGCTTTTAAGTGTGTCGTAGCCCACACTGGGGTTCAACCAAGGGCTCACCATCACGCTGTCGGTTTGCGCCAAGAGCACGGTATAGCCATCAGGTGCGCTTTTTGCGACGGCCTCAGCGGCAAGGTTGCCCCCCGCACCGGGACGATTTTCTAAAATCACTGTCCACTTGGTCAGTTCGGCCAACTTGTTACCCACCACACGACCGATGTAATCGGTCCCACCACCAGGGGGGTACGGGATGATGAGCCTGATAGATTTAGTGGGATAGTCTTGGGCCAGACCAAGCTGGGGGAGTGCCAAACAGGCAGCGCCCGCAGCAAATAGTAAGGCTAGCAATCGATTATTTTTAATCACTTTTTGTCTCCTGACGGATGGCGCTTTTAGCTGCGCTCTTTTGTCATTTTGCGTGTTGTTGACGGTTGGAGTTTCTTCGTTGATAGCCACCTGTCTTTATTCTAACCGTTTGTTTCGTTGGATTGCGCTGGAGGCTGCCGCGCAAGCGCTGTTAGCCAAGAACTAAAACAAGCTGGCATAGGCTGGTAAATCCATACACGCATAGCCTCGCTGCTTCAACAGCTTTTTCTCATCACTTAAAAAGACCGGTGAGAACAGTACCTTTTCTGTTTCCCAGCCTTCGAGTTTTTTGCCTTCTTTACTATCCAAAAACGCCTGGATATGCGCCTCAAATTTTGCCAATGACAGATTGTCGTGCGCCCGCGCGTTTCGCTTGCACGAGCCAAGACGCACCCGCCTGTCGTCGCTATTAATTGCGACCAGATCAATTTCGACGGTTTTGTCCGCATCGCGCGGGTGATTCCAGAACCCAAGATTGATATCGGTTAAGGCAAAATCGCCTTTGCCCTTGCGCGAGCATTCGATATGTAGTTGCCGTATCCACTTCTCAAAAGCTCCGCCTTCGTGGATGCACGTTCTGGGTTTCGCCAACTGCAGCACCTGTTGCATGGGCCGCAGGCGGGCCGCGTCACGGGCGGGTTTAACGACAGAGAGCCAGCCTTGAAGAAAGTTGTCGGTGATGTAATACCGTGCATTTCGGCTTTTGCTGTCTGAAAACACCGGCCATCTCTTGTCAACGATTCGATAGCTTTCAACTAGGCGCCCAACGTAAGTGCCCATTGGCGAAGCGTCGTCGTCTTTATTTAACGCAGCGATCAGCTCGCCGTGCACGCAGCCGGGATGTCCTGACAAGTAATTCAAAATTGCCATCATTTTTCCACGCACTTCGCGCAGAAATGAAGTGTGAGCCTCTTCGGCGAGCGGACTGCCTTCTTTAAGAAACAGGCGTGTGAGTAGCTCTGCACCAAAGTGTTCAACCGGCACACTAAATAAATCTTGCTCATAGGCATCGCGATAAAACTTCGGAACCCCCTCAAAGAAGCTCCATAAGGTTAGCCACTGGGCTGGGCTATGAATACCATGCGCCGCGTACAGCGTTGTCAAATCCTCAAAATCCCAATGCTGCAGATCAATCGAGGCGGTCAGGCGACCATAGAGCGGCGCGGCGGCATCGTTGAGCAAAGCGTTCATTTCAGACTGCAAAGAACCCAACACAAACAAGCCACCCGTTTGAGTGTCTTTTAATTGATCGACTTGCGCTTGTAAGTATGAGTTGAACGCCTGTAGCTTTGTACTCGTGAAGTACTGAAATTCGTCAAGGATCAGAATCACGCCTTGACGGCACAGCACGCCAACTGCCCTTGCCATCGAGGCAAAGTCATCGATCGTGTCAGCCAAGAGCAATGCTGCGTCGTTGCCGCTGTCCTGAAGTGCGCGCCTAAAACTGGCCGCCACATCGCGCTCATCTGAATTGGGCACTTGCATGTAAATCATCCGCCCAGCCAGGCTTGGATCCGATTTCATCAACTCTTTGAGCAGCGTTGTCTTGCCGATACGGCGGCGCCCTTGAATACGACAAAAAAACCACCGTTGCCTGCGGATAAGACTGTCGAGTGTGCTCAGCGTGTCATGCCGACCATAAAAAGACCATTTTTCCATTTTATATAATAAACTTTTTTGTGTGTTAAATATTTTTAGTATTTAACTATTTGTTAACAAACGATTTAATTTGTATTTTTAACCGATTAATATTAACATACAAAAAAGTTTATTATGTAAAATTGAGGCTAAATTCTTGTCCAATCGCTCATTCATGAGGGGTACGAAGCCACGCCCCGTGGCGGTTAAACCACAAAGCGGGCTTCTAAACTACCAAAGTTTCAGATAACCCAAAGGTTAATTATTTAAAACAAATAATTACCTATAGGTTGGTTTTAGCGCTGGATTAGTTCACGCCAGCAGCATGTGCCTGTTCGTCTGCATGGTACGACGACCTCACCATTGGGCCCACTGCCGCATGGTTGAAGCCCATGGCGTAGGCTTCGCGTTCGAACATTTTGAACGTGTCGGGGTGCACGTAGCGCAGCACCGGCAAATGGTGCTGCGACGGTTGCAGGTATTGCCCGATCGTTAGCATTTCAACGTCGTGCGCGCGTAGGTCGCGCATCACTTGCAGGATTTCGTCGTCGGTTTCGCCCAAGCCAAGCATCAAACCCGATTTGGTCGGTGTGCCTGGATGGCGTTTTTTAAACTCTTGCAATAACTTTAACGAATGCGAATAGTCTGAACCGGGGCGTGCCTGCTTATACAAGCGTGGCACGGTTTCAAGGTTGTGGTTCATCACATCAGGCGGGCCGCCATCTAAAATTTCGAGCGCGCGGTCAAGCCGCCCCCTGAAGTCAGGCACCAACACCTCAATACGGGTTACAGGCGATAACTCACGCACTTTTTGAATACATTCAACAAAATGAGCCGCGCCGCCATCGCGTAAGTCGTCGCGGTCAACCGACGTAATCACCACGTAGGTCAGTTTAAGCGCAGCAATCGTGCGCGCCAGGTTCATGGGTTCGTCAACGTCAAGCGGATCAGGACGTCCGTGACCGACATCACAAAACGGGCAACGACGGGTGCACTTGTCACCCATGATCATGAAAGTGGCCGTGCCTTTACCAAAGCACTCGCCAATGTTGGGGCACGACGCCTCTTCGCAAACCGTGTGCAGGTTGTGCTCGCGCAAAATTCGCTTGATGTCATAAAACCGTGAGCCCGCTGGCGCGGCTTTTACGCGAATCCATTCAGGTTTTTTCAGGCGCTCGGCCGCCACCACCTTAATGGGGATGCGCGAGACTTTATCGTGTGCCTTTTGTTTCTGCGTTGCGTCGTACGTCACGGTGGCTTCCTAAGCGTTAGAACTGTAGTTTAACCGCTCAAGGTCGTTTTCTCGAAGATGACCGCAGCCCCCCTAACAGTCGCGCATCTGCAAGCCACAACGTCTGATCATTTGCTGGGCCAAAGCTTGCGCCACCTCATCCCACTGGGCTTGAACCCCACAGCTTGCCATGCTGACGGTCTGTAAACCCGCGAAGCCGCAGGGGTTGATGCCCTCAAAGGGGCCTAAATCTAGGTCAAGGTTCAGCGCCAAGCCGTGATACGTACACCCCTGCTTCACCTTGATCCCGAGGGCGGCGATTTTGGCTAAGTCGTGCTTGCCGGGCACATAGACCCCTGGGGCGCCTGGCTTGCGGCAGGCTTGGTCGATGCCGTAAAGCGCCAGCGTGGCGATTAAGGATTCTTCGAGCTCAAAGACCAACTGTTTGATGTAATGGCCCGAGCGTTTTAAATCAGCCAGCACGTACGCCATGATCTGACCAGGCCCGTGATAAGTGATCTGGCCGCCACGGTCAGTTTTGATCACTGGGATGTTGCCTACATTGAGCAAGTGCTCGGGCTTGCCAGCCTGACCCTGGGTGTAAACCGGTAAGTGTTCAACCAACCAGATTTCGTCGGAGGTTGTGGCCGTGCGTTTGTTAGTGAACTCTTGCATGGCGAGCCACACCGGCTGATACTCAGTTGGGCGCGGCCAAGTGCGAATCACTTACAGCACCACCGATACCGCTGGGTGCGCGTGCAAGGCCCGATACAACCCATCAAGCTGCGGGCGTGACGTTGCACGCACCGTGAAGGTTAGACCAAGATAGTTACCCGCTTTGCTAGGCCGACGCTCAATGGTTGCAGGATTAAAGCTTGGATCGAACTCAAGTACGATCGCCGTAAGCGCCTCAGCCAAATCGGGCACAGCCTTACCCATCACCTTGATCGGAAAATCCGACGGATATTCGATCAGCGATTCGTTTTCAGACTGCGATGCGTTCATGTGGCCTTAAGCCAGCGCAGCGATACGCGCATCGTAGGCCGCACGCAGCCGCTGGTATACACCACCTGGCTTACCCTGCCCTACGGGCTTGCCATCAAGCTCAACAATCGGCAACACTTCGCGCGTGGCGGATGACATCATCAGTTCATCGGCGTGGTTCACCTCGTCTTGCGTGACCACACGCAACTCAAACGGGATCCCCATCTCAGTGGTGAGCTCTTGCAGCAAGCCGTAGCGAATGCCTTCTAAAACCAAATTATCTTTTAAAGGGGCAATCAACTTGCCATCCTTAGCAACCCAGATGTTGCACGAAGCCCCTTCAGTCAAATTGCCATTGCGAAACTGAATCACTTCATCCACGCCCGCATCAACGGCAGCTTGTTTAGCCAGTACGTTACCCAACAACGACACTGATTTGATATCGCAATGCAACCAGCGCATATCCGGGATGCTAACGGCACGTAAACCTTTTTCACGCACAGCCGCTGTCGGCGGCGTCATGGGCGCCACCATGCCAAAAATCGTGGGCGTCACAACGGGCACCGGAAACGCGTGATCACGCTTAGCAACACCCCGCGTAATCTGCAAGTACACCATGCACATTTTTTCAGTCGAGCGACTGAGCAAATCTTTAACGAGCGCTTCCCACTGCGCAAGCGTCATGGGTTGTTGAATGTTAAGTTTCTTCAGACTGCGTTCGAGGCGAGCCAAATGTTCTTTCATGCGAAAAAGTTTGCCGTGATACACGGGCACCACTTCGTAGATGCCATCGCCAAAGATAAACCCACGATCAAGCACCGAGACTTTAGCTTCAGACAAGGGCCCGAAGGTACCGTTCAAATAAACAATCGGGTCACCTGAAACGCCTTGAATCAACATGTTCTGAACCATTTCGCTATTCCTGTTCGTTAATTTTTAATCGGCTAAACGCCATTTATCTAAACCACAATCTGATCGAATCAGACCAGCGTCCGACCACACCCGCGCGCTCGACCGCGTCAAGGACCTCAAGCGGTTCGGTACGAAGTAACTTGTCTTCTAGCATCAGACTGAGTGTTCCGACTTTTTGACCTTGCATCAGTGGTGCAAATAAAGGATCGGGCCGCTTCGCCACAGGCTTGATATCGCCCGCCTTGCCTCGTGGCACGGTCACCCACAAGGGTTCGGCCACGCCAAGTTTGGTGTTTTCAGTTTTTCCTTGCCACACACGCGATTCAACCGCGGCATGCGCTTTATCAAAAATCTTGATCGTTTCAAAATTCTGAAAAGTCCAGTTTAAGAGTTTAAGGCTTTCTTCGGCGCGCGTCGCCATGCTGTCTGAACCCACTAGCACCGTCACCACCCGGCGCTCGCCACGCTTAGCGGTAGCCACTAAACAATAGCCGGCCCCTTCGGTGTGGCCTGTTTTCATACCATCAACAGTAGGATCGGCCCACAACAAGCGATTACGGTTGGGCTGTTTGATTTTGTTATAAGTAAATTCGCGCACTGAGTAATACGGAAAATATTCAGGATGGTCGGTAATCATGCGGCGCGATAACAGCGCAAGGTCGCGCACGGTGCTGAAGTGCTGGGGGTCGGGTAAGCCCGCAGCATTCATAAAGTTGGTGTTGGTCAAGCCCATACGCTGGGCCTCTTCGTTCATGAGGGTCACGAACGAAGCCTCAGTGCCTGAGATCGCCTCGGCCAAGGCCACTGAAGCATCGTTGCCCGATTGAATGATCACACCCTTAATCAATTCATCGATTGTGACGGGCTTGCGCGGCTCAATGAACATACGCGAGCCGCGAGTTTTCCAGGCGACTTGTGAGACGTTGGCTTGCTCGTCAAGCGTTATGCGCTTTTCTTTAAGCGCCGTAAAAGCCAGATACGCCGTCATGATTTTAGTCAGCGAGGCCGGTTCAATTTTTTGATCGGCGTTTGATGACGACACCACCTGACCACTCGTCACATCAAGCGTAATCCAAGCCTTAGCGGCAATCGCCGGCGGCGGCACGCTAGATAGCTCACCGACTTGAATCGGCGATAACGAAGGTGGGGTGGTTGCAGAGATCGCTGCAGCGGAGGGCGCAACGGGCTTTGGGTCAGCCTTTGGCTTGGCCTTAGCTTCAGGCTTGACCTCGGCCTTCGGATCGAGCTTAGCATCGGCGGGTTGGCCAGTTTTGGCCGTTGTACTCGTTGACGCTTGGGCCAACGCAGCAGTAGGGGTATACAGCGTTGCTGCGCTGAGCAAAATCACCGCAGCGATCGAAACAAAACGTGCAACAGGTTGCACAGCAGAAATCACTGGATTGATCATCAAGAAGCCACCGCCAGTTAAAGAACTCATTATAGGCAATCCACTATCGTCTGTGGCGTTTCTGCAGAGCTCAAGATACTTTATCCGTCAGCGCAAAAATCGATTGTGCCTTTACAACGCCTGCAAGCGCGTTTGCACCAACTGGCGCAGAACCAAAAGCTTGCCATGAAAAAAATGCCCCGCCTCAGGAATGACAACAATTGGCATCCCAAGTGGGCGCGCCCAGTCCATCACTTCAGACAACGGTACGACCTCATCGACCTCGCCATGAATGACCAAAGCGTCTTCGGGCGCTTTGACCTCGCTATGGCGAAACCGCATGGCCGCAGAACCCGCCAGCACCACGATGTTTGGCAAGTTTTTTTCTACGCGTTCCCATTTGGCGTAAAGCTGCACGGCAATCGAGGTGCCAAACGAAAACCCGCCCAACACCCAAGGCAAGTTTGCAACCTCGGGATAGCGCACTCGAAACTGCTCAACCAACGCTGCCATATCCAGCAGCTCGCCTTTGCCATGATCAAAAACGCCGCCCGAACTACCGATACCACGAAAGTTTGGGCGCAACGCCACCAAGCCTTGCTGGACGCAGGCGCGCGCAATTGTTGTCACCACTTTGTTATCACGCGTGCCCCCTTGGGCGGGGTTGGGGTGCAACACAAGCGCCCAGCCGGTGGGCTCGCCCTCGGGCCAATCCAGGGCACAATCAATCAAACCGGCTAGGCCGTCAAAGGATATCGTTTCAGTATAAGCAAGCATTTTCAATTATCAAGATTCTGTTATTTACCACTCAAAATCAACCAAAACATCATTTGAAATCGAGCCCGTTCACGTCGGCCCTTAACTCTTTAAGCTGCGCGCTCAACCATTGTGCCACTTGTTCGACCGCGGGTTGCGTTGAACGGCTCACGGTTCAATCGCTGACCGCTTGTGACGGCCACTTTTGGCCATCAGCCTGGCCCAGGCCCAACCGTTGGTAAGATGCCTGCTAT
The DNA here is from genome assembly GCA_945872285.1 of Bordetella parapertussis. GTDB lineage: Bacteria > Pseudomonadota > Gammaproteobacteria > Burkholderiales > Burkholderiaceae_B > Zwartia > Zwartia parapertussis_D. Next base: position 10,889 of record CAMBZR010000045.1, on the reverse strand, counting down.
GACAGACCTGACTGACCAAAAGGGTAGTGCTCACTTTCTGACGCCAACGGCGTTCGTCGAGCGTTTAAGCTTGGCTTTGCCCGGTTTTGTCTCGGTTCAATGGATCCAAGAGACTGGGTCCTCGAACGACGACCTCAGTCAACGTGTCAAACTTGGTCCGGCCCACCCGCTGCCTTGGTTATTAGGGGCTCACACACAGGGCGCCGCCAGAGGCCGTGCCGCGCGCTCTTGGCAGAACAAGGCCGGCGACACGCTCATGTTTTCATGCGCCTTTGAACCTGGAATACCACTTGCCCAATTACCCGGTTTATCGCCGGCTCTGGGCGTAGCAGCCTGCTTGGCGCTCAGGCAACTGTTTGCGCCGCTGCTTGGGCAAGACGCCTGCCAAAGGCTTGCCCTTAAATGGCCCAATGACCTGCAATGGGGGTCGGGCAAGCTCGCTGGGATTTTGATCGAAACGACACAAAGACCAGGTGCGCGTCACCCCTGTCTGGTGGTAGGAATTGGTCTGAACTTGCGGGGCGCGCGGGCGCTGTCAACCCATTTGACGCGCGATGTTGCGGATGTGTCTGAGATTCTGGCCTGCGCGCCGCAGCTCTCGGCATTAGACGCTTCGGTCTTGTGCCCGAGCAGCATCGTGAGCGCCATTGCCCAAGCGTGGCAAAAGGCCTTAGACGTCTACGCCACAAAGGGGTATGCTGCTTTTCAAGAGTTATTTAATTCGGTCGATGTGCTGGCCCTGCGGTCGGTGGACGTGATAGATCAGGGGCGTGTCCTGCAAACAGGTATCGCGCAGGGCACTGACGCATTCGGACGACTGCTTGTCCGAACAGAGACCGCAGTCGTGCCCATTCTGGTGGGTGATGTCTCGGTCAGACGCCACGTATTGCCCGAGCCCACCGCAACGCTTAAAGGCACTCGATGATCGTATTGCTTGACGTTGGAAACAGTCGAATTAAACTGGGTTGGCATCATCCTGCCATGGGGCGCGAGGCTGCCGTACACGCCATGGCGTTAAGCCCGCTAGCGCAACTACCCGACGCGCTGCGCAAATGGCTAAGCACCCTACCGGTACAACCTCGTGAAGCCCGCGGTGCAAACGTCGCCGGGCATGTCGTTGCAGAACTACTTGAACAAACCCTTGCCGAGGCGGGCTGTCCGCTGCAGTGGACTCTACCCAGCGGCGAACAGCTAGGCGTGCGAAACGCCTACGACAAGCCGGCTCAACTTGGCGCCGATCGTTGGGCAGCGCTGCTAGGCGTCGCTGGGCATTTTCAAGACCGGACATTTCCGTTGGTGCTTGCCACGTTCGGCACGGCGACTACCATCGACACCTTAAGCCCTGATAAAATATTTAAAGGTGGGCTGATCTTGCCAGGGCCCGCCTTGATGCGTCAATCACTCGCGCAAGGTACGGCCAACCTACCACTGGCTAGCGGTGCTATCACCGAATACCCAACCCATACACTGCAGGCCATTGCCACCGGCGTGGTGGCGGCACAAGCCGGCGCAGTTTGGCGCCAATGCGACATTGCCCAAAAACATTTTGGTGTTGCGCCCCTGCTATGTGTCAGCGGCGGCGGCTGGCCAGAAGTCGAAGCCGAAGTGCGTCGTATGCACGCCGGCTTAAAAATAGAATTTATCGCCAACCCTGTGCTCGACGGACTCGCGCGCATGGTTTAACCGCAGTTTTCAATCAAGTAAATCGAGCCATGTCATCACAACACCTACAAGAACGTACACGCCTCACCGTCAACCAAGCACGCGAACTCGCGCAAGCCGTGGCTCGCAAAATGGCTTATTCAGCCGAAGATTCTGCAGTCATCGCCGAACACGTAATTGATGCAGCGCTGTGCGGCTATGAGTACTCGGGCCTGCCCAAGCTACTCGACGCCATCGAAAGTCAGCGCAACCTGCGCCCCAGAACACCCATGAAAATCATCAAAGAAACACCGATTTCTATTGTGTTTGATGGCGGGAACAATATCGGCATGCTGGCGATTCAACGCTTGGGCGAAGCGGTACAAGCCAAAGCGATGGTGAGCGGGTTTGCCATTGGTGGAGTCCAAAACAGCTGGATGAGCGGACGTGGTGCGCACTACGTTGAAAAACTCGTCAACAACGACTTAGTGGTCATTCATACCGTCAGTTCACAAAGCTATGTCGCGCCACTGGGAGGTATCGAGTCGATCTTGGGTACAAATCCAATTACGATTGGTTTGCCCACGGCAAACGGCCCGTTGATTTTCGACATGGGTACCTCGGCCATTATGTACACCGACCTCACTTTGCGCGAGCGTCGTGGGGAAACCTTGCCAGAAGGTGTAGCCATTGATGTGCACGGCAATCCTACCCAAGATCCTACCGCCGCGCGCGCAGGTGCATTGCTGCCTTTTGCAGGACACAAAGGTTTTGGTCTGGCGTTGATGATGCACGCGATGGGTTTGCTCACAGGTGCGGGTACCACTGCCGATAAAAACAATGGGCACCTGATCATCGCTTTCAAGCCTGATCTGATGTATTCAACCGAACAGTACAAAGAGGATGTCAGCGCCCTGATTACCCGCATTAAAACCTCAAAGCGGGCGGCAGGCGTTGACGAGATTCGTATCCCGTCAGAAAGATCTTTTAAAGAGCGCGCACGCAACTTGAAAGACGGGCTTGAGTTTGATACGGCGGTGTTTAAGCGCTTACGCGAGTTTGCCGGCGTTTAAGTTTGCCCGCGATTCATTCAATAGTGCTTTTCTAATCGCAGCAATACAAAATTGCCTACCCGAGAGCATCTGATTGATGACCTCGGGTCCATCATCCTATCGTTAGTCAAAAAGATCTTTGATGGTATCAAGGCCTTGCGTCAACTCGCCCGCTTCGAGCTGCAGCACACGGGCAGTCAAGATTGTATGAAGCGGCGCTGCAACACCTAGCTCAAAAGCTTTCTTTGCAATCAATCCATTGATTGACTCAATTTCAGTTCGTCGCCCTCGCCGAATGTCGTGCAAGGTAGAGGCTTGACCCGTCACATCAAGGCGCTCTTCCCATTTTTTTAGCTCTTTCTCGATTTGTGCAAAGCCATCAGAAACATTCGGATTGCCCGCCAGCCAGACGTCGGGGGTAATCGACGAAATTTTTTCTAACTGCAAGCCCATTGCACGGCCGACCAAAACACCCTCTTGCGCCAACTTGATCGACAGGCGACGCGTATCGCGATGCGCGAACATGTCAACAATCCCCATGCCAGTCAAGGGCCCAATTGCGCTTGCTGTCGCATTATTAGTGAGCTTTGACCAGCGCTCACCCCACAAGTTGGTAGTGACATCCGCGTGATCAACCGACTTCAAGACTTCCGCGATCTGTAATGCTCGAGGCGTCACACGGCCATGCATCTCGCCTATCCTAAAAACCGGATAACCCGGTGGCGCCGGCTTCATCCACCGCATCACTTGACCAGGGCCCGTCATTTCGACACCGATGGTGTTCAGCACGCATCCAACCACTCGGCCCCAGCCAACCAAATGCGCGATGGTTTCCTCGTTCATGCCATTCTGCATCGACAACACATAGCCGTCAGAGGATAAATAATCGCGCAAAAATAAGGTCATCCATTCTGTGTCGTATGACTTGACGCACAAAATCGCCACGTCAACTTTATTCTTTAACAGCACTTGTGCTTCAGACAAGTGCAGCGCGTGCACGGGAACATGAAAATCCCCCTGCGAGCCCGAAAGCGAAAGCCCGTGCTGCTTCATATGAGAAACATGCTCGGACCACAGGTCAATCATGGTGACCTGGTGGCCACCACGAGCCATCATGCCGCCAACGTATGCGCCGACCGAGCCCGCGCCAAAGATGCCGATGTGCATATTGATGCCCAGGTTCGTTAATTGAGTTTCGTTGACGCCCAGGCAGTCAACAACAACTTCCCGCTCACGGCAGTCCACACACCCAGATAACGGTTGTAAAGATTTTTCTCAACCCCGTCAACCACCACCGTCATATTGACTTTGCCTTCAACCAACACTGCATTGCCAACAACGCGAGCGGTGACCTCTTCACGATCTAGTCGCGTGTACGTCGAGCGCCCGGTTGACACACTATCCACGTAGGTTGCTTTGGTATCACGACGCCCGGTTGCGTGGGTGTAGGTCAACCCTTCGTCGACAATGGCTGCAAGCCCTGCACCATCGGCTGCCAGCAGCACCTTGCAGCGAAGCGCATCGAGCTTAAGCGCCTCTTGCTCAAGGGCTTTTGAGGCAGCCTGCTGATCATTTGAAGACATTTTATTTTCCTGTTTGAGTGATAAAAAAGTTTGTGGCGACGAATATTTGCAAAGTGTGTTTTGCCATTATCGAAAAATTTTTACTGCTGTAGGATCTTTGCATTCTTGATCACATCGCGCCAGCGTGCAATCTCAGAGGCTAAAAATTTAGCTTGCCCTTGGGGATCTGTGCCAATAATTGTGATCCCAAGTTGAGCGTATTGCTCGATGATCTTAGGATCTTTGAGCGCGCGCTGAGTTTCTTTAGCGATTAACTCAGTCGCCTCAGACGGTGTGCCCGCTGGTGCAAACAGCCCATTCCAAGAACCTGCCAAAAATCCTTTAAGACCGAGCTCTTGCAAGGTTGGGACATTTGGCAAAATGGCCAAACGCTCTTCACTTGTCACCGCAAGTACGTTTAAGCGCCCTTCGCGGATATACGAAATCCCTTGGGTCGAAATCAGCACCACGCAGTTGATATGCCCTCCCAACAAGTCGACAACCATCGGCGCATCCGACTGATAGGGTACCGGCATCAGAGGCACCTCGGCGGCAAACTTCAATGCCTCGGTTGCCATGTGGTTAGCGCCGCCAGGCACAGTCCCACAGCGCAACGCCTCAGGATTTTTTTTACCGTGAGCCACAAATTCTTGAAACGTTTTGACTGGCAGCGAAGGATGTGTCACCAACATCATCGGTACTGTTCCAATCAAAGTAACCGGTTCAAAGCTTTTTACGGCGTCATACGGCATTTCTTTTCTAAGGCTTGGGTTAACCGCGTGCGGCGATCCTACCATCAACAGCGTATAGCCATCTGGCGGTGCCTTTGAGACAAACTGAGATCCGACGATGCCACTGCCGCCATTTTTATTTTCAACCTGAACACTCACGCCAAGCTGTTCGGTAAGTTTTTTTGCCATCGAGCGGGCAATAATGTCCGTCGTGCCACCGGGCCCAAACGGCACAATAATTCGGATCGGTTTATTTGGATAGGGCTGCGCCGTTGCGGTCATGCCAACCACACCGAACACACTAAACACCAACGCGACTATTATTTTTATGCGTTTTTTCATTTTGTCTCCTTTACCGTCTTTGTCATCTTAACTTTGCCCAAGTTGTCGAGAGCTTGAGCCGACCAGATGACTATATTGTTATTTAACGCGACCTAGATCCTGCTATGCTAGTTTACGTTAGCTACAGTACAACTATTTTCTTGACCTGACCACTTATACATCCAAGCCTATGCGAACTTTTTTTATTCTTTTGGTCTTGATTAATCTTGGCGTTTTCGCGCTAGGGCAGGGTTGGTTTGGCCAAGCGCGCAGTGAGGCAGGCCGTTCGCCCGCCAGCAAAACGCAAGTACAGCTTAATCCGGATTCGGCAAAGCTTGGGCGCGGGCAGCTTCAAGTTCAGTAATGTGTTGCAAGATACGGGCGGTCGCACCCGTGTGCTGGCCGACCCACTCACGCGCTAAGCGGCTTTTGTCATGCAAAGCTTGCTGATCTTGCAACCAGAACACGGCCATTGACACGGCTCGCTGCGCTGCGTCAAGCGGCTCGGCTGACTGAATTTGCGCAGCCGCACCGATTTCAACCGCGTTCGCGACCGCCTCAGAAAAATTGTATGTGTGGGGGCCAACAATCACCGGCGTACCCAAGGCGCAGGCCTCAATCAGATTTTGTCCGCCAACCGGTGCAAAACTACCGGCCACAATGGCGACGTCACTTGCCGCATAAAAGAACGGCATTTCGCCTAGCGTGTCGCACAACACCACCTTGACGCCCTCTAGTATTTGTTCAGGCTGTGTGTGTTGGCGCAGCGCCGACCACCGTAACGTTACGATACCCGCCTGTTCAAGCAGCGCGGCCGCTTCATCAAACCGCTGAGGGTGTCGGGGGATCAATAAAAACAAAGCCGCTGGCTCTTGCTGTGCCAGCGCCTGAACAAACAAGGCATCTTCACCTTCACGCGTGCTGGCAATCGCAATCACGGGGCGGTTTAAGCGCACGCGCCAGGCGCGCCCAGCATCAACGGCCACTGCCGGCAAGGCAACATCAAACTTAAGATTGCCCACCACATGAATGTTCAGTGCCCCGACTTCATACAAGCGCGTGGCATCGTCTTCGGTTTGTGCCAAGGTCAGATCAATGCCCGCATAAGCATCGCGCATCAACGTTAAAAGTACTTTGTCGATCCGTTTGACCTGTCTTTGTGATTTTTCTGAAAACCGAGCGCTCGCCAAAATGATTGGCACCGCGGCAAATTGAGCTTGTTCAATCAAGTTTGGCCAGACTTCGCGTTCAATCAAAATGCCCAGGCGCGGCCGATAGTGCCGAAAAAACTTTTGTGTTGCACCCGAAAAATCATACGGTACCCATTGTTGGCGCAGTTGGCCCGCCGCGATCTCGGCCGCAAACAAACGCCCACCCTCCGCCCGACCGGTTGCCGTCATGTGCGTGAGCAGCACCCGTTCGCCACGGGCAAGCAGCTGCAAAATTAACGTTTGTGCCGCACGCGTTTCGCCCAAACTCACGGCATGCACCCAGACCGGCGCCTCACCGTCCCAGGGCAAAGCGTAAGATCCAAAGCGCTCGGCACTAAAAATTTGCCAGTCACCACCCGCGCGGCGCGCGCGCAGCAACATGTAGCCCCACAGCAGCGGCGCGCACAGTCTTAACAGAAACGTGTAAATTTTTTGCGGCATCGCCTAATACTAGCCCAGAGCCTGCTCGATTGCAGCAAGTACCATTTGACGCGAAGGCGGCTGACCGCGGTCGCCCAAGCTCGCCGTAAAAGCATCGCCGACTAGGGGCGTACGCACCGGCGTCGACGCCAGATAGATGCCAATTGTGGGGCGGCCAAGCGCGGCCGACAGATGGGTGAGCCCACTGTCTAAACCCACCATGAGTTCGGCTGCTGCGAGCGTTTGCGCGGTTTCGGTCAGACTGCTCCGCGGCATGACCGTGGCATTTAAGCGGCCCTGAATTAAGGCTTGTGCTCGCTCGTACTCGTCCGGCGTGCCTGCCAGTAGTTTGAGCTTCAGACCGCGTTGCGTCACACAATCAAACACGGCCTGCCAATCTGCCACAAGCCACAACTTATCATCGCGACTAGCCGAGGGCATGATCGTAGCGTACGCGTGTTCATGTTTGCGGGTCAGTTGCGCTTGCGCGTCAAACGCCTGCAAACCAAAGTCAGGCGCACCTCGTACTTTGTAACCAAACGCACTGGCAGCCAGTAAACGCTGTCGCGTGACCGCAGGTTGCCAAAACTCAACGCGATGACGCACGTCATAAAACATGGTTGCCAGCGGCTCGCGCGCAGAGCGCCAGTCAAGCCCATGCTTAACACCCGTTGCCATCCGCACCCACCAGACTGACTTTAGCAAGGCTTGCATGTCGAGTACCAGATCGTATTGCCGCGCGTGCAAAGTCGTTTCAAGTGCGCGACGCTCTTGACGAACCTGCGTCGACCACCAAGCCCGACGCCAGCGCCGATGCGCCACCTGAATCACCTGAGTGACCGCAGGATGCCACGCCGGAATCTGCGCAAACGACTCCTCAACCAACCAATCGATTTGTGCGCCTGGTAAGTGTTTGGCGATATCCGAGATCGCCGGCAGCATATGTACCAAATCGCCCAGCGACGAGGTGCGCACAATTAGAATTCTAGTCGTCATGCCTGTGATTTTAGCGCTTGCAAAACCGCGTCGACTCCGACGCGCCAGTCAGGCAGCGTGAGGTCGAACGCCTGCTGCACTTTGCCAGTAGCTAAGCGCGAATTAAGCGGACGCGCTGCGGCGACAGGGTAATCTTTTGTTGCGATCGGGTAGATCGCCACGTCTTGAAGCCGAATCGGCCAGCCTGCTGCTCGTGCCTGGGCGATCACGTAACTGGCGTAAGCATGCCATGTCGTCTGGCCACTTGCCGTTAAGTGATACAAACCCCAACGCAGATCGGCTTTTGGCTGATCCGCCATGAGATGCAAAATTTGCGTGGTCGAGGACGCGAGCAGCTGAGCCGAGGTCGGCGCACCCACTTGATCGGCGACCACGTTTAAGGTGTCGCGCTCTTGGGCTAACTTGAGCATGGTCTTTAAAAAATTACCGCCGTGTGCACTAAGCACCCAAGACGTTCTAAAGATAAGATGGCGTGCGCAAAAACTGGCAACCGCCTGCTCACCTTCTAGCTTGCTTTGACCATAGACCGATTGCGGTTCAGTCGGGTCAGTTTCAAGATAGGGGTCGGTCTTGTCGCCCTTGAAAACATAGTCGGTTGAATAGTGCACGACACAAGCACCCGCAGCTTGCGCGGCCTGCGCGATCAAGCCAGGTGCCGTGGCATTCAGGCGGCGTGCACGTTCAGGCTCAGACTGCGCACGGTCAACGGCTGTGTAGGCCGTCGCGTTCACCACCACATTGGGTTGGCACTGCTGCAGCAAGGTCTTGAGGGCCTCGGCGACTTCGCCAGGCGCTTGGTCAAAATCTATTTGCGTACGTGTACACGCAGTGACCTCACCCAAGCTTTTTAGCGAAGTCTGCAAAGCCTGGCCCACCTGCCCGTTTGCCCCAAATAGCAAAATACGATGCGCCATCTACCCTTGCCCTTTAAGAAGCCGCTGTTTAACGCGCGTGGATCATTTCAAATCACGATGGTGACAGAACCCACTAGCAACAAAAACCATAGCGATAATCGTTTAATCAGACTTGCGCTAGATTGCAAGGCCCGATGAAAGAAATAGCTTCCGATCATAGCCGACACAAAATAAACCGGCATAAACGAAACCGAATAAAGAATTTGCTTGGTGTTGATCAAGTCTTTGTACAAAAAAACCGCCATCGTACTCGACTGGATAAAAGCAAAAAACATCATAAAGAACGACCGCAGCACGACCGGGCTGACCGTCTTATCTGATAAAAAGTACAGCACAAGGGGTGGCCCCCCAACGCCGGCCATCGCAGTGAGCGTGCCACTAGTCACGCCTACAAACCAGTCCTGTATTTTGCCGCGCGCCCCTTTGTACTGCCACCCGATCAGCATCAAGGCGGCTAACCCAGCCACAATGACGCCAATAAACCGTCGCGTCACCGTCGGATCAAGCCACTCAATTAACCATACACCGAGCGGAACGCCCGCTAGCGCAGGAATCGAAACAGACCAGACCATTTTCCAATCCGTGGTGCGCCAAGTTTGAGGCAAGGTCTGCAACGAAATCACAAAATTTAGCAGCAACACGACCACGACCATATCGGCCGGCGCCATAAATAAACTAAACAGCGGTGCTAAGGCCAAGCCGCCACCAAAACCCGTAAACGAGCGCACCGTACCCGCAATCAGTACCGCCAGGCAAAGCCACAAAAATACCGCTATCGAAGGAAACAGCTGGTGCCACAACTCAACGGACATTAATCGACCTTGATCGGCGTACGTGCCACGACCGCGGCCCACTTCACTAACTCGGCCTTTATGAAGGCAGCTAAGGCCTCAGGCGTACTTGTGTCCGGCACTGCGCCTTCGCTTTCAAAGCGTTTGGCCAGCGCGGGCGACTGCAAAGCCTGAATGACCGCGGCGTTTAATTTTGCAATCACCGCGGGCGCGGTCCCTTTAGGCGCGAGCAACGCATCCCACGTGTTGATGTCATAACCAGGAAGACCGCCAGCCTCTTCAACCGACGGAGTATTGGGCAGCAGTGGTGAACGCTCTTTTGTCGTTACGGCAAGGGCGCGCAGCTTACCCGCGTGCACTTGCGGCATCGCTGCGGGCATACTGGCAAAAGTGTATTGGGTGTCACCACTCATCACCGAAGTGTTGGCGATGGCGCCGCCACGATACGGAATATGCACCACATCAAGCTTTGCCACATCGGCAAAAATCGCACCCGCCAAATGTACAGGCGAGCCGTTACCACTTGACGCATAGTTCAACTGCCCTGGCTTCTGTTTCGCATACGCGATCAACTCAGGCACCGAATTGACGGGCAGCTTTGGATTAACGACCAACAGCATGGGGATCGCCGCCACCATCGATATTGGCTCGAAACTCTTTACCGGGTCGTAACCTAAGCCCGTTTTATAGAGCGCCGGATTAATGCCGTGACTGGCCAGTGTGGCCATAAACAGCACATACCCATCGGGCTTGGCCTGGCTCACGTAGGCCGCAGCTAAATTGCCGGCCGCCCCCGCCTTGTTTTCAACGATCACCGACTGCCCCAGCGTCTTTGACAGTTGCTCGGCAAGCGAGCGGGCCAGAATATCTGTGGTGCCGCCCGCTGCATAGCCAATCACGAGTCGAATTGGCTGATTCGGATACGGCTGCGGCTGGGCCAAGGCCTGCGCGGCACAAAACAATACTGTCGCAAACGGCAACAGCAGCTTCACACTCACGCGGGTCGGTCTCAAAGACATCATTTACTTACCTTTAAACACCGGCGAACGCTTTTCAGCAAAGGCGCGTTTGCCTTCTTGATAGTCGTCGCTCGCAAAGCAAGTCAAGACCATTTTTTGAATACCTTCGGCATCAATGTGCGGTGCGACACGTTGAAACTCGCGCACGGCTTTTTTCGCAGCGCGCAAGGTAATGGGCGCGTTCGCAGCGACCTTTGCCAAATAAGCGTCAACCGTTGCATCTAACTGATC
>CAMBZR010000044.1 GCA_945872285.1 Bordetella parapertussis | reverse complement strand
GATGAGGGTAGAAGTCTTGTGAAGAAAGTCATGGCGGGTATGGGCGACCCGACGATGCAAGCGTGAGACTTTCTGTTTCTGCTTTTTCCAGTTGTGGCTGAATTTGATCTTGCGGCTCAAGCAACGCTGATGCTTCGCGAGGGTTTCGGCGTGTTTGCCAAGGGCTTTGACGGGCTCAAATACCGTACCGTCTGAGAGCGTGGCAAACCGCAGCACGCCTAGGTCGATACCGACAATAGAGGTCGCCGAATGCACAGGCTGCGCCACCTCGCGCTCAGTTTGAATGCTGGCGTACCACTTGTTAGCCACACACGACACGATGATGTTTTTGATTGTGCCTTCGACGGCGCGACTCTTGCGATAGCGAAGCCAGCCTAACTTTGGAAACCTGATGCGGCGATTGCCAGCATCGAGTTCGCAGCCCTGCGGAAAACAAAAGCTGTTGCTTGCGCCTTTCTTTTTGAAGGTTGGGAACGCGGCGCGTTTCTCAAAAAAGTTTTTATAGGCACGCGCCAGATCTTTGAGAACCACTTGATAGAGCTGCGACGGCGTTTCTTTGAGCCACAAGGTCTCAGGTTCTTTCTTCCAGACTGGTAGCCACTTGCACATGTCGAAATGATTGACGAACTTTTGGCCTTGCTGGTGATTGGCGATTTGGAGTGCGAGCGCCTTGTTCCAGACGAAGCGGCAGGTGCCAGCCATGCGACGCATGGCGCGCTGCTGTTCACCGTTTGGTTCAATCCGAAATTTGTAGGCCTGCAAGCGTTTCATACCCTCAATTATATTTGCGCGATCAAGGCAGATCACCAAATCACCAGTGTAAAAGTTGTATTTGTCAGGTAAAAATTCAGTGAGTCTTTGTAACAAAAACTGGGGCTTTGTAACGAAATATTGCCTTGCTACCTTCAACAAAGACGAAGTTGACAGTGTGCTGCAGAGCCGCTACCGCGATCGTTTACCAAGACATCGAACAACCGCCCAGACCTGAATCAGCTAAAAACAGGGACACCTGCGGTGTCCGCGCTATTCATCCTCCCCCTGAACGGGGAGGATTTCCGCGCATTTGGTTAAACTAAGTTTGCATGCCCCACTTGCGAAGGGTGGCATGCTCGATGACTTTGAAGACAAAGTTTTCGACGATGAGCCCGATAAAAATCACCATAAATAAGCCAGCAAATACGCTGGGGATTTCGAGTAAATTTTTATTCTGATAAATAAACCAGCCCAGACCACCCGAGCCCGAACTCACGCCAAAGACGAGCTCTGCGGCGATCAGGGTTCGCCAAGCAAAGGCCCAGCCCATCTTCAGACCTGACAAAATGCTTGGAAACGCAGCTGGAATCAAAATGCTTCGCACGTAAGCAAACCCAGTCAGACCGTAGTTACGCCCCACCATTCGCAGCGTCAGTGAGACCGACAGAAAGCCCGAGTGTGTGTTGAGCGCTACGGCCCACAAGACCGAATGGATCAAGACAAAGACTAAGCTGCCTTCGCCCAGGCCAAACCAGATTAAGGCCAGTGGCAGCAATGCGATTGCGGGCAACGGGTTGAACATGGCGGTGAGTGTTTCAAGAATGTCGGTGCCCAGGCGCGTGGTGATCGCTAACACCGTGAGTAAGGCCGCCAACGCGATGCCGCAGGCATATCCAATGAGCAAGACGCTGATTGAGGTCCAGGCCTTGCCAAGCAGGCCACCCGAGACGATGCCGGTCACTAGCGCCTGCATGGTGGCCAGGAAGGTCGGAAACAAAAGTTCGTTGTTCAAATGCGTGGCATAAACCTGCCAGACGATGGCCAGCGCGATTAACAACAAAATGCGGCGCAAGGCGGTGTGATTGCCCAGACGCTCAAACCAAGAGAGGGGTTTTTCAACGACACCCACCGCGCTAAAGGGCTTGGGCGACACATAAATTTCGGGACGCTGGTTAACCATGTTGCACCTCTTGCTCGGGTTTGCCGCGTTGCGTAAACAGCATCGCGTTAATTTTTTCTTCTAGCTCTTTTTCTGCAATCGCGTCTGAGTGATGCCGTGGAAGACTATTGAGCTCTGCCTTGACTTGCCCCGGATGCGGGGACAGCAGCAAAATACGGTTACCCAGGCGGATGGCCTCTGGAATCGAATGCGTCACAAACAAGACGGTGAATTGAGTGTCGTCCCAGAGTTGCATCAACTCATCTTGCATCTTGCGGCGGGTGAGCGCGTCGAGCGCGGCAAAGGGTTCGTCCATCAGCAAGATGTCTGGCTCCATGGCCATGCCGCGCGCAATCGACACGCGCTGCTTCATGCCGCCCGAAAGCGTATGCGGATAGCTGTCTGCAAACGCCGAGAGGTTCACTTTGTCGATGTAAGACAGGGCGCGTTCACGGGCGGCCACACCTCGCAGCGTACCGCTGGCGGTTAACGGAAACATCACGTTCTCAAGCACGGTTTTCCAGGGCAAGAGCTGATCAAACTCTTGAAACACCATCATTCGATCCGGGCCTGGCTTGGTGACAGGAACGCCTTTGAGCCTGATCGATCCTTCGCTCGCGGGCATATAGCCCCCCACGGCCTTAAGCAATGACGATTTGCCACAGCCAGACGGGCCAAGCACGACAAAGCGATCGGACTTCAATACTTGAAAATCCACGCGATACGTCGCAGTCACCAGATGTTCGGTGGTTTTGTATTGCAGGGTCACGCCCTGGACCTCAAGCAAGGGTGGCGGGTTCTCAGGGATGGCTTGCATACAGTCTCCGTCTTGTTTGCCTAAGGTTAGCGCAAAAATCTATTTCCATGCCTGCCCTCAGACGCTGACCACACCTTCGCCCGCAAGCTAATACAATGCCTGCATGACGTATATTTTGGCTCTTGAAACTTCGACGACAACCTGCTCGGTCGCGCTGCTCAGTGAACAAGGCACGACTGTCACGGTTGTGCAGCGACAGTTTGAGGGTGCCGCGGGACATGCAGCAAAGCTCTTACCCCTGGTAAGCGCTCTGTTGCGCGAAGCCGGCGTTTCGCGCAGCGCGCTCAGTGCGGTGGCTTTTGGTCAGGGTCCGGGGGCGTTTACCGGCATTCGCGTGGCCTGCGGCGTGGCGCAAGGCATGGGGTTAGCGCTGCAAATACCTCTGATTCCAGTCGGAGCCTTGGCGGCGGTTGCCGCGCAGGCGGCGCAGCGCCGGGCCCAACACTTGATCTTAGCGGCCCTTGATGCCCGGATGGACGAAGTGTATTTTGCAGCCTACTTTGACGAGGCCGAGCAGGGGTTGACGCTGTTACAGCCCCCGGTGTTGCTCGCTGCGCAGCTTGTGCCGGCTTTCATTGCGCAGCGGCTGGCGCTCTGGCAAGACCGCGCGCCAGCGGCGCAGGGGCTTTGTTATGTGGGTGAGGGCTGGCGTTTGCCCCTGACGACGTCGAATTTGCCGCCCGCCTGTCAGGCCGATGATCTTCAGGCACGCCCGACCGCGCGGGCGGTGGCTGACTTGGCGTTGCGAGCGTGGCATGCCGGCCAAAGCGTGCTGCCCGACCACGCTGCACCGCTTTATTTGCGTGACCGCGTGGCGTTCACAGTGGCCGAACGGGCGTTAGGCGAGGGCGGCAATCCGCGCGCCTTGCAGCCCAGTTCTGCCGCGCTGGTACCGCTTACCGCCGCCGATTTGCCGGAGATTCTCGAACTTGAGCGCGCGGTGCAGTCGTTTCCGTGGTCGCTTAAAAATTTTGAAGACGCGCTAGCAGCAGGCTATGAAGCCTGGATTTTGCGCCAAGCAGGTGAGCTGTTGGGGTTTTGTATCGCGATGGCCGCGCCTGATGTGACGCATATTTTGGTGCTTGCCGTAGCGCCCGATCACCAGCGTCGCGGCTATGCCCGACAACTTCTGGCACAGATCGCGCACAGCGCGCAGGCACGTGGTGCCGAGGGGTTGCTGCTTGAGGTCAGACCCTCGAATATCTCTGCACTGGCTTTTTATACCCATGAAGGTTTTAATCAGCTAAGCGTACGACGTGACTATTACCCCGCTGGCCGTGGCGGGCGCGAAGATGCCTTTGTGTTAAAAAAAACGTTTAATCACTCTTAATCACTTTTGAGCTCAAGCGACGGTATGACGCCAAGTCCCGATCCGAAACCCTTGCAATACTCGGCTTTACAGCTGGCGTGGTTGCGTGAGTTAGGCGTAGATAAGCCTTGGCTGCCGGGCGATACGCGCGCGGTGGCCGCGCCTGTGCGCGGCACTGAGGTACTTGGCGCAGCTGCACCTGCAGCCGCACCGGTTCGTGCCTCGCCTCGTGGCGCGGCGTCACAACATCAGCAGGTCGCAGCCCCCGTTAGCGCAATAGCGATCACTGCAATGACGGCACTGACAACGGCAGCGGCCGGTGCCGCAACCGACCTTCAAGCGTTGACGTTAGTCGCCAGCGCTTGCCAGGCTTGCGGGCTGTGCCGTGAGCGTGAACAGATTGTGATGGGTCAGGGCGTGACGCAACCCGCTGTGATGGTGGTTGGTGAAGGTCCGGGCGAACAAGAAGACCGCAAAGGCTTACCATTTCTGACCGAGTCTGGTGCGCTGCTTGACCAAATGTTAGCGGCGATTGGCCGTGCTCGCACCCGCGATGTGTATTTGGCCAATCTGGTCAAATGCCGTCCGCCGGGTAACCGACGCCCACAACCCGAAGAACTTGCGGCGTGCAAACCTTATTTGCTGCGCCAGTTCGAGTTGGTGCGACCCTTTAGTATTTTGGCGCTGGGGCGCGACGTGGCGCAATCGCTTTTGAACACGGATGAGCCCTTGCAAAATTTGCGCGGACGAGTACATCACCTTGAGGTGGGCGGTCAACGCATTGCCTTAGTGGCGAGTTACCATACCGGGCACCTGCTGAATCACCCTGCAGATAAAGCCGCAGCCTGGCAAGATCTGCAACAGCTGCGTTCGCTGCGCTAGTCGCGCTGCGTGTTTGCTTGCTGCGTGCGTGCCTGTGAAGCGCTCGCCTGCACTGTGCTTACCTGCAGAATTCAAAGCGCTTTGCCGTGTCCTTCCTGACCGATTTCATCTAACAGGCCAGGGTTGCGCTTGAGGTTGAGCTGGTTCCAACGCATCAGCACCAGCATCAGGCTTGCCACCAGCGTTCCGAAGATTGCGATGATGAAGCTAATCGAAAAATTCAGCCAAAGCAATAGCGTATAAATCGCTACCATCAGCAAGATATTGAGCTGTTCATTGAAGTTTTGAACTGCGATTGAATGCCCTGCAGAAAGCAAAACATGGCCGCGGTGCTGTAGCAAAGCGTTCATGGGCACCACAAAGTAGCCCGACGTTAAGCCAATTAAAATCAGCAAAAAATAGGCGGCCCACGGCAAATCAACCCCCAAAATATGGATTGTCCAAGACGACTGCACAAAGGGCATTAAGAGCACGATAAATCCCATGCCCACGCCCAAGGGCAGCACCGTTAACGCGCGCGGCAGGGTGACTCGGCTAGCGAGCATGGCCCCAAAAATGGTGCCAATGGCAGTCACCCCCATTAAGATCGAGGCCTGATCGAGCCGGTAGCCCAGATGGCTGCGGCCCCATTCAATGACCAACAATTGCAGCGTGGCACCCGCACCCCAAAACAAGGTGGTGACTGCCAGTGAAATTTGCCCGAGTTTGTCTTTCCAGAGGATGCGAACATAGCCCCAAAAAGCCGTCATCAGTGCCAGCGGGTTCTTTTGCTGTTTGGGATATTGGATATTGGTTTTTGGAATCATCAGCGTGCAAATCGCGGCAGCAGCGTACACCAAGCCGATGACCAAAATAGCGGCCTCAGCGGGGGTCGACACGACGCTATGCAGCCAAGGATGTGAGAGTAACCAGGCCGATACGCCTGGCGAAACGAGCACGCCCCCAACTAGAGTGCCCAAAATAATGGATAAGATCGTCAGGCCTTCGATCCAGCTGTTGCCCTTAACAAGCTGTAAGGGGGGCAGCATTTCAGTGACGATTCCGTACTTGGCGGGCGAGTAGGCGGCTGCGCCAATTCCGACCACCGCGTAGGCCACGCACACCAGGTTGACCTGCGCACCCGCCGACAAACCCAAAAAGGCGTAACAAAACATCAGCACGCAGCCACTGACCTTGATGGCGTTGGTCACAAACATGACTCGGCCTTTGGGGTACGAGTCCGAAATCGCCCCGACAAACGCGGCGAGCAAGACGTAAGAGGCTGCGAACCACCACTTCATCATGGGCGCCATCCAGTCGGGCCCCTGAAGCTGTTGAATCAGTGCGATTGCAGCGATAAAAAGCGCATTGTCAGCAAGCGATGACAGCGCCTGCGCCGCCATGACCGTATAAAAGCCTCTGTTCAAAGTGGTGCTTCTTTTAAAAAGGGTTCAATCGAGAATTCTGGGCGTTTAAGGGCCGCGTTCGCCCTGTCTCTCTGTGCGGAGTATACCGAGTGGGGTCAGTATCTGGGCGCAGCGAAAGCAGGTCACTGTGCGGGATTTTGCAAGAAAAGTGAATGAGGGATTGCCCTTGGTTCGCTCGCGGTCAGAGCTCGGGCTTTACCTACCCTTTTATAAGGCTAAATTGCTCTCAGGCTGCGTTATGATCGGGGGTATTCAACTTCCCTATTGTGTCCATCTATTGTGCGCCTGACTCAGATCAAACTTGCCGGCTTCAAATCCTTTGTCGATCCGACCGTGATCCCGACCCCTAGTCAGTTAGTCGGCGTGGTGGGCCCAAATGGTTGCGGCAAATCGAACATCATCGATGCCGTACGCTGGGTCATGGGCGAAAGTCGCGCCTCTGAGCTGCGTGGCGAGTCGATGCAAGACGTGATTTTTAGCGGTTCAAGCCAACGCAAAGCCTCTGCGCGGGCCTCGGTCGAATTGGTATTTGATAACGCCGACGGTCGCGCCACCGGGCAGTGGGCGAGTTATGGCGAAATCGCCGTGCGTCGAGTTTTAACCCGTGATGGCACCAGTAGTTACTTTATTAATAATCAGCAAGTGCGCCGTCGCGACGTGTACGATATTTTTCTGGGCACCGGGTTAGGTTCGCGTGGCTACGCCATTATTGGTCAGGGCATGATCAATCGCCTGATCGAGGCCAAGCCAGAAGAGTTGCGTGTGTATCTCGAAGAGGCCGCTGGCGTCTCGCGCTACAAAGAGCGCCGTCGCGAAACCGAAAACCGCTTGTCTGACACACGCGAAAATCTAGTCCGGGTCGAAGACATTTTGCGTGAACTTGGTTCGCAACTCGAAAAACTTGAGGGTCAGGCCGAAGTCGCACGCGAATATCGTGGCTTGCAAACCGAAGGTGAGGCCAAGCAAGCCGCCCTGTGGTTTCTCAAAGAGGCCGCCGCTCAAAAAGAGCGTGAGGCGGCGCAACAAAATATCGAACGCGCGCACACCGAGCTCGAGGCCTCTACCGCTGGTTTAAGGGCAAGCGAAGCCGCGTTAGAGTCACGCCGTCAAGCCCACTATGCGGCAGGTGACGCGGTGCATGCCGCGCAGGGTGCCTTGTACGAAGCCAACGCAAAAGTCAGCAGCCTCGAGGCCGAGATCCGACACGTGGTCGAGTCTCGCAACCGGGTGCAAACACGGCGCGCGCAATTGCAAGTGCAAATTACCGAATGGGAATCCCAGCGCGAGCATTGTCAGCAGCAAATTCTGGATGGCGAAGACGAACTCGCGACCAGCGCTGCGCGCGCTGAGCAAGCACGAGAACTGGCGTTGGTCGCTCAGGCCGGTTTGCCCGAGATCGAGACGCGCGTGCGCGAGGCGGCTTCTGCACGCGAAGAGTTACGCGTGAATCTTGCTCGGGTTGAACAAAGTCTGGCACTTGCCGCACAAGCGCAGCGCGACGCTGACCGGCAACTGCAGGCACTTGAACTGCGCCGCGAGCGCTTGACGCAAGAACTCAAAGGCGTTGAGTCGCCAGACTTAGCCAAACTCGGTCAACTCACGGGTGATAAAGTGTCTTCTGAAGAGCTGCTCGACGAGTCACAAGCCAAACTCGTCGAACTCGAAGATCGTTTGCCGCAGGCCGACACGCAACGCAATCAGGCGCAGCAAACCGCCTTAGCCGAGGCCCAGGCTCTGGCGCGCTTAGATGCTCGCTTATCGGCGTTGGTACGACTGCAAGAAGATGTACAAAAGAAGGGCGCGCTTGAGCCTTGGCTGGCTAAGCATGAATTGACGACTCTGGGTCGTTTATGGCAAAAGATCCAGGTCGAACCCGGTTGGGAGACCGCGATCGAGGCCGTGCTCAACGAACGCATGACCGGCCTTGAGGTGCGTAACTTAGATTGGGCGCGTGCCTTCGCGGCTGACGCTCCTCCAGCACGTTTGGCGTTTTATCAGCTACCTGTGGCCGCTGCAGCTGCGCCCGCGCCCGCTGGGCTCACCCCGTTGACGACCTTGTTGCGCATCAGTGACCCCGAACTGCGCACGCTGTTGCAGTCTTGGCTCGGGCACGTTTTTATCGCCAAAGATATGACCGAGGCCTTGGCGCAACGCGCCTCGCTTGCAGCGGGCGCTTTGCTGGTGGTGCAAGGCGGGCATTTGGTCGATGCGCACAGCGTGCGCTTTTATGCACCAGATTCCGAGCAGGCGGGTCTGTTAGCGCGCCAGCAAGAGATCGAAAATCTGCAGCGCGAAATCAAAGCACGGCAGCTGATCGCTGACCAGTCGCGCTCGGCAGTCGCGCGGGCAGAGTCCGCCTGGCAGCAGGTTTCGCAGGCCTTACCACCGCTGCGCCAGCGGGTGGGCGAAGTCACCCGTCGCCTGCATGATTTGCAACTTGAACATACGCGCTTGCAGCAGCAAGTTGAGCAAACCCGTGCGCGCTCGGGCCGACTCGAACAAGATCTGGCCGAGGTGGCTTCGCAACAAGAAGAGTTAACGGCCACTAAGCTTGGGGCCGAGACGCGTTTCGAAGAACTCGATACCGAGATCGCTGCCTTGCAAGAGGTTTACTCTGAGGCCGAGCTTGCGGGCGAAGCCCTAGCTGACGAAGCCGACACTGCGCGCAATCGCCTGCGTGATCAAGAACGCGGTGCGCAAGAGGCTGAATTTAACGAACGCGGGATTCGGTCTCGTATCGCTGAGCTGCAACGTAACTTGCAACTCGCCACCGAACAAAACACTCGGGCGCAACAAGAGCTGCTAAGCCTTGAGGCCGAGCTCACCACGCTGGATGCCGCCGCGGCCGAAGCGGGCTTACAAGACACCCTCGAATTGAGAGCGGAGCGCGAAGAGGTTCTGGGCCTGGCGCGCATCGAGATGGATACGTTGGCCGCCCAGCTACGCGAGGCTGACGAAGAGCGTCTGACGCTTGAGCGGTCTCTCGAACCGCGTCGCGAACGGATTATGCAGTTGCAGTTACAAGAGCAAGCGGCTCGTTTGGCGGCCGAACAATTTGCAGAGCAACTCAACGAGCGCCAGGTCGACCGCGCGGCCGTGCAGGCCTCGCTGGCTGATCAACCCCAAGAGTGGTCGCGCCCGGCCTGGCTGCAAACTGAAGTTCAACGCATCACTAAAAAAATTGAAAGTCTGGGATCAGTAAATTTGGCGGCGCTAGACGAACTCAACGAGTCGCGTGAACGCAAAAGCTATCTTGATGCGCAGTTTTTGGATCTGCAAACAGCTATCAACACCCTCGAAGACGCGATTCATAAGATTGATCGTGAAACCCGTGATTTGTTGCAAAACACCTTTAACGAGGTCAATACGCACTTTGGCGAGTTGTTTCCCAAGCTTTTTGGCGGAGGCGAGGCGCGCTTAATCATGACGGGCGACGAGATCTTAGACGCCGGTGTGCAAGTCATGGCTCAGCCACCCGGAAAACGCACTACCTCGATTCATCTGCTGTCGGGGGGCGAAAAAGCGCTTACTGCGACCGCGCTGGTCTTTGCGTTGTTTAAACTCAACCCAGCGCCGTTTTGTTTGCTCGATGAGGTTGACGCGCCGCTTGATGACGCCAATACTGAGCGGTATGCTAGTTTGGTTGGCAGCATGGCAGAGCACACGCAGTTTCTGTTTATCTCGCACAACAAGATCGCCATGCAGATGGCACGGCAACTGATTGGCGTCACTATGCAAGAACAGGGTGTCTCAAGAATTGTGGCAGTTGATATCGACTCGGCTCTGCAGCTTGCAGCCGAAGCGGCTTAATTCTAGGGTTTATATATGAGTGAGTTGCAACTTTATCTGATTGTGCTGGGCGTAGCGGTCATCTTGTTGCTGCTGGGCTTTAATTGGTTTCAAGATTTGCGTGTGCGCAGGCGCATGCAGGCCGAGTTGCCAAAAATTGAACAAGATCCTCTTTTTGGCGATGGCGTTTCAAGTGACGGTGTGCGCCGTGAGCCCGGCTTGGGTGGCGGGGGCGTGGTCTTACCCTTTACCGGGGGCACGCCCAGCGCGCCAAACGCCGATACGCAAGAGCCAGACTCGGCCACTGAGGCAGTCATTGAGCTAAGTTTTCAAGGCCCCATGACAGGCGAAGATCTTGCGCCCTTGCTCATGCCCTTGCGGGTGGCTGGCCGCAAAGCAGTCAGAATTTTTGTCGAAAACAGCGAGGGCGAGCACGCGTTGCAGATCGAACCCCAAGGCCAGTATGTCTCGGTGCAGTTAGCGGTGTTGTTAGCCAATCGTAGTGGTCCCTTAAGTGCGATTGAGTGGTCACAAATTTTTACACGCGCTCAAATCTTAGCGGATCAGTTTGAGTGCACGCTTGAGGCCCCCGAGCAGCAGCAAGTGGTTGCGCTGGCGCAGAGTCTGGATCAGGTCTGTGCAGGGCTCGACACGCAAGTGGGCTTGACGCTACTGTTGACCGGCGTGCGTTCGGTGGCAGACGTGACTCAGGCCGCTCAGGCCATGGGTTTCGTGGCGTACCAAGGCCGGTTCGCTTGGCTGGGCGATCATGGCTTTGTTTGTTTTACGCTTTCGCGTGCCGACGAAGAGTCGTTTGATGCGGGGATGGCTGGCGTGGATCGCTTAAGTCTGTTGCTCGATGTTCCGCGCAGCCCCGTTGATACGCGTGCGTTTGGCCGTATGACCGAAATCGGACAAGAACTCGCGCGACGCTTGGGCGCTGAGTTGGTCGATGATCAAGATCGCGGGCTGCAGCCTGGCGCCGAGTCTTTAATTGACGAGCAACTAAAAACCGTCTACGTCAATCTTGAACACGCTGGCTTTCATGCAGGTGGCGCGCGCGCCTTGCGCGTATTTGTTTAACGCCAGTTGGTGTGCGGTATGACCGAACCCTTAGCGCGCGCGGCGTGGTTGCACCGCGAGATCGAGCGCCATAACCACGCTTATTATGTGCTCGATGCACCCCAAGCCAGCGATGCGCAATACGATCTGCTGATGCGTGAACTGCTGGCGCTTGAGGCAAAATATCCAGAATTGATTACGCCAGAATCACCCACGCAGCGCGTGGGTGCTGCACCGTTAACGGCTTTTGGCAGCGTGACCCATGCCGTGCCGATGTTATCGCTGGGCAATGCGTTTGAACCTGAAGATGTGCATGCTTTTGACAAACGAGTTGCCGATACGCTCAAAGCCGCAGGCAAGCTCAATGGTGCTTTACAAGTTGATTATTTTTGTGAGCTCAAGCTCGATGGTCTGGCGCTTAATTTGCGCTACGAGCAAGGCGCGCTGGTGCAGGCTGCGACGCGCGGTGATGGGCAAACCGGCGAAGATGTCACCAGCAATATTCGGACGATCAAGTCGATTCCCTTGCGCTTAACGGGCCAGCCGCACGAGATACCACAGGTGCTTGAAGTGCGTGGCGAGGTTTTTATGAACCTAGCTGATTTTGATCTCTTAAATGAAGCTCAGCGCGTGCGCGGCGAAAAAATCTTTGTGAATCCACGTAACGCAGCGGCTGGTAGTTTGCGACAACTTGATCCTCGTATCACAGCCCAGCGCCCTTTAAGATTTTTTGCCTATGGTTGGGGTGATGTCGGTAGTTTGCAATTAGACAAACACAGTGACATGCTTGACTGGATGGCGCGCTTGGGTTTGCCGGTGAACGTGAGTCAACATGTCGTGGCACAAGGCGCTGCTGACCTGTTGCACTATTACGAACAAGTCGGCCTGAGCCGTGCTAGCCTGCCGTACGATATTGATGGTGTCGTTTATAAAGTGAATGACCTCGATGCTCAGCGTATCTTGGGTTTTGTTGCGCGCGCGCCGCGCTTCGCCGTTGCGCATAAGTTTCCGGCGCAAGAGGCCTTCACCACGCTTCTAGACATTGAGGTACAAGTGGGGCGTACGGGTGCGATTACGCCGGTGGCGCGCTTGTCTCCTGTATTTGTTGGCGGCGTGACTGTCACCAACGCCACCTTACATAACGAGGATGAAATTCGTCGGAAAGACGTACGAGTCGGTGATACGGTCATCGTACGTCGTGCCGGCGATGTCATCCCCGAGGTCGTGGGCCCTGTGCTTGACAAACGCCCTGCGTTTGCACCACAGTTTGTGATGGTAACGGCTTGCCCGGTGTGCGGCTCTGCAATTGAGCGTCTTGAAGATGAGGCAATTGCACGTTGCACGGGTGGTTTGTTTTGCGCTGCCCAGCGCAAACAAAGTTTGCTTCATGCAGCAGGGCGCAAGGCACTTGATATTGAGGGCTTAGGCGAAAAACTTGTCGAACAACTCGTAGACCGCGCGCGTATTCATTCGCTGGCAGATATCTTTACGCTGCAAGCCGTTGAGCTTGCAGGCTTTGAACGCATGGGGCAAAAATCAGCAGACAATTTGATTGCAGCGATACAGCAAGCTAAACAACCGCCCTTGGGGCGCTTAATCTTTGCTTTGGGAATTCGTCATGTGGGTGAAACCACCGCACGCGATTTGGCGTTGCATTTCGGCTCGATCGAAGGTTTGATGACGGCAAGCGTGGATACCTTACTAGGCGTTAACGATGTCGGGCCTGTGGTTGCAGGTTCGATTGCCCGCTTTTTTGCCGAAGCGCACAACCAAGAGATTGTGCGCGCTCTGCGCGAGCAAGGCGTTGAGCCTGCCGCTGAGGTCGCCGCGCGCAGCGCGGGTTTGTCTGGTAAAACCTTTGTGCTGACTGGGACGTTGCCCGTGTGGTCACGCGAAGACGCTTCAAGCCTGATCGTTGCCGCGGGCGGTAAAGTGACGGGTTCAGTTTCAAGAAAAACTTCGTTTGTGGTCGCCGGTGCTGATGCTGGCAGCAAACTTGAAAAGGCGCGTGAGTTAGGGGTGGTCGTGCTTGACGAAGACGGCTTGCGCGCGTTATTGGCGCAAGCTTAAAACAAGGAAAGGGCGTCTTTGAAAGACGCCCTTTAATCACCTAAGTGGCTAGCCTAACCTCAGCTTACTTAATCGTTGCCTTGCCGCGCAGTTCGGCTTGAAAGGTCGATAGGGCTGTTTGCTTCATCATCTCTTCGAGCTGGGGGCGAACTTGCTCAAATGGTGGAAACTCAATGGGGCGAACATCAATGACTTCAATCACGTGCCAGCCGTATTGTGACTGAACCGGTGCCGTGGCGAGCTGACCCTTTTTGGTCGCAGCGACTGCTTTAGCAAAGGGCTCAACATAGTTTGTGTTGGGCGCCCAACCAAGATCGCCACCTTTTTCAGCCGAGCCGGTGTCTTTTGACTGCTTGGCAAGATCTTCAAACTTTGCCGATTTGGCTTTGAGTTTGGCTTGAATATCGTTGGCCACTTTTTCGTCGTCAACCAAAATGTGGCGTACGTTATATTCAAATTTTCCGTCTTCGGCTTTTTTGAGTTTGTCGTATTCGACTTTTGCAGTGGCTTCAGTGACAGGGTTCTTTTTGACGTAATCGGTCATTAAGGCCTGAACCATAATCCCTTGACGGCTGAGCTCGAGCTGAATCGCTACGGTGGGGTCTTTGGCGATGCCAGCTTTTTCAGCGGCTTGCACCATCACTTGACGATTAATGAGTTCGTCTTTGACCTGCTCGCGCAACTCTGGCGTGTCGGCAGCGCCCTGACCTTGGCTGACCAAGAGTTTGACAAACTGATCGACGTTTTCTTGGGTAATTGGCTTGCCGTTTACGGTTGCCACATTTTGTGCGTAAAGTGGACCTGCAAGCGCCAGTGAGGCGGCGAGCATGATGATACGTTTCATGAATTTCCTTTGAAGGGCGCCCGAGTCGTAAGCGCAAGTGCGTGAATCGGGTGTGGGATTAAATCGCGCAAAAGATCATACACCAGACGATGTTGCGCAACCATCGGCCGGTTAGAAAAGCATTCAGCCACAATCGTGGCCCGAAAATGGCTGGCCCCGCCTGGATTACCGGCATGCCCGGCGTGTAGGTGAGACTCGTCTTGAATATCGAGTTCGCTGGCGTTAAGCGCGGCTAGGCGCTCTTTTAAGAGCGTCAGGTGGGGGTTTTCGGGGGCGACGTCAGCGTGAGTTGGCAAAACGGTCATGGCTTAGGTTCGCTGTCTTTGTTTTCAATGTGTTTGCCGAGCCAGACCGATTGCCCGATCACAAAGGCAATGAGCAAGCCCATCAGCCCAAATACCTTAAAGTTGACCCATTGATCTGTGGTGAAATAGCCCGAAAATGCAACAAAGAGGTTGATTGCACCTGTGGCGATAAAGAATAGCGCCCAGCTTAAGTTCAGGCGGTTCCAAGCCGTCGCGGCCATTGAGATTTTTTCGCCCAGCAGTTTTTGCATCAGGTTACGACTTAAAAATAGCTGACTGATTAACAACACGCCACCAAAGAGCCAATACAGCATGGTCGGCTTCCATTTGATGAAGGCGTCGTCCTTAAACCAAAGGGTGGCGCCGCCAAATACCACGATCACACCAAGATTGATCCAGTGCATCCCCTCGATTGGCTTGCCCGTAAATTTGATCCACAGAATCTGCAAAATCGCTGCGGCCATCGCAACGCCCGTGGCGACATAGATATCGGCAAACTTGTAGGCCACAAAAAATAAAATCAGCGGAAACAGGTCAAAGAGGAATTTTTTCATGGTTTGCTTTGTAAAACCTCGCCGTGCGGGGCGAGGATGACCTTAAGGCTTGAGGGGCTCAAAAGTCAGTGAAAGTGAGTTAATGCAATAGCGCAATCCGGTTGGGGGCGGGCCATCCGGAAACACATGCCCCAAATGGCTGTCGCAGACATTGCATAACACTTCAGTGCGACGCATGCCGTGCGTGCTGTCGGTTTCTTCGCGCACATTGTCACCGTCGATAGCCACAAAATAGCTTGGCCAGCCGCAGCCGGCATCAAACTTGGTGTCAGAGGCGAACAGTGCGGTGCTACAGCCTATGCAACGATAAACGCCAGATTCATTGTGATCCCAATAACGTCCTGTAAACGGCCGCTCAGTGCCTTTTTGGCGCGCAACGTAATATTCTTCTGATGAAAGCTGGGCTTTCCATTCGGCGTCGGTTTTGATGATTTTTTTCATGTTGGTGCTTCGAGTGCAGAGTTTGAAAAAAGTTCTAGGCAAATTGGTAAAAGTTCGAGCCTGCTCGGTCACTCTTTGGAATAACCGGGCAAAACCGGCCTTTGTGCCGGTTGCGGCCCGCCAGCAATATGCATTTTACGATGTAACGGGTGTTTGCCGAGGGTTCTCGGGCATAATCGACCAACATGTTAATCGAGTTTAAAAACGTTTCTGTCGAGCGCGAAGGCCGGTTGGTGTTAGCCGACCTGAATCTGACCCTGTCTGAGCTACGCATTGGTGTCATTGGCCCTAATGGTTCGGGTAAAAGCTCTTTGGTCAGGTTGATTAACGGCCTGCTTTTGCCTAAAACCGGTCAAGTCTGCGTGGACGGGTTCGATACCGGGCGCGACGTGGCGGCGGTGCGCCGTAAAGTTGGGTTTGTCTTTCAGAACCCCGATAATCAGATTGTGTTTCCAGTGGTGCATGAAGACATTGAATTTGGGCTTAAACGGCGCGAACCTGACCCTAAACGGCGTACGTTGCGGGCCCAAGAAGCGTTAGAACGGTTGGGGGTAGGTCACTTAACCGAGCGTAGCGTACACACGCTCTCGGGCGGGGAGCGTCAATTAGTCGCCTTGGCCGCGGTGCTCGCCACTGAGCCAGAGCTACTGGTGTTTGACGAACCCACGACCCAGCTTGATTTGCGCTTGCGTAACCGGTTTGAACAGCATTTAGCGGGGTTGCCGCAACCCGCCGTGGTAGTGAGTCACGATCTGGCCTTGATGCAGCAAATGAATCGTGTGCTGGTGATCGATCAGGGGCGGCTGGCATTTGATGGCGCGCCGCCCGAGGCGCTGGCCTGGTATCAAGCGCATTGCGCCTGACGTTCACACCACACAGCGCTGAGCACTGAATAGCGAACACCGAACACTGAACACTGAACATTCACACAGAAAAATGCTTGGATCACTTTATTTGCCAGGTAACACCTGGTTGCACCGTGCGCCCGCCGGCCTCAAGTTGGCGGTGTTGGCGTTGAGCAGCAGTGCACTCATGTGGGAGCCTTCGCCTCTGCTTTTATTGGTGGCGTGTGCGCTAGTATGCTTATCGGTGCGCTGTGCAGGTGCGTCGCTGCGGCAGGTTTGGCAGCAGCTGCGCCCGCTAGTTTGGATGTTGCTGGTGCTGGGCGGATTGTCTGTTTGGTCTCAAGGCGTGTGGCAGGCGCTTGAAATGGTCTTGCGGCTGTTCACGCTGGTGCTTGCAGCGTTGGTGGTATCGATGACCACGCCTCTTACGCAAATGATGCAGGTCGTTGTGTGGTTGCTGGGGCCGTTGCAACGTTTAGGTTGGGTCAATGCCGAAAAGGTAGCGCTAGGCTTTGGTCTGACACTACGTTTGATCCCTGAACTTGGTGTGCAGTGGCAGGATATTCGCGAGGCCCAACTCGCGAGGGGCTTGACGCCAAGTCCGCTGACAATGGGTGTGCCGATGCTGCTTCGTACCCTGCGACGCGCCGATGAAATTGCTGAGGCGATTGACGCGCGCGGCCAATAGCCGTTGATTTGAAAATAGAAGATTTACGAATAACAAATAGAGGCTGATTTGAAAACAAAAGATATTGTGTTGATTGCGTTGTTCACAGCTCTCATTATTGCCTTGGGCTTGGTACCTCCGATCCCGATGCCGCTTGTGCCGGTCCCCCTGACGTTACAAACCTTTGGTGTCATGCTGGCAGGCTTAATCTTGGGGCCCACACGGGCTGGGCTCGTGTTGCTGCTCTATGTGATGATGGCCTTGTTAGGTCTTCCGGTATTGCCAGGCGGGCGAGCCGGCTTGGCTGTGTTGGCGGGCCCGACTGGTGGCTTCTTGCTGGGCATGATCCCAGGCGCAGTCGTGACTGGGTGGCTGGCGCTTGTGCTGGACCACGATGACAAGTCAAAGGCAGATTCAAGTTCGCACGATGCGCTTAAGCCAACACCGTGGTGGCAAATCGCGCGTTATGCGTTGGCAGCGATGGCGGGTGGGATCGTGTTGGTTTACGCAATCGGAATCCCTTGGCTGGCGCTGGTGACAAAAATGGGTCTGACCAAAGCCTGCTGGGCGATGGTCGTTTTTTTGCCAGGCGATTTGCTCAAAGCGCTTGTCGCCGCAGTCGTCGCGCAACGGATTCGTCGCTTAAATATGGTTTAGTGACTCAGACATGCTTTGCGTGAAGTGGGTTTGATGACATCGTTGTGACGGCGCTGCGCGCAAAAAATATTCTGCATTGCAACGCGTTGGTCATATGCGCTTGCTATGGTTTGCACACTGTGAATTTTAGGTGTGAGCCATGTCCGCAATTGTCATTCAAAAAATCTCAAAGTCTTTTGGCTCGACTTCTGTCTTACAAGACATATCGCTGACCATCAAAGATGGCGAGTTTGTCTCCTTGCTGGGCCCCTCGGGCTGTGGCAAGTCAACACTGTTGCGTTTGATCGCAGGGCTTGATGTCGCAGAGCGCGGCTCGATCGTGGTGGGCCAGCACGACGTGACGCGTCTGCACCCGAAAGATCGTGATCTTGCGATGGTGTTTCAGTCTTACGCGCTCTATCCGCATTTGAGCGTCTACGACAACATCGCTGTCCCTCTGCGGATGCGCCGTTTGAATGCTTGGCAGCGTTTGCCCGGTGTGCGTCTGTTTAGTCGCCTGCAGCAAAAGATTGAGCGAGAGATTCGCAAAGATGTCCACGAGGTCGCGGCTACGCTTGGCATTCAAGCGTTATTGCCCCGCAAGCCGGGCCAGTTATCAGGTGGTCAGCGCCAACGCGTTGCGCTCGGGCGTGCCATGGTGCGCAAGCCTGAGGCATTTTTGATGGATGAACCCTTGTCCAATCTTGACGCCAAATTACGCGTGCATATGCGTAGCGAACTCTCACAGCTGCATCGCACGCTTGGTGCGACGTTTTTGTATGTCACGCACGATCAAGCCGAAGCACTGACGATGTCAGATCGCATCGCTGTGATGATGGAAGGCTCAATTCTTCAGTACGACACACCCGACGAAATTTATCGCAATCCTAGTGATTTACGTGTGGCTGAGTTTGTGGGTAGCCCTCGGATCAACATGCTTGAGGGCTGGGTGCGCGAGGGTAAGCTCGAAATCTCAGAGACTGAAGGCGAGACCTTGGCCCGTAGTTATTTGGATCTGAGTGTGGATGCACCGCGCGGGCTAGGGGTTGTGATTGCCTTCAGAAGCGAGCAGTGTTCACTGGTTTCGGTCGAGCAAGCTGCTCTTCAAGGTGTGATCGCGCATCTTGAGAACTTAGGCTCTGAAACGCTTGTGCATGTGCGAACTAAACAAGCAAAGGATCCAATCATCGTGCGTCTTGCGGCGCAGGCACCCCGAGCCCAGCTCGGTGCTTTCGTCGGCGTCTCTTTGTTGATGCTGCCACTGGTGTTCTCTGAGCAGGGGCCGCGCTTGACTGTGAAGCCAGCTTGGCAAGACGCCGCGATGGCGACTGAAGCGCCAGCACTCGAAACGGCGTAAAGGTGAACGTGAACAGGAAGACGTTCAAGCCGCTTGCATCTAAGCAAAGAGGCAAAATGAATTGGGCGCCCTTTTATTTGCTGGGCCCAGCCTCGTTGTTGATGGCAATGTTTTTGTTGGGCCCACTGCTTGCAGTGTTGGGCTTGTCGTTTACTGACTATCAATTAGGTGCAAAATCGTTCAACTGGATCGGTGTTGAAAATTTTATCGAGCTCTATCAAGATAAAAATTTTTGGCGCTCGTTGCGCAATACCGCGCTTTATAGCGTGGTGGTGGTGCCGACGTCTGTGTTGCTGGGGCTAGGGGTCGCGCTGCTAATTGAAGCGCAAAAAAGCTTTAAGGATTTTTACCGCACAATCTTTTTCTTGCCAGTCATGGCAACACTGATTGCCATGGCAATATCGTGGCAATTCATTTTGCACCCTACCTTCGGTTTTTTGAATCTGTTGTTAAAAGAGTTTGGTTTGCCTGGCCATAATTGGTTGCGTACTGAAGGGCTTGCTTTGTGGGTGCTCGCGGCGATTGGGATCTGGAATCAGTTTGGTTTCAATATGGTCTTGTTTTTGGCTGGGCTGGTCTCGATTCCGCGACATCTCTATGATGCAGCGGCGATGGACGGCGCCTCAACTGCGCTTGAGCGTTTTCGTCTCGTCACCTGGCCGTTACTAGGGCCAGTCACGCTCTTCGTGGTGGTGATCACGGCGATCCGCTCTTTTCAGGTGTTTGACACGGTTGCGATCCTGACAAAAGGGGGGCCGAGCAAGTCAACCGAGGTGCTGCTTTACACCATGTATGCCGAAGGGTTTGAATTTTTTAAGTCGGGTTATGCCTCGGCAGTGACGATTGTGTTCTTGGCAATTGTCTTAGCGCTGACGCTGATTAAAACCCGTTACCTTGAAAAGAAGGTTCACTATGCTTAGTCGAGCCTTGCGTCATGTGGTGCTGCTGTTGTTGGCCGCGGTCGTGTTGTTTCCGTTTGTCTGGATGGTGCTGACCTCGATCAAACCGCCTGAAGAGATCTATGTGGATCATATCCGCTGGCTGCCTGATCGAATGTATTGGCTCGAGAACTATACGAGGGCCTTTACCAAGGCACCGCTTGCCCAGTATCTGCTCAACGGTGTGATTGTCACACTCGCGATTTTTTTGTTGCAAGTGTTTGTGAACCTGCCTGCGGCCTACGCTTTGTCCAAGCTGCGCTGGAAGGGTCGAGAGTTTGTCTTTGGCTTGGTGCTCGCCTGTTTGTTAATCCCACCACACGCTGTTGCGATTCCAGTGTTTTTGCTGCTACATCAGTTGGGCTTGTTGAATAGTTATGCATCGTTAATTTTGCCTTGGACGATTTCAGTCTTCGGCATTTTTCTGATGCGACAGTTTTTTATGACTGTGCCTGACGACCTGGTTGATGCGGCTCGCATGGATGGTATCTCAGAGCTTGGCATCGTGTGGCGGGTGATGTTGCCGGTGGCGTATCCAGCCTTGACAGCGTTTGGAATTTTTTCGTTGGTCGCCCACTGGAATGATTATTTTTGGCCCTTGATTGCCGTGAATGAGCAGGCGCTGTTTACGCCACCGCTCGGTGTTGTGCATTTTCGTAACGACGATGCCGGCACTGATTTTGGTGCGTTGATGGCTGCTGCAACCGTGATTATTACACCTTTGCTTGTCGCATTTGTCTTTCTACAACGCCGGTTTGTGCAAGGTATCACCATGACGGGTATGAAGTAAGTTTTTTGTGCAGGGTCGCAGTCAGTTGGACCTTCTTTTCTTAAGTCGTTTTCTTTGGAGTTTTTATGATTTTAAAAATGCTTTCGCTGACAGCCAAAACTGCATTGTTGGCCGTGCCACTTTTGTCTTTTGCCGCCACTGAGGTTGTTGTTCAATATCCTTACCCTGAGTTATTTGAAGAAACACACAAGCAGCTGAAAGAAGCTTTCTCTAAAGTGCGCCCTGATATCACCTTGGTTTACCGCGCGCCTTATGCAAGCTACGAAGAAGGCACACAAAAAATTCTACGTGAGGCGGTCACCAATCAACTGCCTGACGTCACCTTTCAGGGCTTAAATCGCTTGCGGGTGTTGGTCGATCGCAAAATCGCCGTCCCACTTGATGCGTTTATCGCTGGTGAAAAGAATTTTAACGAGCAAGGCTTTCATAAAGCCATGTTTGATATTGGTACCTCGCAAGGCAAAGTGTACGGTTTGCCGTTTGCGATTTCGTTGCCAATCTCTTATTACAACCTCGACCTCGTTAAAAAAGCCGGTGGTGATGCTGCGAATTTGCCAACAACTTGGCCAGAAGTGCTTGCTTTAGCCAAAAAAATTAAAGCGTTAGAGGGTGGTCATCATGGCGTGACCTATTCTTGGGACATCACAGGCAACTGGCTTTGGCAGGCGCCAGTGTTTAGTCAGGGTGGCACCATGCTTAATGCTGACGAGTCAAAGGTTGCGTTTAATAGCGATGCCGGAAAATTTGCGATCAATATGATCGCGAGTTTAGTCAATGAAGGCGGTATGCCTAACTTGGCGCAACCTGATGCACGAAGCGCCTTTGTGGCGGGCAAGACGGGTATTCACTTCACCTCAACCTCAGACCTGACCAAGATCACGCAAATGATCGGTAGCAAGTTTGAACTCAAGACCCAGGTCTATCCAAGTGTCTTGCCAAACGGCAATCTTCCGGCTGGCGGCAACCTTGTTGTGATCGTCGCGAAGACGCCTGAAAAACAGAGCGCGTCGTGGGCGTTCGTAAAGTTTGCAACAGGCCCAGAGGGTGCGGCAATTATGGCAAAAACGACTGGTTATATTCCACCCAATAAGATTGCGAATGACGTATATCTGAAGGATTTTTATGTGCAAAATCCTAACCACTTTACGGCAGTCAAGCAATTACCTTACCTGACAGGCTGGTATGCGTTTCCGGGTGAAAACGGCTTGAAAATTACTGATGTCATTAACGATCATTTGCAATCAATCGTTTCGGGAACCCGTGCGAAAGAGCCGCAGAAGGTGTTGGATGACATGACCGCTTCAGTCCAGAAACTTTTACCGCGTCAATAGACGTTAGAGTTGTTCAGACAGCCACCTGACTCACCCGCTCAAGGATCAAGATGAAACTCATACACTTAACAGACACCCATTTAGTCGAACCCGACCAAATCTTGTATGGGTTGAATCCCCTTGAGCGGTTGAACCTTGCTTTGGCAAGTATCAATAGTCTGCACGCCGATGCAGATCAAGTGGTGATCACTGGCGACTTGACCCATTGGGGACAACTGGGTGCGTATCATGCCCTGCATGCGAGCCTTGCTGAGCTTAAGCCTGCATACACGCTGATTTTGGGTAATCATGACAATCGCGAATTGTTTCGCAGTGTGTTTAGCGATGCCTTAGAAGACGAAAACGGTTTTGTGCAAGGTGTGCAAGAGACCGCCGTCGGACAGTTTTTATTTTTAGATACCAATCAACCGGGCACACATTCGGGCTGGTATTGTGCGAACCGTTTGCATTGGTTACGTGAACAACTTGCACGTTCGCCTGTTACGCCAAAATATATTTTTATGCATCATCCTCCGTTTGAGGTGGCTCTAGAGCCGATGGATCGAATTGGACTGGTGCAACGCGATGAGTTTTTGCAGGTGCTTCGCCCGTATTTAGGCTCGGTGCGCCATCTGTTTTTTGGGCATGTGCATCGTCCGATTTCGGGTAGTTGGCATGGGGTACCGTTTTCTACACTGCGCGGCACAAACCATCAGGTTTGGCTTGATTTTGAGGCCAAAGGCGATATTCCCGGCAGCCACGAACCACCGGCCTATAGTGTGGTGCTGATAAGTGGCGAGACGGTACTCGTACACACCCACGATTTTTTGGATCAAAGCTTGAAGTTTTCGCTTGGTGGGCAGATGCCGCAAGCTAGCTGAGTGATGCTTTTCAGTTGACATTAGGAAGCCGATAAACTATTATTGAACTAGTACATCAATCCTACTAATAGAGTACATCAAAACATTTTATTCAATAAAATAGATGCTTAAAAAAAGTCTGTTTGCCGGCGATCGATATCTTGCTCTGGCGCTGCTACTGGCGTGTCTTCCCGCTTACGCCTACATGCCCTTAAATACCGAGGATGCGGGTACGACCGCCAAGGGTGGCTACCAGGTTGAGCAATATTTTTACAGGGTGTTGCAGGTTGGGCAGAATTCGACTGACTCGGGCAGTGTGAGCTCGGGGCAAGACTATGAGGGTTCTGGTAACGCGAAAGCGTTTCCGTTCGCGTTTTCAGGCGGCTTGACTGACAACATTGACCTTCATTTCACGTCTACCTATTATTTGCAGCCACTGGGCTCATTTTCGCGCGTTGGAAATTACACCTTGAACTTGAAGTGGCGCTTTATGGGCGATGGTGAGACGGGTTTGAACCTGACGCTGCGGCCTCAATTGATTGCGCCGTCAAGTACTTCGCAACAAGTATATGGTCTCGGTAACGCAGGCTGGAACTACGGGTTAACCTTCGTTGCCTCGCAATTTAGTGAGAACTACGAGTTGCATTTCAACGCAGGCTATTTGCGCGCACCGTATAACAAGGCGTACACCGTCGGCTTCAGTGAAGATGCAAATCGCACCAATCTGTATTCGGTTTCGCTCGCACCGGTCTGGAATATCTCACCCGAATGGAAAATCGCGCTTGATGGCGGGATCAGCACCAATCCGATTGAGTCTGATCCATCATTGACCCGCTATGGGCTTGTCGCCTTGATGTATTCGCCCACCAAGGATCTGAGCCTGGGGTTGTCTTATCAGCGCAACGCCAGCACATTTGAGGCGGCTTGGGGCGGTTCTGGGGCGTATGTCAGCCGTTTGCAGGTGGGTGTGACCTATCGGTTTGATTAGGCTGTCAAAGCGCCTGACCCTGGCCGTGTTCACCAATACGCAAGAGGAGGCTCGGATCCTTACGAAGGTTTTTCTGATGCCACCGGATCAACACAAGCATCAAGATCGCAACCGATAGACCAAACATCACGATGATGGTGTTGATTGAAATCCCTCGCCATAGCATTAAGCTGTACAAAGAGACCATCAATAGAATATTGAGTTGTTCATTGAAGTTTTGCACAGCAATTGAATGGCCCGCTGACAGCAAAAGATGGCCACGATGCTGGAGCAGAGCGTTCATGGGTACAACAAAAAAGCCAGACAAAATCCCTATGACTAGCAACAGCCCATACACCGCCCATTCGTTGTAGATCAGTGGCATGATGAGTACGACTAAACCCATCAGTGCCCCAACCGGCAGCACACGAAGCGATTGCTTAAGGGGTACGCGAGCCGCTGCAATGGATCCCAGCACCGTACCTAAGGCCGCAATGCCCATCAAGATCGACGCTTGATCTAAGCGATAGCCTAGTTGACTGCGACCCCATTCGATCACAATCAGTTGCAGTGTTGCGCCCGCGCCCCAAAAGAGCGTCGTGACCCCTAATGAAATCTGGCCTAGCTTATCGGTCCATAGCACCTTGGTGTAGCCAATAAAGGCTTTGATCAAGCGAATGGGATGCTGATGCTGCTTCGGGTACTTGGCGTTTGTGTTTGGAATCAATAAATTGGTCAGCGCTGCGGCGATGTACAACAGACCAATCATTACGATCGCAACTTCGGCAGGCGTACTGGCTATTTGCTGGAGCGTGTTGTGTGACAGTAGCCAAGCCGATACTGTGGGCGATACCAGCAAGCCGCCAACAACGGATCCCATAATGATCGAAACGACCGTCATGCCCTCAATCCAGCTGTTACCGATGACAAGTTTCTCGGGGGGTAACATCTCAGTGATGATGCCGTACTTGGCGGGCGAATACGCGGCGGCACCTGTACCGACAATTGCATAGGCTACGCAGATTAAGACGATTTGTTCAGATGCCGTCAAGCCAAAAAAGCCGTAGCTAAACATCAAGATGCATCCTATGACTTTGAAGGCATTTGTGGTGAACATCACTTTGCCTTTAGGATAAGCGTCGGCGATTGCGCCAACGAATGGTGCTAGCAATACGTAGCTGGCGGCAACGCCCCATTTGATGAGAGGGGGCACCCACACCGGTCCTTCTAATTGATGAATCAGTGCGATCGCAGCAATAAACAGTGCGTTATCTGCCAGTGAGGAAAAGGTTTGCGCGAGGATGACGATATAGAAGCCACGATTCACGGCTCGCTCGCTCGGGCAGCGTGGTTTGTGGTTCCCATCGCCTGCTGCCCGGGTGGCAGTTGCATCAGCGGGCTTCCCATTTTGATTTGCGCACCGGGCAAGATTTGGTCAGCTAATGAAAACCCTTCTGGCGCGAACACGATAATGGTTGAACCGTGCTCAAACCAACCAAGCTCTTGTCCTTTTTCAAAGGCGACATTGCATACAAAATCAGTCTGTCCTTGGTAGCGTGTATGAAATAAAGTATTCAAGCTGTGTAAGCGGATACTGGCCACCAAGATCGCAGCAACAGGCACGAGCGCCACCTTGTGCTTTTGTACGCCTAGTTCGAGCGAAAGTACCGCGCGTTCATTTTTACAAAATAGTTTCTCAACACGCTTTAAGGCAATCGGGTTGACGTTCCAGGTATCGCCTGCAAGATAATGTACGGCGGTCATCGCACCGGTATAAGGGGCATGAAAGCGGTGGTACATCGCAGAGGTTAAACGCAAGGTGATGTATTGGCCGTTGGCCCAAGCCCTAGTGTCGGTCTGAGGGCCAAAGAGGTCAGTGAGGGTATAAGGAAACCCCTTCGCCTGAAACACTTGCCCATTAATGATCTTGCCGCAGGCGCCAACGATGGCGTCACAAGGACTTGTCATCACCTCTGGGTGGTGATCGATGACCCGAGCACCTTCACGCAGCTCACGAATAAAGCAATCGTGAAGACTGTCAAAACGTTGTTTTTTAGCTTCGCTTAAATCAAGATCGGTAAATAGTTTCCAGACGCCGATCGAAGCGTCACGCACCCAACCCACCTTGATTTTACTGAACCAACCCATGAAATGCGTGACAGCAAGCCTAGGAATTCGATTAGTTACCAAAAAATTGAGGTCTTCATTGGCAAAGACATTACGTACGGCTTTACTGATGTTCATCATTTCGTCACTTTAAAGTCATAAAAAGGAGTTTTCGAGGCAAAACTATGACTGATCAATTTTTGAATGTTATGCAATATGTTGCTGCAGCTGCCGTGGGTCTTTGG
>CAMBZR010000043.1 GCA_945872285.1 Bordetella parapertussis | reverse complement strand
AATTTGTAAGACAAAGCCACCGGCCACTGCCGCATCAAAGGCATTACCGCCCTGTTCAAGAATACCCATCGCGGTTTGCGAGGCCAGCCAGTGGGTGGAGGCCACAACCCCAAAGGTGCCGACAATCTCGGGACGGGTGGTAAAGGTAGCGTCTGCTGCTGAGGATTTGTTTACGGTTGTCATAGGGTTAGTAAAAAGTTTTGACCGTTTTCAGGTTTTAGGCACAAAATAGCGATCAAAATCTACTAAAATCTAAACAAACCTATCAAATATATGGTAGACAATGTTAGACTTTGATAGAACAGTTGATAAATGCTTAGATTTAGATCAAATAGTCTAGGCATTAACAGTTTGAACAAAGGACTACCTTGGATCCCATCAACAACCCTTTTTCTCCTGGTGCCGGATCCCCTCCGCCCGAACTGGTAGGCCGAGACTCGATCTTAGCCGAGTCTGCAATCCTTCTTGGACGTATCAAGCAAAAGAGGCCAGAAAAGAGCCTGCTGCTAACCGGTTTGCGTGGCGTTGGCAAAACTGTCCTTCTTAACGAGATCGAACGTATCGCCAAAAATACCGGCTATCAAACGATATTGCTGGAGGCGCACGCAGACAAATCACTTGGTGAGTTGATTTACCCTGCTTTGCGAAGCTTGCTGCACGAGTTAGACCGCATGACTGCTGTCGGCCATAAAGTCAAACGAGGTCTTGCAGTACTGCGCAGCTTTATTGGTGGTATCAAGGTCACCGTGGGCGATGTTGCGCTAGGCTTAGATATCGAACCCGCCACTGGGACCGCCGATAGCGGGGACCTTGAAATTGACCTTCCTAACCTTTTTATGGCGATCGCAGAAGCCGCCCAAGAGCGGGATACTGCAGTCGCGATCCTGATTGATGAAGTTCAGTATTTAAGCTCAAAAGAATTGGGCGCCCTGATCATGGCCATGCATAAGATGCAACAAAAACAACTGCCACTCGTTTTACTGGCGTCAGGGTTACCCATGCTGGCCGGTATGGCTGGTGAGTCAAAGTCTTATGCCGAACGATTGTTCAATTTTCCTGAGGTTGGCGCACTTTCAGAATCAGACTCTGCAAAAGCGCTGCGCGACCCTGCGACTGCTGTGGGTGTAATGATTGATAATGCGGCCCTACAAGAAGTGTTTCGTTTAACCCAAGGCTACCCTTATTTTCTGCAAGAGTGGGGGTACCAGGCCTGGAACTCAGCGACTACAAGCCCGATTACGCTAAAAGTGGTTCAGGATGCAACGCCCGATGTCATTAGAAGGCTGGACAAGAATTTTTTTCGTGTGCGTTTCGATCGACTGACCCCAGGTGAAAAACATTTTCTTCGTGCAATGGCGTATCTGGGGCCGACTCACCCCAGATCTAGCGATATCGCCAGTGCGCTTGGCTTGCCGCTCAAAGGGCTAGGGCCAGTTAGATCAAAGCTAATTAAGAAAGGGATGGTTTACAGCCCCGCCCACGGCGTGATGGCCTTTACCGTACCTTTGTTTGATGACTTTATGATCCGCGCGATACCAGAGTTCACACCAGCCTGAAAATCTTCGATCCATCTCAACCCAATCCACCTGCGCCCCTGAGCGTTTCGATTTCGTTCGTGGTCATGCCAAGCACATCACTCAGTACCGCTTCAGTATGCTCGCCCAGCGAAGGCGACGGTGTACGTACCGACCCAGGCGTTGCCGACATGCGAATCGGCACGCCCACCACGCGCACGTTACCGGCACGTGGATGCACCATATCAACGATCGCGCCGCGTGCGACGACTTGCGGGTGCTCAACCACTTGCTTCACGTTATTGATCGAGCCCATTGGGATACCAGCACCAACGAGGATGGTTTCCCACTCAGCGAAGCTACGCGTCAAAAAGACCTCTTGCAGCCTGTCAATCAACGCTTTGCGATTTTGCATACGTGCGCTGTTGGTGGCAAAGCGAGGATCATGTGTCATGTCAGAGCAACCGATCAGCGGGCAAAACTCGAGCCATAACTTATCGCTACCCACCGCCAAGGCGAGGTCTTGTGTTTTTGTACGAAAGGTTTGATACGGCAACAAGGCCTTGTAGGCCGTGCCCATCGGGCCCGCAATAGTGCCCGTCGAGAAGTAATCACCGATCATGGTACTTAGCAGCGATAGCTGGCCTTCTAGCATCGAAATATCGATCGACTGCCCGACACCCGTTGCGTCTTTGGCGCGCAAAGCCATCATGATGCCTAAGGCAGCATTCATGCCCGCAGTCAGATCTGCAATCGACACGCCCGCACGCGCACCATGCCCACCCTCATCGCCCGTTGCGCTGATCATGCCGCTTTCAGCCTGCACAATCAAATCAAGGGCCGGACGATCTCGGTAAGGGCCATCTTGCCCAAAGCCTGAAATCGAACAATAAATAATGCCGGGGTTACGCTTGCGCGCAACTTCATAATCAACCCCTAGCTTGACGAGCGTACCAGGGCGAAAGTTTTCAAGCACCACATCGCAGCGCTCGACCATTCGCAAAAAAGTCTCTTTGCCTTCGGCATTTTTTAAGTCGAGCACGATACCTTGTTTATTACGATGAAGCCCAACAAAATAATCGGTTTCACCGCCAGGCAATTTTGTGCCCCAAGCGCGAGCGATATCACCTTTTCCGGGGGGCTCGATCTTGATGACTTGCGCACCATAATCAGCCAGCATGGTCGAGCAAAAGGGGCCTGCCAAGGCGTGACTAAGATCAAGAATCTTGAGCCCCTCAAGAGGCAA
Organism: Bordetella parapertussis; assembly: GCA_945872285.1. Lineage (GTDB taxonomy): Bacteria > Pseudomonadota > Gammaproteobacteria > Burkholderiales > Burkholderiaceae_B > Zwartia > Zwartia parapertussis_D. Next base: position 24,108 of record CAMBZR010000043.1, on the reverse strand, counting down.
TTTCATGCGCTTATCACCATCATGGTTGGCCTAAACACCTTACTCCATCATCTTAAGGTCGGGCGACACCGCAAAGTCAATCTCGCCAAGCGCTTTGACTTCTTCAGGCGTAAACCCAGGTGCAATCGCCTCGAGTACAAAGCGATCGTTGACCCAGTGCAATACGGCCAAATCGGTGACCAACCAATCCACGCACTCGCGACCTGTCAGTGGATACTTGCAGCGACGAGGCAATTTGGTTCTGCCCTTGCTGTCAGCGTGTTCCATGACAATGATGAGTTCGACTTCACCAGAGATTAAATCCATCGCGCCACCGATCCCGCCACGACGCGCATCAGTGATGCTCCAGTTAGCCACGTTACCGTCTTGATCGACCTCATAGGCGCCCAAGATGACAGTGTCGATATGACCACCGCGGGCCATTTCAAAAGACATCACACTCTCAAAGAATGACGTGCCGGGCACGGCCTCAACGAACTGGCCACCTGCATTAAAGACATCGGGGTCGACTGCATCGCCAGACACGATGCCACCATAGCCAAGTACGCCGTTTTCAGCGTGTAGCCAGACACCGCGACCACCCAGAAAATTTGACACTTGCGTGGGGATACCAACGCCAAGATTCACATAGGTGTTGTCTTTAACAATCTTTGCTGCATTTTTAGCAATGCCGTTACGGGTCAATGCTTGCTTGCCGTTATAGGTGCGGGCGCTATCGGCCGCGCGTTTTTCAGCGCGCGTTAGGGTTTTGACATCAATCATGTCAGTGATCTTCAAGACGCGCGTAATAAAAATGCCAGGCAAATCGATTAACTCGGGGGGCAACTCACCCACCTCAACAATTTCTTCGACCTCAACGATCGCAACCTTCGCAGCTTTAGCAAAGGCTGAATTGAAGTTAGCGCTACCACCACGAAATTGGACATTGCCTGCACGATCAGCGCGATAGGCGCTCAAAAAAGCATAGTCAACCTGAATGGCATGCTCAAGTACGTGAGGCTTGCCATTGAAATAACGAACGTCTTTACCCTCAGCCAGGTCGGTATCGACCCCGGTTGGCGAGTAGAAAGCTGGGATACCAGCGCCCCCTGCACGACAGCGTTCAACCAAAATGCCTTGAGGTACGAGCTCGACATCAAGTGTGCCTGCGGCGATTCTCTTTTCGCCTTCGGTTTGCATGCCGGCCCTGATTGAAAACGCAGCCACCAGTTTTTTAACCTGATTGTTTTCAACCAACAACTGACCTTTTTCACCAGCGGCGCCCAGTGAGTTACAAACCAAGGTCAAGTCTGTTGTGCCTTTGTCTCGCAAAGCAAAGATCAAATTGTTCGGAAAACGATGTGCCAAACCAAACCCAGCGATCGCGACACTCGCGCCCGCTTGAATGTCTGCGATTGCCTGTGCGGCTGAGGCAACTACCTTATCCATACTGATCCTTTGTTCATAAAGTTCGCATACAAGAATTAAGCGTAACGACTTAATCCATCTTAATATTCAAAATCTTGTTTAGCTCGGCCAGTTGACGTTTTTCTTTAGTCATCGCAGCCAAAAACTGTTGCGGGTTGAGCATTTTGAACTCTGACCCCGTCGCTTCGACCCTGGCACGCACTTCAGGCTGTGAAAAATACTTCACGCTCGCATCGTACAACACCCGTACAACATTAGCGGGCGTGCCAGCAGGGGCAAGCAATCCATACCACGAGCCTGTGTCGTTGGGCACGCCTTGCTCACTCAAGGTCGGCACCTCAGGCAACGCCTTTGCACGCGTCTGAGAAGACAGGCCAATGGCGCGAAGCTTACCCGACTTAATATGTGGCAGCATCGCCGACAAATTTAAGAACGAGACGTCAACATGCCCACCCAGCATGTCGTTGACCACAGGCGTTGCCCCTTTATAGGGCACATGGGTCATTTTGATCTTCGCTTCAATTTGAAAAATCTCGCCTGCTATGTGGGTTGAGCTACCTGTTCCGCTTGAGCCATAGGTCATGACTTTTGTTTTGGCTAACTCGATGAACTCTTTGACGTTGGTCGCTTTAATGTGGGGGCCAATCACCATCACGTTTGGCACATCGATCATCATCAAAATCGGCGAAAATTCTTTAATGCCGTCATAAGGTGGATTAGAGCTAAAGACAGGCACTGCAGTATGAGGTGCACCGGCGCTGGCTAACAGCGTGTAGCCATCAGGAGCCGCTTTGGCGACATAGCCCGTGCCAATCGAACCACTACCCCCACCTTTTGTTTCGATCACAAAGGTTTGCCCCAGCGCCTGCGACAACCCGTTTGCAAGTTCACGGGCGATCTGATCAGCAGGGCCGCCTGCGGGGTAGGGCACAATCATTTTGACCGGTTTGTCTGGGTAGGTCTGCGCCGTCGCGAGCAAAGGCGCAAGCGCCATTATCAAAAGAACAGCCCGTAAGATTTTTTTCATTGTGATCTCCCTTTTTAATTATCTTCATCTCTTACCAGAAACACCCTAAACCAACGCGCAACGCGCTCTTTCTGAGTTACTCGCCACGCGCTTCAGGCTCAACCGGCTCAAAGCGATACCCTTTCGTGCTGTCGCCGCGTATGTAACCACAGTGTGGCCAGCCAAAATGCACCGGAAAAATCATGGCGTTACGCTCAGCTGCACGCTTTAGAAACAAGGCGCGCGATGCGCGCGCCTGTTCGGCATGAGCATCAATCCAGGTGTTGATATGCGGCATCGCAATCTGCAAGGGGCTATGCATCACATCCCCCGCAAAGATCGCTTCTTGCCCTTTTGACTGCAGTCGAAAGTGCAACGAACCCGGCGTATGACCCGGCATGGCTTCAGCCTTCAAGCAACCCGCCACCACATCACCATCATCAATCAGATCAATCAAGCCCAGCTCATAAAGCGGTAGCACGCTATCTTCAAACGAACCACTGATCACACCCTTGTCGCCATTTTTATACGCCGCGTGTGCAGCTTCAAAATCAACCCTCGGCATCAAGTGGCGGGCATTCGGAAACATAGGCTCCCAGCGACCATCCACCATGCGGGTGCCCCAACCGACGTGGTCTGGATGAAAGTGCGTCACGATCACATGCGTTACTGTTTTAGCGCTTGCCCCTGCCGCGTCAAGCCAAAGCGGCGTCAGAGTGTTGAGCATGTTCATCCGCTCTGAGCCGCGCTTTTTATGATTACCAACCCCCAGGTCAATCACGATCACGTTCTCGCCCATATGCATCACCCACAACTGCATGGCAACGATAAAGCGCTGCAGTTTGATGTTGTAGTGATGCGGAGCCAGCCACGACAGATGCGGCACGATGTCGCGCACATCTAACGCAGGAAACACAAAATCAGCCGCGTGGGTCGGGCCGCTATATTCAAGCACATTATAAATTTTTGCATCGCCGATGTGACGGGAATAAATCATGATGAAGCCTTTGTCGTCTTAATATTGCTCTATCAATTTAACGAACCGTCAGCCCGAGCAAGACTATCCATGCTTAAGCTAGCGGTCGCAAATCACTCAATCCTAACCAACCAAACGATACGTCAAGCGCCACTTCGTGTCGCGATTTTGCCAAGGGGGTGGCCCATCAGAGAAAGGGCTCGTCCCAGGCACGGCGGCCAACCGATCTTTCATGAACGATTTGGCTGCTGCCTCGTCCTTGATCCCGTACATCGCCAAAAAGTTTGGCGCACCGGGCTCGGGGTGCAGAAAGGTACGCATATTTTTATAGCGTGCGCCAGTCACAAAACCATAACCTGCCAACACTTCTGGCACATGGATCGTGTTGTAAAACTCATTGAATTGCGCTAACTCAGCTTCGCCTGAACCCGCCGCTTCGTTCATGCCGACCAGATACATGTAAGGCGAAGCAGACACTTTAGCGGCTGCAGGGTTGTTCAACACATGCTGCCACATCAAACGCCACTTGGTGTTGCGCTGTCGCCAGGCTGCGGGGCCGTCGCTATACACAGGTCGCCCGCTTGCTGGCCCATCATTGCGGCTGATATAAAGTTGCGCCGCCTCTTTGCTTTCAATGTCATAAGCGGCGATAAAGCGTGGCCCACGCGCACCACGCGTGTCGTCTTGCGCAAGCTCATAACGGCGCCCACGCAAAAAGCCTGGATTGCCAGCCAACACTTCAGGCTTATGCACATTTGAGTAAAAGTCATTAAACGCTGCAACATCGGCAGCACTGGTGTCGACGGGGATATCCATCCCGACCCAGTAGGTGTAAAGCGCGTCGCTCATTTTTTATCCTCTGGACTCAAGCCAGTTTAAACATCGGGATCGCAGGGCCCTCTTCGCTGGGCTTGAAGGTCACCGCGACCTTCTGTCCACAACGAATCGTATCCAAGTCGCAATCAACGATATTGGTCAGCATGGTGATGCCTTCATCAAGTGTGACGTAAGCAATCGCATAGGGCACAGGACCCGAGGTGCGCGTGACGCTATAGCTATACACCGTACCCGTGCCTTTTACTTGTTTAAATTCAGTTTTATCACTGAAGCAAAACGGGCAGAGCGCACGAGGATAGTGATGATATTGCTTGCAGTCGTTGCAAAACTTCAGCATCAACTTGCCTTGCGTGGCAGCATCAAAATAAGGCTCATCGCCGAAGTTCAACTTTGGGGCAGGGATTTTTCTGTCTTGATAGGGTGTGGTCATGGCTTTACTCTCTTTCCATAATCAATGTCGCACTGCCGTGACGGGTACTCAGCGAACCGCCGGTTCCGTGCGCCAAGGCAATATCGCAGTTTTCAACTTGCACTAAGGGATGGGCTTCGCCGCGCAACTGTCGCACTGCTTCGATGATTTTGGTAATGCCGCCACGATTGACTGGATGGTTGTTACACATCCCACCGCCATCCGTATTGAAAGGTAATTTTCCTACACCCGAAATCAAGTTCCCATCCATCACAAACTTGCCACCCTCGCCCTTTTTACAAAAACCAAGATCCTCAAGTGTCATGACCACAGTGATCGTGAAGCTATCGTAAATTGACGCGTACTTAATGTCGCTAGGCTTAACGCCCGCTTCGGCAAACGCGATCGGGCCCGAGCGCACCGCACCGGTATACGTAATGTCAATCTTGCCGCCCATCTGACCCTTAGGTGATTCGCCAGCGCCAATTAACTTTACTAACGGACGTTTCAGGCGCTTAGCGACCTCTGGGCTCACCACGATGACCGCGCCACCACCATCGGTGACCACACAGCAATCCATCCGGTGCAGCGGGTCAGCAATCAAGGGCGAGTTCACGACGTCTTCAACGGTGACCACTTTTTTCAAGTATGCGTTGGGATTGTGTTGCGCATGGTGCGACGCGGAAACCTTGACCCAAGCCAGTTGTTCGCTGGTGGTGCCAAACTCATACATATGTCGCATCGCAGCAAGCGCGTATAAATTTACCGTGACAGGCCCATATGGCATTTCAAACGGGGTGTCCGGGATGGCAGTATCCAGGTCACGCGCGATCGTGCCAGGGCGACCAAAGCCTGCACAGGTAATTAAGGCAACACTGCACTTGCCCGCCGCGATGGCTTCAGCCGCATGCGCGACCAAATACATATAAGACGACCCGCCTGTGTTGGTCGAGTCAGAGTGTTTAACTGTCAACCCCATGTAGTCAATCATGTTGATACCACCCAGGCTGCCAGGCGCATCGGTCGAGCAGTAATAGCCGTCGACGTCATGAATGGTCAAACCGGCGTCTTCAAGCGCCCCTTTGGCACACTCAGCGTGCAAGTGTGCCAGCGACATATTGGTGATTTTGCGAGCCGGATGCTCGAAGATCCCGGCGATATAGGCCTTGCCTTTAATACTCATTGTGTTGTCCCTGTGAAGCTTTTGGTTTGAACCAAATATTAGAGCGAGTCAGCTGTCAGCCTTGTCTTAGTTTTATACCATTCAAACCACGTCTTTAGGCAGTGGTTTTTCTTTTTTCACCGAAAAGGATAATTTGCTCTAAGCTAGCGCTTAAGGTACTTAGATACCACTCGGAGACAATATGCCAGAGCAGTCATCACCATTACTCAGGTCAGTGCACGAGGGCGTCATGACGCTCGTCATGAATCGACCAGAGCGTCTCAATGCGCTCAGCCCCGAGCTGTACGACCAGCTAGGCCAGGCCCTGCTTGAGGCTAAAGATAATAAGCAGATTGGCGCAATCGTGCTAACCGGTGCGGGCGATGCCTTTTGCGCAGGTGGTGACGTGGCCCGCATGGCGAACTCACCCGCAGAGTCTATATCTTTTGAGCAAAAAGTCGCGCGCTTACGGCAGCGCAATCTGATTACAGAGTTGCTTCATACCCTACCCATCCCCACCATCGCGATGATTCGCGGCCCAGCTGCCGGCGCCGGACTGTGTTTGGCGCTAGCTTGCGACTTTCGCTACGCAGATGGTTCGGCAAAATTCAAAACGGCGTTTATCAACGTGGGCTTGCCCGGTGATTTTGGTGGGCATTATTTTTTACCGCGTATCGTCGGTTTTGCGAAGGCTCGCGAACTGTATTTGCTATCACCCACCCTTAGTGCGCAGCAAGCGCAAGATTTAGGGTTACTGACGGGCCTTTGTTCGCGTGAAAATCTTGAATCAGAGGTCACCGCAATTGCTCAAAAACTTGCTAAGGGTCCTCGACAAGCACTCGCATTGATGAAAGACAATTTAAACCAAGCCTTGCAAAACACCCTAGATCAAGTGCTGAATCAAGAAGCCTTTAATCATGTGACCGCCACGCTTGCCGCCGATCACAAAGAAGCCGCACTCGCGTTTATCGAAAAACGACCACCCAAATTTGAACGATAACCATTAGCCAGTATTCTGATAACTACACAAGGAGCCTAGTCAATCATGAGCCGTTTATGTGAAGGACGCGTTGCAATCGTTACCGGCGCTGCACGTGGAATTGGGCGCGAATATGCCTTGCAATTAGCCGCCTGTGGGGCCAAAGTCGTTGTCAATGACCTTGGCGTATCACGCGAAGGTTTAGGCAAAGACACGACTGCCGCGCAACAAGTGGTTGACGAAATCAAAGCAGCAGGTGGCGAGGCCATCGCAAACTGTGACGACGTCTCTGAATGGAAAGAGGCCGAGCATATGATCCACAGCACGGTCGAGCACTTTGGCAAGCTCGACGTCGTGATTAACAACGCAGGCATTCTTCGTGACCGGATGCTTGTCAACATGGAAGAAAGCGAGTGGGATGCCGTCATCAAGGTTCATTTAAAAGGAACCTTCGCACCTTGCCACCACGCTGCCGTGTACTGGCGAGCTCAGCAAAAACTCACCGGCGAATCTGTGAACGCACGGCTCATCAATACCACTTCATTTTCGGGCTTGCTCGGCAACATTGGGCAAAGCAATTACGGCGCCGCCAAAGCCGGGATCGCTGCATTCACCATCATCACTGCGCGTGAATTAAAACGTTATGGAATCACGGTCAATGCCATTAGCCCGCACGCACAGACACGGATGACCGAAAGCTTACGTGAGCGCACGCCCGAAGAAATCGCGCAGCGGCACCCTCGTTGGATCGCCGCTGCAGCAACCTGGTTAGCCAGCGCCGAAAGCGCCGAAGTCACCGCACGAGTGTTTGAATTGGGTGGCGGGTTTCTTGCAACGATGGAAGGCTGGCATCGCGGACCTCAAGCCGAACCGATCGATAACCCAAATGCAATCGGCACTGTCATGTTGGACTTAGCGCGTCGAGCGCGACGCAATGCAGACATGCGCGGTAACGATCTGGATTAGCCATGATCAACAAGCGTGTTGAGTCAATGGCGCAAGCATTGCAAGGCATCAAGGATGGCGATGTTCTGCTGATCGGCGGTTTTGGTACGTCGGGGCAGCCTACAGAATTGTTAGCGGGTGTTCTTGAACTCGGGGCACGAGACCTGACCTTAGTCGCTAACAACACCACCATGGGTAATGATATTGTGGCCGACTTGATGCGAGCCAATCGCGTGAGAAAATGCGTATGCTCGTTTCCAAGAGGCTTGCTTGGAAAGACAATCTTTGACGAACTCTACAGCGCCGGCAAGATTGAGCTTGAACTTGTCCCCCAAGGCACTTTGGCCGAACGCATTCGCGCGGGCGCCGCAGGTATTGGCGGGTTCTTTACGCGTACCGCCGCAGGCACCGACTTAGCGCACGGCAAAGAGACACGCCTCATTGACGGACGAGAGTACGTTTTTGAAAAACCCTTAGTTGGGGATGTGGCCTTAATTAAAGCAAAAAAAGGTGATCGCTGGGGTAATTTGGTTTATCACCGCGGTGCCCGCGTGAATAACCCTGCGATGGCGGGAGCAGCGAAGCTTGTCGTCGCGCAGGTCGATGCGTTTGTCGAATTAGGAGAACTCGATCCAGAGCATATCGTCACACCTGGGTTGTTCATCGACCGCTTATTTGAGGTCAAGAAATGATGCGCTTGTTATCTTGTACCGCCGAGGAGTGTCAAAGCAAATGAAAGGTCTCAACAGAAAAGATATTGCCCGCGTCGCGGCAGAAGATATCCCCGAAGGCTTCTGCGTCAATCTTGGTATTGGTTTGCCCACCATGATCGCAGATTACATTCCGCTTGGTCGCGAGGTTTTGCTGCACAGCGAACAAGGACTACTAGGGCTCGGACCCGCTCCAGAAGCAGGGCAAGAGGATAGCGATATCGTCAACGCAGGCAAGTTGCCCGTCACGCTTCTAAAAGGTGCCTCGATTTTTAGCCATAGCGATTCTTTCTTGATGATCCGCGGAGGCCACATCGATATCGCCTGCCTCGGCGCTTTTCAGGTGGCTGCAAATGGTGACTTAGCCAACTGGTCAACGGGCTCTTCGACAGAAACTCCAGGGGTAGGCGGTGCGATGGATCTTGCCGCAGGTGCTGCAAACGTTTGGGTGCTAATGGAGCATTGCCAAAAGGATGGTGCACCACGCCTTCTCGAACGCTGCACTTACCCATTAACCGGTCACAAGTGTGTCACAAGAATTTATACAAATTACGCTTTAATTGAAATCAGCGCGACTGGTTTTGTCGTCGAAAGAATCGCCAACGACATCGACTTCGAAACACTGCAAAAAATAACCGGTGCACCACTACAACTTAGCCCAAAATGCGCACCCTACCTGCCGGGCGTGACGCGTGACACAGGAACTCATCATGCTTGAAGTCGAATTCCCTTCAGATATGAAGCAATACGTCGGTCAAAAGGTTGGCAGCAGTGACTGGCTGACCGTAGATCAAAAACGGATCGATGACTTTGCCGCGGTCTCTGGTGACCATAACTGGATTCACATTGATCGCGAGCGTGCAAAACAACAGATGCCAGATGGCAAAACAATCGCCCATGGCATGCTCACGCTTTCGCTCGTGACCTATCTGGCTAGTCAAATTGTTCGTATTAAGCAACGCTCGCGCGGGGTCAACTATGGCCAAAACAAGGTTCGGTTCGTGAGCCCCGTGCAGTGCGGCGCACGCATTCGCCTACACCGCACCCTCGAAAAATATGACGACATAGAGGGCGGTGCGCGACTGACTTATAGCAATACTGTCGAGATTGAAGGCGTTACAAAGCCGGCACTCGTGGCAGAAACACTCACCGTTGTTTATAAATAGGATGGTTATCTGCTAAGCATCGTGCCGGTCGGCAGCTTTTGCTGAAATCAATTCCTATCAACTAAAAAATGCATGCGGCGGTGCGTATCAAAATATGCACCGCCGCGAACCAACACTTAAAATGTATCAGAGGCGCACTCAGAACACTTGTGAGAACGCCCAGTACAAGAAAGCGGACAACACGATCGACGAAGGCAAGGTAAACACCCAAGCCAACAAGAGGTTGCGGATCGCACCCATTTGAACGCCCGAACCGTTGGCAGCCATCGTACCCGTCCGGTCAACCAACCCTAGTGCGCGTACACAACCCCTGCCCCACCCCTTGGGTCAGCACCGCCCCGCATGCGCCCACCAATGGTTGAAATCACGTGCGCACGCGACATGCTGGGCTCAAAGCTATGCGCACTTTGATGAACGGTATGACCTAACGCACGCAACTCTTTAATCACCGAGCGCGGCACGGTGGCCTCAGTGTGTATCCCCAGACCCTCGCAATGAATACGTGGGACGGTAACCGCTTCGACCGGTGACATCCCAAAATCCACCACGTTTAAAATCGCCTGCAGGGTGGCGCTAATGATCACGCTCCCGCCTGGCGCGCCGGCTAACAGCACGGGCTTGCCGTCTTTGAGCAACATGGTGGGTACCATCCCAGTGGTACGCGCTTTACCTGGGGCCATCGAATTCTTTTTATTCGGGACCGGATCAAACAGCTTCATTGAGTTGTTGTAGTTAAAACCTAAGCCCGGGCTGACGACGCCCGCGGCTGTGCCAAGGGTATGGGTCATCGATACTGCATTGCCCTCGGCATCCATGACACAGACATGGGTGGTACAACCGGGTGGCGCCTCTTCCTGCCCGCCCGCATACTGACCCGACTGAATGCGTTCAGCCCAATACGCTGCACGCTTTTTAGAGATCAACATCTCGGTAGGAACCTCTGCAAAACGTGGGTCGCCTAGATACGCATTGCGATCAACGTGGGCGGCAGCCATCGCGCGCGCCACTAAATCGATGTGCCGTGCCGAGCCATGGTCGAGGGCGCTCAAATCAAAGTGCTCAAGAATCTGCAACATTTCAATCAAGGTTGCGCCACTGCCTGGTGGCGGATTAGAGCGCACCTCATAACCACGATAAGAACCCACCAAAGGCGCACTCTCTTCAGGTTGATAGTCAGCCAAGTCTTGGCGGGTCACAAAGGCACCATTGGACTCTAGGTCGCGGGCGATTTCGTCGCCGAGCGCACCTTGATGAAACTCGCGCCAACCGCCTTTAGCGAGCCGCTCTAGCGTGCGGGCATAGTCAGGCAGGCGCATCACATCACCGACCTTAAACAAACGCCCTTCGGGATGCAAATACACACGCGCGCATTCGGCGGTTTTGCGGATACGGGTGAGCCCATCCGGGATCCCGGGCTGAGCGTAACCGCTCCACACCGTTGCCAAGTTCGGCGTGACCAAGATGCCTTCGTTCGCTTGGGTAATCGCCGGTGCAATCAAATCGGCCCAAGGCATCGAGCCAAGCTTTTCATGAAACAAACCGAGCCCTACGGGCGTACCAGGCGTCATGATGGCGGTATAGCCAATCTCGCTTCGAAAATCATCAAACAAGCTATAGCCAGAAATCGGTGTGCGGCCCTTACAATCTTTTTCCCACATATCCGGGCGCACGTTAGAGCCCGCGCGGTTATAAAAATCAATCATCCCGCTTGTGCCCGTCGCGGCATGAAAGTAGTGCAAGGTCCCCATGCCGCCCAAGCCGCACATAAAAGGGTCATTGACCATTTGCGAGAAAGCCGTTGCCAACGCAGCATCAAAAGCGTTACCGCCGCTCTCAAGAATCTCTGCCCCCACCTCGGCAGCACGCGGCTGCGGACACACGACAACACCTTTCATGCTGTTTCACCCTTTTGTCTTGAGCAAATCCCATTGACTGACAAATCGCAGCTAGCTCGCTCACGACAGTCTAAACCCTTAGGACCCTCGACCCAAGTCGGGCGATTTCAAACAACGTCAGCAGCAGCAAAAGAGATACGCTTGTTGCCCTGTGATCATCGCTAAAGCGCTTGTTTGCCGATGATTGCAAAACGGATTTTTGAGCAAAAGAAGTCAATCAACGCTACGGTGACCAAAATCATCAGAATCACGCACGACAGCTGCTGTAATTCCATGGTCCGAATTTGTTCCGACAGGATGAGAAAGTGAAAGCAAAGATTGCTTTGGAGGTTATACGAGGAATGTTTCATTCAGATGAAAAGCGTCAACTTCGCTTACACGCCCACCACCTCGCCTTTGGCTTGGTTGGTGATTGGGGCAACTGACAAGGGGCCAGCGGAGCGTCATAGTTCTGTCATCTACAGTAAACTAGACTCGATTTTTTATGTCCACTGGAGAATCACATGCGCTTTGTTTTGTTAGCCATCTTCGCCGCCGCCCTAACTACTCTGGCCCCTGCTTCTCAGGCGATGGACGCCCGTTTCAAAGATACAAACGGTGACTTGGTAGCAGATGCACCTATGAAAGCATCCGAGTTCGTTGACCCGGCGACGCTAGTATTTGCTTATACCCCCGTTGAAGACCCCGCTGTTTACGCCAAGGTTTGGGATAGCTTTATCGCGCACTTGGCAAAAACAACCGGCAAGAAAGTGCAGTTTTTCCCGGTGCAAAGCAACGCCGCTCAATTAGAGGCCATGCGTGCAGGCCGCCTTCACGTCGCTGGCTTCAACACGGGCTCTAACCCAATCGCTGTTAATTGCGCTGGTTTTGTGCCCTTCGCGATGATGGCTTCTAAAGACAACCGTTACGGCTATGAAATGGAAATCATCACCCATCCCGGTAGCGGCATTGAGAAAATTGAGGATCTTAAAGGCAAGCGCTTGGCGTTCACCTCTGAAACCTCCAACTCCGGATTCAAGGCTCCTGCTGCCCTGTTGCGCGATAAGTACAAGATGGAAAGCGGCAAAGACTATACGCCCGTGTTTAGCGGCAAGCATGACAACTCGATTCTAGGCGTTGCCAACAAGGATTACCCGGCAGCGGCCATTGCCAACTCTGTCAAAGATCGGATGATCGCGCGCGGCGTGGTTAAGGCGGAGCAAACCAAGGTCATTTACAAATCTCAAACCTTCCCAACGACGGGGTATGGGCACGTCTACAACCTCAAGCCCGAACTGGCTGAAAAAGTCAAAGAGGCTTTCTTTAGCTTCAAGTGGGAAGGAACGACCTTGGCTGCCGAGTTCAGCAAGAGTGAGCCGCCACAAGAAAAGTTTATGCCCATCACTTACAAGCAATACTGGCAAGTCGTGCGCGAGATCGATCAGGCGATGAACGTCAGCTACGCCTGCAAATAAAGGATTGCCTTCATGCTTGAGTTGCGCCAGCTAGAAAAACGCTACCCCACAGGTGACCTTGCACTTAAAGGTGTGAGTCTTCGCGTCGGGGCGGGCGAGGTGCTGGGGCTGATCGGCCCATCAGGGGCGGGCAAGTCCACACTTATTCGTTGCGTGAACCGTCTGGTGCAGCCGAGCGGCGGACAGATCGAGCTAGAGGGGCAAGACTTAAGCGTACTGGGTTCTGCTGGCCTGCGCCAGGCGCGCCGCCAAATCGGCATGATTTTTCAAGAGTACGCTCTGATCGAACGCCTGACCGTGATGGAAAACCTGCTATCGGGCCGCTTGGGTTACACCGGGTTCTGGGCCAGCTGGTTTCGACGGTTTGAAGGGGATGACATCGCGCAGGCCTACTCACTGCTCGATCGTGTGGGGTTGGGCGGGATGGAGAACAAACGCGCCGATGCGCTTTCGGGCGGGCAACGCCAGCGCGTAGGTATTGCGCGGGCATTAATGCAAAGCCCAAAGTTGTTGCTGGTGGATGAGCCAACGGCCAGCCTCGACCCAAAGACCTCGCGCCAGATCATGCGCTTGATCCTTGAGCTGTGTCAAGAACGCGGGCTTGCGGCGATCGTGAACATTCACGATGTGGTGTTAGCAACCGAGTTCTTGCCAAGGATTGTCGGTCTGCGCGCCGGCATTGTTGTGTATGACGGCCCCGCAGCCGAGATCGACAAGACGGTACTGACAAATATTTATGGTGACGAAGATTGGACCGCCATTACCCAAAGCATGCAAGCCACGGCCAGAGGTGACTCTGACGACGGCGAGCAAGACAGCCGCAAGCGAGACAACCGCGTTTTGACACTGGCTGACTCTGTATGACCCCTGTGGTGACAGCCGCCACGGTACTGCCACGCCAGTGGCGGCGTCCCCCATTTATTGCAAACCCTCGCGTCCGCTGGGCGCTGTATGTCGGTGCAGCCCTTTACCTCGTAGTGGGTATCGGCTCGCTAGAGGTCAACTGGGCGCGTGCCATCCAGGGGCTAGAGCGCGGCTGGGTGTTCGTACTTGGCTTTCTGAATCCGAATTTCACAAGCCGCTGGGACGAGATCGTCATTGGTTTTCAAGAAAGCCTGACGATGACGATCACCTCCACTGCACTTGGCGTCGCGTTGTCGATTCCAGTTGCCGTGGGCGCTGCCCGCAACCTTGCGCCAACTTGGGTCTATCTTCTCTGCCGCAGTTTTATAGCCTTGTCTCGTACACTCAATGAAATCATCGTCGCCATCTTTCTGGTGGTCATGTTCGGCTTTGGGCCCTTTGCCGGATTTTTAACCTTGACGTTCGCCACCATAGGCTTCATGGCCAAACTGATGGCTGAGGACATCGAAGAGATTGAAGCGTCACAGCTTGAGGCCCTTCGTGCCACGGGTGCTGGCTATCTGCAGGTGCTCGACTTTGCGGTGTTGTCACAGGTGATGCCGCGACTGGTGGGCCTTTCGCTTTACCGGCTCGATATCAACTTTAGAGAATCAGCCGTGATTGGTATTGTGGGCGCCGGCGGAATTGGTGCAACGCTCAATACCGCGATGGACCGCTACGAATTTGATACAGCTGCCGCCATCATCCTGGTCATCATTGCGATCGTGATGGTGGCCGAGTACACCTCGGGCTGGCTCAGAAAGCACATCCAATGAGCTCGAAGACACCCTCCGTACCAGTGTGGCGCAAACGCACCTCCCGCAATGAGCTGATTTTATTCGCTGCCTGGGTGCTCACACTCGCCTTTGTTTCCTGGGCTTTCCAGGTGATGACGAACGACACGATTTGGGCCTTCGTCTCAGACGCACCCAAACAAATGCAAGATATCGGTTCACGCATGATGCCGCCTGCCTGGAGCTTTGTGCACGAGCTCTGGTGGCCACTTTGGGAAACCATCAATATTGCGACTCTGGGCACATTGCTCGGGCTACTCATGGCGGTGCCGGTCGCTTTTATGGCGGCGCGCAACACGACGCCAAGTACAAAACTTGTGCGTCCTGTGGCCTTGCTGCTGATTGTCGGTTCACGCTCGATCAATTCACTGATCTGGGCTTTGCTACTGGTGGCCATACTGGGCCCTGGGGTGCTCGCTGGCATCTTGGCCATTGCCCTTCGATCTATCGGCTTCATCGGAAAGTTGCTATACGAGGCCATCGAAGAGATCGATGCCGCGCAAATAGAGGCCATCGAGGCCACCGGGGCGAGCTCGGCTCAAACCATGGCTTGGGGCGTGGTGCCGCAAGTTGCACCCACGCTGGCGGGCATCAGCGTCTTTCGCTGGGACATCAACATCCGAGAATCCACCGTGTTGGGTTTGGTGGGCGCAGGCGGACTTGGTGTCAAGCTAGAGGCATCGCTCAACACCCTCGCCTGGCCCAAAGTGACCATGCTGCTTCTGGTCATTCTTGCCACGGTGGCGGTAAGTGAGTGGGTGACGGCCAAGGTACGAGAGCGCCTAATCTGATGAGGCCACATGGGGTGCAACGGCACATGATTAATAAAGACGAGATCAGCGCCAAAAAAACTGTTAGCAGCGCGATGAGCACTTTTGAAAGATTTCTGACTGTTTGGGTCTTTCTCTGTATCGTCGCGGGTATTGCGCTGGGTCAGCTTTTCCCAAGCGTGTTTCAGTCGATCGCCCAAGTTGAAATTGCACAGGTCAATCTGCCGGTGGGTTTTTTAATTTGGGTGATGATCATCCCGATGCTTGTTAAAGTGAATTTTTCGTCGTTAGGCGAATTACGCAAGCATAGTCGAGGTATTGGGGTCACGCTCTTTGTGAACTGGCTCGTCAAGCCCTTCTCTATGGCCTTTTTAGGATGGCTGTTCATCCGTCATTTATTCGCCGACCTGTTGCCGCCAGATCAGCTCGATAGTTACATCGCTGGCCTCATTCTCTTGGCCGCAGCACCATGCACCGCAATGGTGTTTGTCTGGAGCCGTCTCACAGGTGGCGATCCACTATTTACGCTTTCACAAGTCGCGCTAAACGATTCAATCATGGTGGTTGCGTTTGCGCCGCTCGTTGCCCTCTTGCTTGGTATTTCTGCCATCACCGTGCCTTGGGACACCCTGTTGACTTCGGTTGTTCTTTATATTGTGGTGCCGGTGATTCTGGCTCAGCTTTGGCGTAAAGCCTTACTCAAAAAAGGCGAGGCGGCGTTCGATGCTGCAATGGTAAAGATCGGGCCTTGGTCAATCGCAGCTTTATTAGCCACATTGGTGCTGTTGTTTGCCTTTCAGGGCGAGGCCATCCTTAAAGAACCACTGGTGATTGCGCTTCTCGCCGTACCCATCCTGATACAGGTCGTTTTTAATTCAGCACTGGCGTACTGGCTAAATCGCGTAGTCGGAGAAAAACACAGCGTCGCATGCCCGTCCGCGTTGATTGGCGCCTCTAATTTTTTCGAACTTGCCGTCGCAGCAGCGATTAGTTTGTTTGGCTTGCAGTCAGGTGCAGCACTGGCAACCGTCGTGGGTGTGCTGATAGAAGTTCCCGTCATGCTGTTGGTGGTTTATGTAGTGAACAATTCTAAGCAATGGTATGAAAGAGCTTGATTTGCTTGAGCTGTAGCCGCCCAACGCATTGTGCGGGGCTGGTGGCATATCGAATTTCTGCATCGCAGGTTCGAAAATTAAGTTTTGGCGGACAGCCCTGACAACATCGCAAACCGCCTGAGGTGCTGAAACGTCAGGTTTTTTGCTTTTGGTCTGCGGGAGGGATACGAACTACCCCTGCCGCGCCGTTTTCCCAATCTTACGCATAAGATCAAGGCAGCTCTGTAGATTGTCGAGTCATTTGTATTTGACATTTGATATCACTATTGATACCATTTATAAATGAGTACAGTTGAAAAAATTCTCGAACAAATGCGCACTGAGCCTGCCAATGTGCGCTTTTCCGAGCTACAACGTGTGTGCGAAACCTATTTTGGAAAACCCAGGCAAAACGGCAGTAGTCACGCCATCTACAAAACGCCATGGCCTGGAAATCCGAGGGTCAATATTCAGAACAACAAAAGAAAGGCAAAGGCTTATCAAGTTCGACAAGTCCTTCTTGCCATTGAGCGTTTAGGAGCTAAGCCATGAACATCAATCACTACACTTACCGAGTCACCTGGTCTGCCGAGGACAACGAGCACGTTGGTTTGTGCACAGAGTTTCCCTCGCTCTCCTGGCTTGCAGCTTCCCCTGAAAAAGCGCTTTCCGGTATCCGCCGAGTCGTTGGCGAAGTGGTTGCCGAAATGACTGCCTGTGGTGAACCCATCCCAGAAGCGCTTGCTGAAAAGAACTACAGCGGCCGCTTCATGGTTCGAGTGCCATCGCTCGTGCATCGTCGCCTCGCTACCGAGGCTGCCGACCAGGGGGTGAGCATCAACCGCTTAGTTTCGGCTAAATTGGCTCTCTCTTAACAACCAACGCTCAAGGAAAGCCCCAACGAACTGGAATCAGTTCGAAATAGTCTTGGCGGGCCAGCAATAACAACATCACAAACCGCCTGAGGTGCTGAAATCTCAGATTTTTTGCTTTTGGTCTGCGGGAGGGATACTAACCAGCGTCTGAAGTCATCCGTTTGATGTGGAGTTTTCACAGCTAGGCTGGTCAGGCTCCTGAATAATCCAAGGGGGTAAATATTGAATCGGTGCCAACAGTGCCGGGCCTTAGTGGCAAGGGTGTTGACCTGCTCTAAGTATTTCCTTAAAAACAACAGATGATGAGGATACTTGATTGCCTGTGGGTGCAGCTTTACACTCTATCGAGGTTTTTAGCTGCTTTAGATGGTTGAAAACGAACACACGAATTGGACTCCTCGAGTGCCGCGGTTCTTCCAGACGTGAAACCAGGCTTAACACATTCAATAATGCTAAGTTGATCTGAAACTATGCCCCCTATGCGACGCATTTCAGTTGTTGTGCCTGTTTATAACGGCGCTGAGACTGTACCCAAGCTCATCGAGCAGCTTGACAAACACCTGAGACCACAAAACTCTTTAGAGCTTATTTTGGTCAACGATGGCAGCACACGCGACAATTCCGATGAGGTTTGCGAGGTTGCGGCGCAACAAAACGACTGGATTGTTTACATAGAACTTTCAACAAATTTCGGTGAACACAACGCCGTCATGGCGGGGTTAAACCACTGCACGGGTGACTACGTCGTGATCATGGATGATGATCTACAAAATCCGCCTCATGAAGTCATTCGCTTGGTTGATGAACTCGACCGAGGGGATTACGACGTGGTTTTTTCTTACTACAAGAAAAAACAACATGGGATGTCTAGAAACTTGGGGAGCGCTTTTAATAACCTGATCGCAAGTTATGTCCTTAAGAAACCAAGAGATCTCTACCTTTCGTCATTCAAGTGTATCAGTCGGTCGGTGGTTAAACAGGTCATCAAGTATGACGGTCCTTACCCCTACATCGATGGTCTGATCCTCAGAAGCACCACCCGTTACGGTCGGCTAGAAGTGGAGCATTACAGCCGAGAGGCCGGACGCTCTGGCTATTCGCTGCGAAAACTTGTGGGCCTTTGGCTCAACATGTTCACAAACTTCTCTATCTTGCCACTGCGCATTGCCAGTGCAATTGGATTGCTGCTTGCCACGTTAAGCGGCTTTGCGGGGATTGTTGTCATTATCGAAAAAATCATGAACCCGGATCTCGCCACGGGTTGGGCATCAATTTTTGTCGCACTCTTATTTATGTCCAGCGTGCAGCTTTTAGCGATCGGTTTGATGGGCGAGTACCTAGGGAGAGTGCTGATGAAGCTGAATAACATACCTCAGTTCGTGGTTCGAAGAACCATCCGCAGCAAGGAGCAAGCCTAATTGGTTTATGACGAAAGCTGGTATTTGGGCCGAGCCGTTCTAATTACAGGTGGTCTCGGATTCATCGGAAGCTCACTGGCCATCCGGATGGTGGCCCTTGGGGCGAGAGTTACTATATTAGACGCCATGATTAAGGAATTTGGAGGCAACTGGAAAAATATTGAACCCATCCGTGAGCAAGTCCGAGTCTTCCAAGATGATATGCGTAACTTTCAAGCCTTATCTCAGGTTGTCAAAGGGCAAGATGCAATATTTCATTTGGCAGGACAGGTCAGTCATGGCGACAGCATGCGCGAGCCCTTGACTGACTTGGGGGTGAACTGCGTGTCAACCATGAATTTGGTTGAGGCTTGCCGGATACACAACCCTAACGCCCGCATTGCCTACACCTCGACAAGGCAAGTCTATGGCGCTCCACAGACGCTTCCGGTTAAAGAAGACCACCCAGTATTACCAATTGATGTGAACGGCATCAACAAACTCGCCGCTGAGTACTACCACCTGCTGTACCACCGAGTCTACGACCTTAAGTCAACAGTTTTACGGCTAACGAATACTTATGGGCCAAGGCTTCAAATTCAAAACGACCGGCAGGGATTTATCGGTGTATTTCTCAAGCGATGTCTAAGCGGAAGAGAGATTCATATATTTGGCGATGGGATGCAGGTGCGCGACTTCAACTACGTGGATGATGTGGTGCAAGCGCTAGTCCTCGCGCTGCTGCATGATCAATGCTTCGGACATGTTTTTAACCTAGGGTCTAGGGACCGATATGGTCTCTTAAATTTTGTACAAACACTGGCCACCCTAACAGATGTCACTTACCAACTAGTCCCTTTTCCAGCGGACAAGAAACTAATCGACATTGGCGACTATTATGGCGACTACTCTGCATTCTCTGATATTACTGGCTGGCAGCCCCAAATAAATCTCCGCGAAGGCTTGGCCAAGACGCTTGCTTATTACCAAGCCCACCGCATCAACTACTTAACCTCATGACTGCACAAACCATCAAGATGTTTGATTACCGAGATCAGTATCTTGATCTTGAAACCGAAGTGCTCGGTGCGGTGCAACGCGTGCTGCGCTCAGGCGAATTGATTCTTGGATCAGAAGTTGAGAAATTCGAGTCAGGGTTTTCAGATTTTTTGGGGCATGGCACCCACAGTTTAGGCGTAGCCAATGGCACTGACGCCTTAGTTATTTGCCTGATGGCGCTTGGCGTTGGGCCGGGTGATGAGGTCATCACGGTAGCGAATACCGCCGTACCAACAGTCAGTGCGATACGGATGGTCAGGGCAACGCCAGTATTCGCCGACGTGGATCCCGCAACCTCTCTAATGGACTTAAGTCTCGTACCAGGCCTCATTACGTCAAAAACCCGCGCGATCATCCCTGTCCATTTATTTGGCAATGCTGTCAATATGCCAGTACTTTTAGATATCGCGCGAACACACAATATTCCTGTCGTCGAAGATTGCGCGCAAGCTCACGGTACTCTGTTCAATGGGCGTGCAGTTGGAACGTTTGGTCACGCGGCAGCGTTTTCGTTTTATCCAACGAAAAACCTTGGTGCCTACGGTGATGGTGGGCTGTGCGCAACGACAGATGCATCGCTCGCCAAAGAAATGCGGCGGATTCGTAAGTATGGTTTTGATGAACTGTATTACGCGGAGCGCGAGGGAATTAACAGCCGCCTCGACGAAGTGCAGGCGGCGATCCTAAACATTAAACTCAGGTACCTGCCCGCACAATTACAAAAACGACGAGCGCTTGCTGAGGTATACAAGGCTGGCCTGCCCAGTTCTCTGAGACACATGGCAGCGACATCGAGTGTTGAGCATGCTTATCACCTGTTTGTGGTGCGCTCAAAGGACCGTGATGCCCTCAGGGCAGCGCTGGCAAGTCACAATATTCAGACTGGCATTCACTATCCGTTCCCGATTCATCGAATGAGAGGCTACACATTTTTAGGCTATCAGGACCAAAGCTTGCCCATTACTGAGGCTCTTGCCAACGAAATCGTTTCTTTGCCTCTTTATCCAGAATTACCTTTAGAAAGCGTTCATCGAGTGCTCGATACGCTGCATGAAATCCTGGATTGAAACTCTTAAAATTTTAAGATATTGGCACCAGAACCACCTGCGCATTAACTTTACAAGTACATTCAAGCACCATCAACCCTTTGCTATGATTTTTTTTGACGACGGTAAACTTTGTGGTTCAACGTAGTTGGGTGTTTAAGTCATGATCGATAATCGTCGTGAGTATGAAGTGATGGCTGAAGTGGAGACCAATCACTGGTGGTACCGCATTCTGCATAGCCTCGTTTTGGAGAGCATCGAACGCGAACTAATGTCACCGAACATCCATGTATTAGACGCAGGTTGTGGAACTGGCGGACTCATACATAGTCTTAAAGCGGCTGGCTATCGACAGGTCAAGGGATTTGATCTCTCTCCAATTGCGGTCGACATTTGTCAAAAGAAAGGGCTTGATGTTCAATTGGGTAGCCTGAACGACATTGCAACGATACAAGCGCCCTCAAAGTTTGATGTCATTATCAGCAATGACACGCTCTACTATTTGTCTGCCGACCAACAGTCGGCCTTTTTTAAAAATGCCAACATACGCTTGAACAGGGGCGGGCTTCTAATGATGAATATGCCCGCACTGGCGGCGTTTCGTGGTACTCATGACCGAGCTGTTGGAATTCTTCATCGCTTTAATCGGCTCGAGGTGAAGGAGCTTATTAAGTCAGCTGGTTTTGAAGCACTAACGCTGCGCTACTGGCCCTTCAGTCTATCGCCTGCTATTTTTGTTGTACGGGCATGGCAAAGACTCAAATACGACCCCGCCAGTTTAATCAAACCGTTGTCTGACCTGAAATCTCACAGTGTTTTGCTTAACACCCTGCTTTATCGCTTAATTAGACTCGAAATACGCTTAGCCAGAAACACACCAGTTGGTAGTTCTTTGTTTACTGTCCTTCGGCGAACTTGATGGTCACTCAGAACAGCGGTACGCAGCATTTTTGATGATTGATAGAAATTAAGCTCTTATTTTTATTTATAAACTTCATCGTGCCTAATGACTAGAGAGCCGGAATCATTTGCGACCAAACCGTGTTGCTCAACGAAGTGCGTCTGCGGACATGCAGCAATAGCGACCAAACTCTATTGCTCGCGAACGGTCCGCTTCTGGAATGTTAGCGCAAAGGGCGACTAGGCCCTGGACGCGACGCTTTCGAAACGTTTCGCGAACATTAGACTCCGCAGCCCACCAACCAGCCGCATAATCAAGAAAAATCGGCTGCTCATGGGCCCAAAACGCTTGATAGGTGTCTTTATCCAATACCAGGCGTTGCGCGCTGCCTTCAATACCACACTGTTTTCTGGCAAAGTCGCGCAAGCCTTGGTTTTGGCGGTCAACCATCTCCACTTGCTGCAAACGAGCTTGGCGCCAACCCGGCACAAACTCACCGAACCTTTCTTCACGCAAAATACCCGAGAGTAGTGCCACAACCATCAGCACGGCAATGATTATGCGAACACGCCCACGGCTTGATTCACTGACCGCCCGACCAAAACTAAAAATTGCGAGTAATAACACCAGCGGCCATACGATTGAAACTTCATAAAAGTTCTTTTGCGTTTGCAACACAACGATAGAAGCTAGTGAGAGCAAGATTGAGAAGAACAGCAAGAGGTCAACGCGTCCTCTTGGTCTTCTGTCAAAAAACCAGTTTGAAGCGATAACCAGCACAGCGACTAAAAGGGGTATCCATAAAAGAATGTTCGCCACTGAACTAGCCTGTGTACTAATCACGCCACCCTTCCTCGCAGGTAGCCAATCCACAACGTATTGCTCTTGAAAATTAAGACTTCTGACGTAAGCACCAAAATCAAGAGCGTTACTCCAGCCTTGTTGAATAAATGTTAAGGGCTTGGATAATAGAACATCTGGTTTGAGCGTAAGCCCACTAAGAGTTGACATCAATCCAGGAAACTCTGGGCATGTCGTTCGTAGCTGCCAGACTTGTGAGGTGTCGTAGGCAGTCCACCCAAGAACTAATCCTAGCAGGACTAGCAAGGGCCATGATTTCAATTGTCGCCAAGCCAGCACCAGTAAAACGGGAAATAAAAACATGCCCTTGGGGTGAATCCCCGCTAAAAGCATTGCCACCAGAGCAAAGCTTAAGACCACCAGAAGGCCAATTGGCCAACTCAAACGATTTGCAGGTGCCCTATACAAAGTCACCAAAAGACTGAGTGTTAGTAAAAGCAAAAGGGGCTGCTCGGGCCGTGCGTAAACCAAAAGAAACGGCAGTACGCCAACTGACAAAAACGCACTGACTGCTAGGAATGCGTCAATCACTCTAAGGCCAGTGCGGTGTTTCAGCAAACAAGTCCAGAGCGTTAGTAAAACCAAAAAGAAGAACCAGCCGTGAACACGAAGACGCCAAGGATGACCGGCATCCTCATAAAGCCATGAATTAATTGACATAGCAGGGTACCAAGTCAAGGGTGCATCGATCCACTGACCTTCACTGCATTGCGCAAATATGTAAACGAGCTTGCCGTGGTCGGTTTCAAGCCGAGCAATCATCAGCTTCCAAAAAATCTCATCTGTGTATACCGGGAAATAAAAAACTATCCACAGCGTCAACAGAAATGACAAGACAAAAGCAAGCGCAAGCAGAGCATAGAGAGTGCGTGGTAAATGTCTGAGCAACAATTGAGGCTGCATGTCGTTTTGGCGTTTATCGTTCTATTAATAGAATCATATCGGAGCCCATTCCTAGCAGGTATGAGATAAGAAATACGAAAAGATCAGGAAAAAAATAGGGCGCCGGAGGCAGTGACCACTCTGAAAGGCTACCGCCGTTGGCCCAGAGGCCGAAAAGCAGTATTGGCAAAAACAGTGTGTCTGAATTAACAAGATGACTTCGAATTGACCCGCCCCCCTAATATTCAGCACAAACGTTTGCCATGCCTAGCGCAACAACGAGCAAAGTCGCAGTATTTAGCCACACCGATGCATTAGGTGTTGGCGCCGATCCAATATTGACCACCTGGGGGTGCGGCGGAAAAGTTGGACTGGTTTGCGTCATAAGTCCGAGACTTTGTCTGTATTCTAAGGGACTAAGTGATCCAAGAGATATCTTGATTCGTTTTTCGTTGTACCAATGAATATACGAATCGACAATCTCAATAAATTGCTCAATGGTTGTCGCCTGCCAACTACGAGAGTAAAACAACTCGTTTTTCAGTCGACCAAAGAAGCCTTCACAGGCTGAGTTATCCGG
>CAMBZR010000042.1 GCA_945872285.1 Bordetella parapertussis | reverse complement strand
TTGCGCTGATCGTTGGCGACATCGTCATACTCAAGCAGTTGCTTACGCACATCAAAGTTACGGCCTTCTACTTTGCGTTGTGCCGACTCGATCGAGCGCGAAACCATGCCGGCTTCGATCGGCTCACCCTCTGGTAGTTTGAGCCTTTCCATAATCGAGCGAACGCGGTCGCCGGCAAAGATACGCATTAACGGATCTTCGAGCGACAGATAAAACCGCGATGAGCCGGGGTCGCCCTGACGACCTGCACGTCCGCGCAACTGGTTGTCGATACGACGCGACTCGTGGCGCTCGGTACCGATAATACGCAAGCCGCCAGCCGCTTTGACCTCATCATTAAGCGGTTGCCAGTCTTGACGAATTTTTGCGATATGCGCCAGTTTGTCGGACTCAGTCAGTTCTGCCTGCGCGCGCACCAGTTCAATTTGCTTTTCAATACTGCCACCCAACACGATGTCGGTGCCACGTCCCGCCATATTCGTGGCGATCGTGATGTGTCCAGGCTGGCCCGCCTGCGCAATGATTTCGGCCTCGCGCGCGTGCTGTTTGGCGTTGAGCACTTCGTGCACAAGCTTGGCTTCGTCGAGCATACCCGACAGCAGTTCAGAATTTTCAATGCTGGTGGTGCCTACTAAAACAGGTTGGCCACGCTCTTGGCAGTCGCGAATATCGCCCAAGATCGCATTAAATTTTTCGGGCGCCGATTTAAAAATTTGATCGTTTTGATCGGCACGAACCATCGGACGATTGGTCGGCACAATCACCGTCTGAAGGCCATAGATTTCTTGAAACTCATAAGCCTCGGTGTCGGCAGTGCCAGTCATGCCAGCAAGCTTTTCATACATTCTGAAAAAGTTCTGAAACGTGATCGACGCCAGCGTTTGGTTTTCGAGTTGAATCTTGACGCCTTCTTTGGCTTCGACCGCCTGATGCAAGCCATCCGACCACCGACGCCCCACCATCATCCGACCGGTAAACTCATCAACAATAATGACTTCGTCACCTTGCACCACGTAGTGCTGGTCACGATGAAACAAAGTGTGGCCGCGCAAGGCCGCCATCAAGTGATGCATCAACGCAATATTTCGGGCTTCGTATAAGGATTGCCCCTCGGGTAACAGTTGCAGTCGTGTCAGAATTCCCTCAGCCTTTTCATGCCCGGCTTCTGACATGTAAACGGTGTGATTTTTTTCATCGACCCAATAGTCACCCTCAGGTTCGGGTTCAGTGGGCTTGGGCTCTGCCGTCATACGCGTCAGTAGGGCGGGCACCGCATTCATCCGAACGTACAACTCGGTGTGATCTTCAGCCTGACCAGAAATAATCAGAGGCGTGCGTGCCTCATCAATCAAAATCGAGTCAACTTCGTCGACAATCGCAAAAATTAGCGAGCGCTGACGACGGTCTTCTGCGCGGTGTTCCATATTGTCGCGCAAGTAATCAAAACCGAACTCATTATTGGTGCCGTAGGTAATGTCAGCGCGGTAAGCTTCAATTTTTTCGGTGTTCTCTTGCTGAGGCACGACCACCCCAACTGTCAAGCCCAAAAAATTGTATAACCGGCCCATCCATTGGGCATCGCGCCGAGCTAAATAGTCATTGACTGTTACCACGTGTACACCGCGCCCCATCAGGGCATTGAGATATACGGGCAACGTTGCCATTAGGGTTTTACCCTCGCCCGTGCGCATTTCGGCAATTTGGCCGTGGTGCAAGACCATCCCGCCTAAGAGCTGCACGTCAAAGTGCCGCATACCAAAGACGCGGACTCCAGCCTCGCGCACAACCGCGAACGCCTCAGGCAACAATTGATCTAGGGTTTCACCGCCGGCCAGACGCGCCTTAAAAACGTCGGTTTTGGCACGCAAGTCGTCGTCAGACAGAGCCTGGACTTGTGGCTCGAGCCCATTAATTTGCACCACATGGCGGCGCAGCTGCTTGAGCAGGCGATCATTGCTACTACCAAAGATTTTTTTAAGTAGTGAAAACATACGCGTCAGACCCACACAGACCTGTGCCAACCGCACACCCATCTGCGCCAAAAAGAGTTAAGGAAGCTTGCTGCCAATTAGCCACGCAGTTTAACGCAGGCAAGGCGGATGCGTCACCGCGCCGCTCTGGGATTCGCTGAGGGGCTCACAAACGGGCTGGCGGTTAAAAACTGTGCGGGGTCCAAAGCTCTGTCATTGTGACGAACTTCAAAGTGCAGGTGCGGCCCCGTTGACAACCCAGTTGAGCCCACCCGCGCAATCATTTGGCCCCGCGTAACGAGTTCGCCCGCCTTGACCAAAAGAACCAAGGCATGCGCATAACGCGTGATCAGGCCGTCACCATGGTCAAGTTCAACCAAGTTACCAAAGCCGTTTTGTCGCGTCGCAGTGCGTACCACCCCGCCCGCAGCCGCCAGAATGGGGGTGCCCGCAGGTGCCGCAAAGTCGAGCCCCTCGTGCGTACTTGGATCGCCATGAAAGGGATGCTTACGCCAACCATAAGAAGAGCTTAGTTGCGCGCGCGAGCTAATGGGCATTGCCGTTGGCAGTTGCGCGGCAGCAGCTGCCCGTTGGGTCATGGCAAGATCGAGTAAAACAAAATAGTCGTTCTTTTTTTGCACGGCGATTTGCAACGCAGACAGCTTAGCTTCCAACTGACCTGCGTTCAAAGACTGGCCACCCTCGTGGGGCGCAGCGCGCTCCGGCGGTTGGCTTGCGACCCGCAGGCTGGCCACCGGCAACGCGGCTAAATCAGCGACTCGCGCGCCTAACACCTCTAGGTGCTGCAACTTGACCTGCAACACGCCGACCTTAACGGACAACGCCTCGAGTGCACGGTCAGCGCCTGGCAAGGGGGGATCAAAAACGGGGTGCAATCGGGTTTCTAGTGACCATAACCCGGGTACGAAGCCCCAGGCTAGCCGCTGCAAGGACGCACCTCCAAGTAAGGCCACCACCAAAAGCACAGTGAGCCACAAGAAAAATTGACCACTGCTGAGCGAAAACAAGGGGTGTGAGGCCCCATTGCGAGGCATAATGATTACCTTCATACAACTCCTGACTGATTGATGGTGACGACTGTACGCCGGCCTACGGGCAATCCAACAAAAGGATCCCATCTGCTTGGATGGCTGGGTCACGATGCGCAAACCGCTAGCGTGCTGGCAACGGCGCAGCGCTATCTTAAGTTGCGGGCAGTTGTAAGCGAGGCCTTACCACCGACCATGCGAGACTCGTTTGAAGTTCTCAAAATCGAGCAAGATACGCTCACCTTGATGGCGTCTAACGCTGCCTTAGCTGCAAAATTTCGGCAAATCGCGCCGAGGGTCATCGCTCACGCTCAAGCCGCTGGCTGGAACCTCACAGAAATCAAGCTGCGCGTGCAAGGCGGGCTCAGAATCCCAGTTGCACCCAAGCCCGTCAAAGAAGCGCGGGCGCTTGATAAACAAGACTTGCAAACTTTTGAGGATTTAAACCGTCAGCTACGACCCGGACCACTTGCCGATGCGGTCGCCAGACTGTTAGCCCATCACCAGCCAACGTTGGCCAAAGAGCCCGCCCCAGCCACGCAGGCCGCGCAGACTAAGCTAACTTCCACTCATGGCGAAACGCCTGGGGCGCCTGCGCCGCAGACGCATAAGACATAATTTCAAAAGCGTCGGGCTGCGCCAACAATTTGAGTACCAGCTGATTATTTAAGGCGTGCCCCGACTTGCACGCAACGTAGCGTGCCACCAAAGGCTTACCAATTAGATAAAGATCGCCTACCGCATCGAGGATTTTGTGTTTGACAAACTCATCGTCATACCGCAAACCATCTGAATTGAGCACTCGGTACTCATCCATCACAATGGCATTATCAAAACTGCCCCCGCGCGCTAAACCCGCGGAGCGCAGGGCTTCGACTTCGTTTACAAAGCCAAAGGTACGCGCACGAGAAATTTCTTTAACGTAGGAGTCGGTTGCAAAATCGATTTCAGCGAAACTTGCGGTCGAATCAATTGCAGGGTGGCGAAAATCGATCGAAAACGCGACCGCGAAGCCTTCGTGCGGCTCAAGACGCGCCCATTTGGCATCGTTACCCTCACCTTCACGCACTTCGACGGTTTTTAAAACACGCAAAAACTGCTTGGGGCTCGCTTGTTCTTCGATACCGGCTGAACGCAACAGATAAACAAAGGTTGCTGCGCTGCCGTCCATGATCGGCACTTCTTCGGCGGTCAAGTCAACGTGCAGGTTGTCAATGCCCAGACCGGCCAGCGCCGACATCAAGTGCTCGACCGTCGATACTCTGACTTTTCCGTCAGACAGCACCGAGGCCATACGCGTGTCTTTTACCATCGCAGCCTGTGCCGGGAGGTCGACGACCTCGGGCAAGTCGATGCGATGAAACACAATGCCGGTGTTGGGTGCCGCAGGGCGTAAAGTCAGTTCGACCCGACGGCCTGAGTGCAGGCCGACGCCGGTGGTTTTAACGAGCTGTTTAATGGTGCGTTGACGAAACATAAGGCTTAGAAAATCTTTAGAGGACTTAGCTGATTGTAACGCTTTTCGTGCTTGATGCGCTGCAAAACGCAGGCGTCGCTGCACCCGGGTTGGGGCACCCGAGTGCAGCTTCCCGTTACCTCAAGAGAGGTAACGGGCTAAGGGAGTCCGCTCAAGCAACCCAAAGCAGGCCTGTTTAGCAGCCCGCTTGAGCTCACGCGAGTGACTTAATCAGCCTGACGGCGCAAAAAGGCCGGAATGTCGTAATGCTCCATTCCCGACGTTTCAAGCGCCCGAACCTGCGCTTGCGCGTTTGAGCCCCGCCCACGCATCACCGTTGGCGCGCTTAACTCAGCACCGTTTGCAACTGTCAGATTGTCAGTCCCCGTGCGCAATCCAACGGCAGCTTCCGGCATCTGTACCAGCTTGGGCTTTGCACGGCCCAGGCCAGTCGCCACGACAGTGACGCGCAGATTGTCACCCATTGACTCGTCGTAAGCCGTACCGAAAATGACGGTAGCGTCGGCCGACGCAAAGCTCTGGATATGATCCATGACAGCGCGGGTTTCTTTCATTTTTAACGAGCTGCTTGCGGTGATGTTGACTAGCACCCCACGCACGCCGTTCAAATCCACACCTTCAAGCAGCGGGCAAGCAACGGCTTGCTCAGCAGCAATCTTGGCGCGATCTGGTCCACTTGCACTCGCCGTACCCATCATGGCCTGACCTTGCTCGCCCATGATAGTTTTAACGTCTTGGAAGTCGACGTTAACATTACCTTCGACGTTAATGATCTCGGCAATTCCGGCGCACGCGTTATGCAACACATCGTCTGCCGCTTTAAAGCAGTCTGCCTGTGTCGCGTCCTCGTCCATCAACTCATACAGATTTTCGTTGAGCACCACGATCAAAGAATGCACGTGTTTGGACAGCTCTTCAATGCCTTCTTCAGACATTTTCATGCGCCGACTGCCTTCGAACGAAAAGGGCTTGGTGACCACACCTACAGTCAAAATGCCAAGATCTTTTGCGATTTCAGCCACAATCGGCCCTGCCCCAGTGCCTGTGCCTCCACCCATCCCCGCGGTGATAAAGACCATGTGTGCACCGGCCAGCGCCGCGCGAATTTCTTCGCGCGCCGATTCGGCTGCAGCACGACCTTGATCGGGCTTGGCGCCTGCCCCCAGCCCAGAGTTGCCCAGACGAATCTGCACGGGTGCATTGGTTGCAGCCAAAGCTTGCGCATCGGTATTGCAACAAATGAAATCCACCCCTTGCACACCCGCTCGGATCATGTGCGAGACAGCATTGCCACCCGCACCACCGACACCCACCACTTTAATCACAGTGGATTTTTTGGCGTTATCTAACATTTCGAACATCATAATTGACTCCCTCAAGTCGTAACTACAAACGTTTCTAAACTTCCCCAACTGCAGTTTTAGAAATCGTTTCAAACACGATGCCGACTAAGCCCGCACCGAGTTTGAAACGCCTCTCTGGCAGACCGGCAGAGCAAAACACCCTGCCGCTCTGTTTGGCGTCGGATGACGCCAATTCAATGCATAAACCACTCTTTCATTTTGAACAAAACGGCCTTGAAACTTCCGGACTGCTGCGTTGCCTTACGCCCTCGCAAGCGTTGCATCCGTGCCTCGCTTAACAAACCCATCACAGTTGAAAAGCGAGGGTTACGCATCACGTCGGCAAGACTGCCCTGATAATCCGGTACCGCCACACGCACGGGCTTTAGAAAGATATCTTCGGCTAGTTCAACAATCCCGGGCAGCAACGCCGTGCCGCCCGTCAAGACGACCCCCGAGGACAGTAAGTCCTCATAGCCCGACTCGCGCACCACGCCCTGAACCAAATCAAATAACTCGGCCACTCGCGGTTCGATGATCGCGCCAAGCGTCTGTCGCTTCACTAAGCGTGGTCCACGATCACCGAGGCCCGGCACCTCAACCGTATCGTCAGGGCTAGCCAACACTTCTTTGGCAACGCCATAGCGCAATTTGATTTCTTCAGCGTCTGGGGTGGGCGTGCGTAGACCCTGGGCAATATCATTGGTAATCTGGTCGCCCGCAATCGGTAAGACCGCGGTGTGACGAATCGCACCACCGGTGTAAATTGCAACGTCGGTGGTACCCCCGCCGATATCAATTAAAACGACACCAAGATCTTTTTCATCGGGGGTCAGGCAGGTTTGACTTGAGGCCAGAGGCTGCAGGATCAAGTCCTGCACCTCAAGCCCGCAGCGTCGCACGCATTTCACTATGTTTTGCGCCGCACTGACCGAACCGGTAACGATATGCACCTTGACCTCAAGCCTCAGGCCACTCATGCCAATGGGTTCGCGGATGTCTTCTTGCCCATCGACGATAAATTCTTGCGTCAAAATGTGCAGCACTTGCTGATCGGTTGGAATATTCACCGCCTTGGCGGTTTCAATCACGCGCGCGACATCGGTCGCGGTGACCTCTTTATCTTTGACTGCGACCATTCCGCTTGAGTTAAAGCTGCGTATATGACTACCCGCAATACCGGTGTAGACATCGCGAATCTTGCAATCGGCCATTAACTCGGCCTCTTCGAGCGCCCGCTGAATCGCAGTGACCGTCGCTTCGATGTTGACCACGACGCCTTTGCGCATCCCGCTTGATTCATGTTGGCCCAAGCCAAGCACTTCAAAGCGGCCTTCTGGCAGTATCTCGGCCACCACAGCAACGACTTTGCTGGTGCCGATATCTAGAGCGACGATCAGATCCTTGATGTCACGAGTCATGGCGTTATCGTTTCTTTTTTGGTTGAGTGGTTTCGGGGAGGGCGGCTAGCGTGACCGCAAAGCCGTTGGGGTAACGCAGGTCGGCATGCGTGAGCGTGCGCCCGCCAGTTCGTTGTTGAATCTGAGGCAAAGCTTGCACAAAGCGTTCGATGCCCTCTGAAAACGGTAGCGCGCCGGGTATCCCGCCTGGGGTCCCGGGCTCTTCTGCGCCGGGGTCGCGCGCCAGCGCTAGCGTCAAGCCATTCGATAGCTTGACTTGCCAGGCCAGCCGATTGTTCAGTGACAACTCTCTGACGGTTAAGCCAAGCGGCGCGAACCAACGTTCGAGTTCGGCATAACGCGACACCACCAAGCTTTCTTTGCCCTCGGGGCCTTCGAAGCGCGGCAGCTGTAAGTCGTCGTCGAGCTCGCCCTGATTGGCTGTAAAGACATGCGCCCACGTATCGATCATCTGGTTTTCGTTCCAGAGAGCAAGCGGCTGGTGCTCTTCGATCGCAACACGCAAGGTGTTGGGCCAAATGCGACGCACCGTAGCGGTTCTGACCCAAGGCACGTCCTCGAAGACCGTCTGCGCGTCGGACAAACGAATCGTAAAAAAATTGCCCGTTAACTTTGTCGCAATCGAGGCTTGCACGTTCTCGGGAGTCACGTAACGCAAACTGCTGTTGCGTGTCGGTTCGAGCTCGATCGCCTGCAAATTGAACATCGGACGCTGCATGACCCAATACACACAACCCGCGAGCACGGCCAACACTGCCAGCACCGCTAAGGTGTTGGCAAGTCGGTTGATCGTACGCGCTTCGTTCCACACAGTCGGCCTCGTTATATTTTTTTGTCTTGCAATTGCCCAATCTTGCAGCGGGCATCAGTCAAAATACGCACACACAATTCGGGGTAGCTCATCCCGACAGCCTTGGCCGCCATCGGCACCAGCGAGTGGGTAGTCATACCCGGTGAGGTATTCATCTCAAGCAGCCAGGGCTGATTATTTTCATCCAACATTAAGTCTGCGCGCCCCCAGCCTTCACAACCTAGCGCGCGATACGCCTTGACACTGAGCTCTGCAATGTGCCGCGCAAGCGCCTCGTCAAGTGGAGCAGGACATAAATACTGCGTATCGTCAGAAAAATATTTGTGCTGATAGTCGTAGTTACCTTGGGGAGCGATGATTTCAATCAAAGGCAACGCGCGCGCTGTCTGGCCTGCGCCAAGAAGTGCAACGGTCATTTCGCGGCCCTGAATAAACTGCTCGGCTAGCACCGTGTCGTCGTATTGCGCGGCCTGCTGGTAAGCCTTTAAGACCTCAGAGGCGTGCGTCGCCTTCACAATCCCTAGCGTTGAGCCTTCGTGCGGAGCTTTCATCATCAGCGGCAGGCCTAACGCCTGCGTCGCACTGTCAACCTCAGCAGCATCTGTGAGTGCGCAATAACGCGGCGTTGGCAGCCCGGCCTCTAACCAAACTCGCTTGGTCATCACCTTATCCATCGCAAGACTAGAGGCCATCGGTCCGCTACCGGTGTACGGAATTCCTAAAAGCTCGAGCGCGCCCTGCAAGCTACCGTCCTCGCCATAGCGACCGTGCAAGGCGATAAACACGCGATCAAACTGTTGTGCCGCCAACTCGGCCAACGTACGAACGCCGGTGTCGAACAACTGGGCTTGAACGCCTTGACTGCACAAAGCGGCATGAACGCCCGCGCCAGACATCAGGGAGACCTCGCGCTCGGCCGACTGACCGCCGTACAACACGCCGACTTTACCGAAATTTTGGGTCATTTTGGCACCCCCAGCTGTTGCGGCACTTTACTAATCGAACCCGCGCCCATGACAATCACGATATCTCCGTCTTGGGCAAAATTTAAGATCGCCTCTGGCATCGCCAGAACATCCTCGACAAATAAAGGTTCGACCTTGCCCGCGATACGGATGCCTCGCAGCAGTGCGCGTGCATCGGCAGCAACCAAGGGCGGCTCGCCAGCCGCATAGACCTCAGTCAAAAGGACCGCGTCCGCAGAACTTAGAACTTTTACAAAATCTTCAAAACAATCGCGCGTGCGCGTGTAACGATGGGGCTGAAACGCCAGAACAACGCGACGGTCTGGCCATGCCCCGCGTGCAGCCGCTAACGTCGCCGCCATCTCAACGGGGTGATGTCCGTAATCGTCCACTACCTTGAAGACTCCACCCTTAGTTGCCGTGAAGTCTCCAATTTGAGTAAAGCGCCGTCCAACGCCCCTAAACTCTGCGAGTCCTTGAGCAATTGCCGCGTCGCTCACACCAATTTCAGTCGCAACAGCAATCGCGGCCAAGGCGTTCAAGACGTTGTGAACGCCTGGCAAATTCAAACTAATCTCAATGGGATTCAAGGCCCCCTCGCGCGTTTGACGACGCACTTCAAAATGCATTCGAGTGCCGCTTGCCCTGACGTTTGTTGCGACCACTTGCGCGTCGGGCGATAAACCGTAGGTCGTCACAGGACGCGAGATAAAGGGGATAATTTCGCGCACGTTGGCATCATCTGCGCAAACGATCGCGCTGCCATAGAACGGCAGACGCTGCGTAAATTCGACAAAGGCACCTTTTAACTTCGCTAAGTCGTGCCCATAGGTATCCATGTGATCAGCATCGATGTTTGTGATGATCGCCATAACAGGAAGTAGATTCAAAAACGAGGCGTCGGACTCATCGGCTTCGACCACAATGAAGTCACCCTGACCCAGCCCCGCGTTTGCGCCCGCCGCCGTCAGGCGCCCGCCGATCACGAAGGTTGGATCGAGTCCACCTGCAGCCAACACGCTCGCGACCAAACTTGTCGTGGTGGTCTTGCCGTGCGTTCCTGCAACGGCGATCCCGCGCTTCAGACGCATCAGTTCGGCCAACATCACAGCCCGCGGCACGATGGGTATGCGTGCCTGACGTGCGGCGATGACCTCAGGATTATTACTCGCCACGGCAGTGGAGGTGACCAGCGCGTCGGCGCCAACGATATTTTCGGCTTGATGGCCTAGCGCGATAGTCGCGCCCAGGCTTGTCAGACGCTGCGTTGCCGCAGAGTCGGCTAAATCCGAGCCGGAGATCCGGTATCCTAAATTAATCAGCACCTCCGCGATGCCGCTCATCCCCGAGCCGCCGATGCCAACAAAGTGAATGTGCTCGATACGATGTTTCATGCGGGCACCCCCGCGAGCTCTTCGCAAACATCTGCAATACGCTGCGCTGCATGCACGCGGGCATGCTGTCGTGCAAGCTGCGCCACGCCACTGAGCTCGGGACGCGTGCGCGCCAAAAGCCACTGGCTCACGTTTTCGGGTGTCAAATCTTTTTGCTGCATTAACCAGGCTGCCATGTCGTGACTTAAAAAGCGTGCATTGGCCGACTGATGATCGTCGACCGCATAGGGATAGGGAATGAACAGAGCCGCAACGCCCGCTGCTGCAACCTCAGCGACAGTCATCGCTCCAGCGCGGCAAATGACCAAGTCGGCTTGGCCGAGCGCCTGCGCAATGTCTTCAATAAAGGGCACGCACTGCGCCTGAACACCCGCTTGCCTGTACGCCGCGAGCAAGGTCTCTAAGTGCGCAGCGCCGGCTTGATGCGTGATCTCGGGGCGTTGCTGGACGGGGATCAAAGCCAAAGCTACTGGCAGCAGTGCGTTAAGCGCCGTGGCGCCCAAGCTGCCACCGAGCACTAACACCCGTAACGGACCTGTGCGCGTTTGATACCGCGTGCTCGGGCAAACGAGATCAACGACCTCTTGTCTGACTGGGTTACCCACGACTTCGGCCTTGGGCAAGGCGCCGGGAAAACCCGCCAGCACGCGCTGCGCAAGACACGCCAGCCAGCGATTGGTCATGCCTGCGATCGCATTTTGTTCGTGCAGCACTAAGGGCGTTGCGCGCAAGGCACTCACTAAGCCCCCCGGAAACGCTACATAGCCTCCCATCCCCAGTACGACCTGAGGACGAATTTTTGAAAACTGTTGCCACGCCTGCGCGAAAGCACGTAGCAACAAAAAGGGCGACTGCAGCTTAGCCCAAAGCCCTTTACCGCGAAACCCTGTGAAGCGCAGAGCGGCTAAAACGTAACCCGCCGCAGGCACGAGCTTGCCTTCCATTTTGTCGGGATGACCTAACCACCGTATCGTCCAGCCACGCGCCTGCAATACCTTGGCCACAGCCAGGCCCGGCATGATGTGCCCCCCAGTGCCGCCAGCCATAATCAACACGACGCGAGCCTGGTCGCTCATGAGCGCACCCCCCGCATCATGTTGCGATTCTCAAAATCGACGCGCAAAACCACTGCGATTGCACACAAATTCATCACAAGTCCTGTGCCGCCGTAACTCACCAATGGCAGCGTTAAACCCTTGGTCGGTAATAAGCCCAAACAGACCCCAATATTGATAAAAGATTGCACGCCAAACCATATACCCACGCCTTGCGCCACCAGCCCACCAAAGGTGCGTTCCATCACAATCGCCTGACGTCCAATCTCAAAGCACCGTTGCACCAAAACGCCAAATAAAACAACCATGAGTAAGATGCCTGCAAAGCCAAGCTCTTCGCCGATGACAGCCATAATAAAATCCGTGTGAGCCTCTGGCAGATAATGCAGCTTCTCGACGCTGTCACCAAGGCCCACGCCCGTCCACTGCCCGCGTCCGATCGCCATCAAAGAGTGCGAGAGTTGGTAAGACGCTTTTACGAGATTTTCTGGCTTCCAGGGATCAAGGTAAGAAAAAACACGCTGCAGTCTGTACGGCGACAGCCAAACAGTTAGCGTAAAAATCGCGGTCAGTACCAAAGCCAATCCTGAAAAAATATTCAGATTAATGCCACCTAAAAATAAAATTCCCATCGTGATCGCTACGACGACCATCAAAGCGCCTAAATCTGGCTCTTTTAGCAACAGGCCAGCGACCACAGCCAAGGCAACTGCGATGGGGATAAAGCCTCGCAATAGGCTGTGCATTTGATCTTGTTTTCGGATGGTGTAATCGGCAGCAAAGAGCAGTGCCGCGAACTTCATCAACTCTGAGGGTTGAAACGTCAACGGCCCGATAGGCAACCAGCGCATAGCGCCGTTCACGCGCCGACCAATACCGGGAATTAATACCAATACCAGCAATAATGTCGTCAGACCAAAAATCCAAAAGGTCGCGCGGTGTAGCGTTTCGATTGGCACCGTCAAGACAAACGCCGCCGCAAACACACCCACTCCGACATAAAGAGTCTGCCGCATCACAAAATAATAACGACCATAGTTCGAGAAACGCGGGCCATCGACCAGTGCGATCGCCGCCGAATACACCATCAAAATACCGATTGCAACCAACAGACTTGTGGCAACCACTAGCGGCAAATCATAGTTACGCATCGTCGTGCGTGTGGGTCGCACTGCGTTGACACTATTGGTCAGGTCAGCAAAGAGGCTCATGCCACCTCACCTTGACTCAGTGCCAGTTCAAGTGTCGCCTCGACAAAGACCTGGCCTCGATGCGAATAATTACGAAACATATCCAGACTGGCGCAGGCTGGTGACAACACCAGCGCGTCGCCCTCTTGCGCTTGGACAAAAGCGAGGTCTACGGCCTGCGGCAGGCTCTGGGCAAACATGCAAAGCACACCGGTTGCCGCCAAAGTATCGGCGAGCAGATGCGCGTCTTGTCCGATCAGCACAACGGCACGGGCCAGACGGGCCACAACGGTAATTAGTGGCGAGAAATCCTGCCCCTTGCCAGCTCCTCCTGCGATCAACACTACACGACGCCCCAAGCCTTCGAGACCCGCAACGGTTGCACCAACGTTGGTTCCTTTGCTATCGTTAAAGCAGTCGACGCCCCGCACGCTTCTGACGAATTCCATGCGATGAGGTTCGCCCTTGTACTCAGTGGCTGCTCGCAAAATCGGCCCAAACCCAGCGCCTACGGCCCGCGCCAATAAGAGGGCTGCCTGCGTATTCAGCGCGTTGTGCAGGCCCTGCACCCCTAGCGCGTCAGTCGGCATCAAGCGGACTAAACGGCCTGAGTGACGCTCGGGCAGCGGCGCATTTTTTTTACGTTTAGGCGGCGATGGCAGGTCCTGTTCAAATTCTGTCAGCTCTGAGGCTGTCAACCAAGAGACGTCATGGCTGCTTTCAAGCCCCACGTCTGCCGTCCACATCGGCGCGTCTCTGCCAAAACTTCGTACGTTTGTACGCGTCAGCCCCTCGCACATTTCCCTGACGAGCGCGTCATCGCGATTGATCAACAACAGGTCGGTCATGCCATAGATTCGGGCTTTTGCCCGTGCGTAAGACGCCATGTCACCGTGCCAGTCAAGATGGTCTTGCGTCACATTAAGCACGACGGCGGCGGTCATGTGCAGGCTGCGAGTTGTTTCAAGTTGAAAACTGGACAGCTCAAGCACCCAGACATCGGGTAGGTTCTCGGTATCGAGCGCCTCGAGTAAGCAAGCAAGGGCTGCGGGGCCAATATTGCCCGCTGCACGCACAGAGATACCCGCCGCACTTAACATCTGACGCGTCAGCGCCGTCACGGTTGTTTTACCGTTCGTCCCAGTGATCCCTAAAATACGCGGTGCATATTGATGTGTGGTCTTCAGTTGTTGCAGCGCCCGCGCAAACAATTCGATTTCGCCAATCACCTCAATGCAGGCGCCTTGAGCTTGCTCGAGCAATTCTTTAATCGGTGACACACTAGGGATCAAACCGGGGCTCAGAACCAACAGCCCAATCCCCTTTAGTAAGGTCTCGTCAAAGGCGGTGGCGCCCAAGCGCAACTCAAGCGAAGCCTCGCCAATTGTTTGCCTCAGCTGTTCGAGGCCTGCGGGCGTTTGTCGAGTATCGGCAACCCGCAACGCGGCACCATTACGCGCGCACCAGCGCGCCGCGGCGACGCCGGTCTCTCCAAGCCCAACGATCAGGACTCGCTCAGGTAAGGCAGAAGGCAACACCGTATCGTTCATCGAATTTTTAGTGACGCAAGCCCAACTAGCACCAGCATCATACTGATGATCCAAAACCGTACGACAACTTGAGTTTCTTTCCAGCCACCCACTTCAAAGTGATGATGGAGCGGCGCCATTTTTAAAATACGCTGCCCCTGACCATATCGATAGCGGGTGTACTTAAACCAACCGACCTGTAACATCACAGACAGTGTCTCGACCACGAACACGCCACCCATAATAAACAGCACAATTTCTTGCCGAACGATGATCGCGACTGTGCCAAGCATGCCGCCTAGTGCTAAGGCGCCAACGTCGCCCATAAACACCTGGGCCGGATAGGCGTTGAACCACAAAAAGGCTAGGCCTGCACCCGCAAGCGCTGCGCACAGCACCAATAGTTCGCCTGCGCCTGGCACGTACGGAAATAATAAATAGCGTGAGTAGTCGACACGTCCCACAACATAGGCAAACACGCCCAGCGCCGCGCCCACCATCACGGTTGGCATGATTGCCAAACCATCGAGGCCATCGGTCAGATTGACCGCGTTGCTGGTGCCAACAATCACGCACCAACTTACCAGAACAAAGCCGAGCGCACCCAACGGATAACTGAAGGCTTTAAAAAATGGCACGATTAAGTCAGCGCGTGCGGGGAGCGTGACAGTGAATCCATTGGTAGCCCAGTCTGTCATGACCGACCAAAGATTGGCGGATGCAGGTGCTGAGATCGCAAACATCAAGTAGAGCGAAGCCGCCGCACCGATTAAGGCTTGCCAAAAAAACTTTTGCCTCGCTGGCATACCTTCGGGATCGCGATGGACCACCTTACGGTAGTCGTCGGCCCAACCGACCCACCCAAAACCCAGAGTCACAAGCAACACCACCCAGACATACCGGTTGCGCCAATCGGCCCAAAGCAACGTGCTGATCGCGATCGAAATCAAAATCAAAACGCCGCCCATCGTTGGCGTGCCCGTTTTAACTAAGTGCGTTTCAGGGCCATAACTACGCACGGCCTGACCGATTTTAAGCGCGGTGAGTTTTCGTATCACCCAAGGGCCAGCGATTAAGCCAATCAGCAAAGCGGTCGCACAAGCCAATACCGCGCGCAAAGTCAAGTATTCGAACACGGCAAACCCGCGTGCGTAGTTTTCTGCTAGCCAACCGAATAACTCAAACAGCATGCTTCACCATAGCTTTGGCGCGACCCTCAAAGTGTTCGAGGCACTGGCGCACGATTGTTTCCATACGCATAAAGCGCGACCCTTTAATTAATACGCTGGCAACCGGATGTTCGGCGAGCCACTCGCTGGCTTGCTCAGGCGACTCGCAAACAACGGCCTGAGCACCAAAAGTCGTAGCCGTCAGTCGGGTGGCCTGACCCAGAGTCAGAACATAATCAATGCCACAGTCGCGTGCGTAGGCACCAACCTCTTGGTGCATCGCCGGGCCGTTATCGCCCACCTCTCCCATATCGCCAAGTACCAGAACTCGT
The DNA here is from genome assembly GCA_945872285.1 of Bordetella parapertussis. Classification (GTDB taxonomy): domain Bacteria; phylum Pseudomonadota; class Gammaproteobacteria; order Burkholderiales; family Burkholderiaceae_B; genus Zwartia; species Zwartia parapertussis_D. Next base: position 11,197 of record CAMBZR010000042.1, on the reverse strand, counting down.
GGCGCAGGCAAGGCGGCCAACACCTCAATGGCTGCGCGTACTGAATCCGGGTTGGCGTTATACGAGTCATCGATTAGCACCATACCGTTTGCTAAGCGATGCGGCTGCATGCGCCCGGCAACGGCATGAAACGCAGCCAAGCCTCGCTCAATCGCCGGTAAAGGAGCGCCTGCGGCAACCGCGCATGTTGTCGCCGCCAAAGCGTTCAAAAGATTGTGCATCCCGGGTACTGACAGTGAAATGCGGCCCTCGCCTAGCGGCGTATGCGCCACAAAGGTAGAGCCCAGTACGTCGGCTTGAATGTGACTCGCCCAGACTTCTGCCTGGTCGGTTAAACCAAAACGCAGGCTCGGCTGCTCGGCAGCTAACTGTAGCCAACACTCTGAAAAATCATCGTCCCTCGGAAAGACTTTGATTCCGCCCGGCATCAAGGAGGCATACACTGCCGCGTTTTCAAGCGCCACCGCTTGAACATTGACCATGAACTCTTGATGCTCCCGCTGGGCGTTATTCACCAACGCAACCGTTGGCTCGGCTGTTCGCGCCAAAATAGCGATTTCGCCTGGATGATTCATGCCTAGCTCAAGGACCGCAGCCTGATGCTCGGCCCTGAGACGCAATAGTGTCAGCGGCACACCCAAATGATTATTTAAATTACCCACCGTGGCCAGACAATGCTCTGGGCCCACCCACTGGGCCAAAATCGAAGCAATCATCTCTTTGGTCGTCGTTTTACCGTTGCTGCCAGTCACCGCAATCAGTGGGATAGAAAACTGACGGCGCCACGCTCGTCCAAGCTGTAAAAGCGCTGCGTTTGTTTCGCCAAGCGCGATCTGCGCGAGCCCTGCCACGGGATGCCGGCTCTCGACAATTGCGGCGCACGCTCCGGCCAGCTTGATCTGTTCAAGGTAGTCATGACCGTCGAAGTGATCGCCCTTGAGTGCTAAAAATATTGCGCCGGCTTGAATACGGCGTGAGTCAGTCTGAACCGCACGGCCTTGCTTGAGCAGAAAAGCGGCCTGCGCCCATTGACGGTCATCAAACGGCAGACGCTGGCCGGCGAGCTCTTGATACGTTTCATGACCTTTGCCCGCAATCAAAACGACATCACTTGACGCAGCACCTAAAACTGCCAACAAAATGGCCTGAGCACGCTCTGGTTCAATGGTCACATTGGCGCTTGCACCGGGCAGGCCCGCCACAATATCCGACAGGATTGCGCTTGGATTTTCGTCGCGCGGATTATCGCTTGTGACGATCACGCGCGTGGCCAGACGTTGCGCGACTTCGCCCATGACAGGACGCTTGCCGACATCGCGATTCCCACCGCAACCAAAGACACACCAGACTTTGCCCTGCTGCGTCTGGGCAATGTCTCGCGCAACTTCAAGCGCCTGCGCCAAGGCGTCGGGGGTGTGCGCATAATCAACCAACACCATAGGAACGGGCACTTCACTCAAATAGGGCTCAACGACTTCAAGGCGTCCGTCAACCGGCTTGAGCGTTGCAAAGCTCGCCGTAATTTTGGCCAGTGACCAGCCTAGCGTCGCCAACAAGCCCGCCACGCAAAGTAAGTTTGAAATATTGTGCCATCCCAAGAGACGCGTTTGCAACATGGCCTGTTCGTTTTGACCGTCAAACAACCACTGCCCCAGTTGCAATGCCTGAGCGGTAGGTTCGGCGTGAAATGTCGCTGGGCTTTGTTTAGACTTGGGCAGCAAGCTGTACGTCGCAACCGAGCACGTCAGACGTTTGGCTAAGCTCTGCCCAAACGCATCGTCGGCGTTGAGCACGGCTTTTTGCAACTCGGGCCGAGTAAATAAAAGTGTCTTCGCAGCACCATACGCTTGCATGGTCTGATGATAATCAAGGTGGTCACGCGACAAATTGGTTAAGCCGGCAGCGAAGATTCGCACGCCATCCAGGCGACCTTGCGCTAAACCGATCGACGAGGCCTCGAGCGCTACGTACTGAGCGCCCGCCTCGCGCAAGGCGGCGAGGCTTCGATGCACCGAGACAACATCAGGCGTGGTCAGCGCAGCCGCAGCGAGCGAGCCGTCCGGAAACCGCAACCCCAACGTTCCAAGTGCACCGGCGCGTTCGCCCGCCGCCTGCAAGGCATCGGTGAGCCACTGCACGCAACTCGTTTTACCATTAGTGCCAGTCAGCGCGATGACCGTCAGATGCGCCGAGGGCTGGTCATACCAAAGATCTGCTAACTCACCAAGCCGCTGCGACAAGCCGACTACACCGAGCACCGGAACTTGGTAATCGGCGGCTTGCCACTGCTGAGCAGACTCAACATGCACTAACACCGCAGCTGCGCCTTTTTCAAGCGCGCTCGTAAGGTAAGCTCTGCCATCCCCCGTCAAGCCTGGGCACGCAAGAAAGACATCGCCAGGCTGAACTGCCCGAGAATCAAGCTGCAATTGGGCTCCGCACTCAACCCGGCTACGCAACAGCGCAATGACGTTATCCGACGACACTTGCGTGTCAAGCAGAAGCGAGCGCGTCATCGCGACCCTCCGGTGGCGGCCACAACCGCCGACTCGAAGGCAGCATCGGGCTGCACGTTCATCGTTCTGAGCGTGTCTCCGACAATCGCCGCGAACACCGGAGCCGCGACCTTTCCGCCGTAATACACGCCACCTTGGGGCTCATCAATGGTGACCGCAACAACGATGCGCGGGTCAGAGACTGGCGCAAAGCCAACGAACGAACCGCGATACCGGCTTGTGCTGTACTTACCATCAACAATTTTTCTTGCGGTGCCACTCTTACCTGCCACGCGATAACCTTTTACCTGCGCAGCCTTGGCCCCCTCGGGGCCTGCTGCAGCCTCAAGCCACAAGCGAATTTTCTGTGCCACCTCGGGTGGGTAGACCTGCGTTGTGGTCGGCTGATCTGCGCGCTTCACAAGGGTCAATCCAATCATGTCGCCCTCGCGCGCGAACACGGTGTAGGCTCGCGCGACTTGCAACAAAGACACCGACAAGCCATAACCATAGGCCATGGTGGCTTTTTCAATTAAGCGCCAGCGCTCATGCGGTCTTAACCGGCCAGCTGCAGCGCCCGGAAATCCTGTTTGAGGAACCTGACCCAGACCGAGTTCATTAAACCGGGTCCACATTTCGCGTGCCTGCAGCTTTTCTGAAATCAACGTCATGCCAATGTTGCTGGATTTCAGTAAGACACCAGCGGGGTCGAGCGTGCCATTGGCGCTAACGTCGCTGATCGTCGCGCCTTGATATTGGAATTTGCCATTTCCCGTATTGAACAGGGTAGCCGGTGTGATCCGTTTTAGGTCAAGCGCAAGACCGACCGTAAAAGGCTTCATAATCGAGCCGGGCTCAAAGGTATCGGTCAGCGCCTGATTACGCAGGTTTGCGCCGCGAAACGATTCACGCTTATTTGGATCGTAGGTGGGCATGTTGCCTAGCGCCAGAATCTCGCCCGTCTTGATATCAATCACGACGGCGGCAGCACCCTTCGCCTTGTTTACCACCATCGCTTCTTGCAGCGCCCGGTACACTTGGTATTGGATCCGCGTATCTAACGACAACTGAAGATCTCGGCCGTCTACCGGAAAATCGACCGCACCCACGCCGTCGATATGGCGTCCGAGCCGATCGCGCACCACACGACGACTACCGGCCTGCCCCGAGAGCTGTTCGTTAAAGGCATACTCAACGCCTTCCTGGCCTTGGTCTTCTAAATTATTAAAGCCCACTACATTGGCCATGACCTCGCTTTCAGGATACAAGCGTCGGTTATCTGGCTGCTGAATCAGGCCGGGGATTCGTAAGTCGGTAATTTTTTGCGCGATATCAAGCGGGACTTGCCGTTTTAAATAAACAAACGGTTTGTCTTCGGTGACTTTTTTGTGTAATTCGTCACCAGACATGGAGAGCAGTTCGGCGAGCTGCTGCAGTTTTTTTGGTGAGGCTTCTTTGACTTCTTTTGGGCGAATCGCGACCGAGCGCGCGGGCACGCTTGCGGCGAGCACTACACCGTTACGATCTAAAATCTTGCCTCGGCTCGCATGCAGAGTCAGCGTGCTTTCATAGACACGTTCGCCGCGCTTCTGCAAAAACTGCGTAGTGATCCCTTGCAAATATACGGCGCGTAAAATCAGCGCCAAAAAGGCAAGCGCGAGTAGAACCAGCACAAAACGCCCACGCCATAAAGGGTAAGGCGCGCGAAGAACGGGGTTCTCGAAGAAGGGGAATCGTTTCATTTCGCCCTTTGCACGTTCGCGCCCGGGGCGAGTTGATTAATGTAAATCGTACGTTCTGGAACAATCGAAGTCATGCTCAACTGTTCGCGAGCAAGCTTGTCGATGTTCGCATTGCGCGCCTGCTCGGCACGATCGAGCTGCAATTGCCTCCAGTCAATGTCTAACTTCAATGCCTGCGTTTTTGAATAATCGAGTTCGACATACAACTGCCGCGCCTGATAGCGCGCCGTGACAAGCGAAATCGCTGAAAACATCAATACGGCTGCGACCAGAATGCATATGCGCCCCATCAACGCACCCCCTGTTTTGCGCGACGTGCGGGCGGTTGGGGTGCAGGCGAATACGCCGCAGCGCCCAAGGCGCCTAAGGGGGTTGCGGTGCGCTCTGCCACTCGTAGCACTGCCGACCGTGAGCGCGTATTCTCAGAGGTTTCGCTATGCGTTGGCAACACGCGAGCCAGCGCAAGTAGCACGGGCTGTGGCATTTCGCTTTCACGCAGAGGGAGGCGGGCGTACGCGGCTTCGGGTTTAGAGGCCGCGGTAATGAACTGCTTGACAACGCGATCTTCCAACGAGTGGAAACTAATCACGGCCATACGTCCGCCTGTTTTTAATAAAGTTAGAGCTGCCTGGAGGGCGCTCTGGAGTTCTTGGAGTTCACGATTGAGGTAAATCCGTAAAGCCTGAAAGGTGCGTGTAGCCGGGTGTTGACCCTTTTCGCGCGTACGCACGACACTTGACACGAGCTCGGCGAGCTCGAGCGTGGTGCTGAGCGCACGTTCTGCGCGGCGAGCATCAATCGCCTTTGCAATCTGAAAAGCAAACCGTTCTTCGCCATAATTAACGATGACCTCCCGCATTTCTTGAACACTGGCCTGCGCGAGCCACTGCGCAGCTGTCTCACCTCGCGTGGTATCCATTCTCATATCAAGCGGACCATCCCGCATGAACGAAAATCCACGCCCTGCATCATCGATCTGCGGCGACGAAATCCCCAGATCCAACATCACGCCATCAATCGCCTCAATACCCAAGCCTGACAAAGCCTCGCGCATGTCACCAAACGCTTCGTGAATCACCGTGACTCGGCGATCCGTTCGTGCCAACTCGCTTGCTACCTCAATTGCTTGAGGGTCTTTATCAAATACCACTAGCGTGGCCTGAGCACTCAGCCTGGCCAACAGAGCGCGTGAGTGGCCACCTCGACCAAACGTTGCATCCACATACACCCCTGACAATCGTCTTGCCTGTTCGGCTACGACATCCTCAGGCAGGGCTGTTCTTTTTCCGTAATCTGCCAGGACCAAGGACTCAACTGTCGGCTCGAGCAACACGGGCCGATGAGTAAACGCGGTCACAACTTAAAACGAAAACTGGTTTAAAACGTCACCCATACCGACCGACAAATCGGCAGCCTCTCGGCGCGTCAATGCAGCGGCATCCCACAATTCGAAGTGCGCACCCATACCCAACAACATCACATCGCGCGTCAAACCAGCCGCACCACGTAATTCTGGCGCGACAAGTATTCGCCCCGAACCATCAATCTCTACATCTTGTGCATTGCCCAGCAATAGTCGTTGTAGTGCGCGTGCCGACATGGGGAAGGCTGCGATTTGCTCGCGCTTGGCCTCCCACTCAGGCCGCGGGTACACCAGCAGGCAACCATCCGGGTGGCGGGTAAGCGTCAGGCAGCCGTTCGCCTGCTCAACCAGAGCATCGCGATGCCGGGTCGGAACATTGATCCGACCTTTGGCATCAAGCGTGAGCGCACTACTACCTTGAAACACCCAAATACCCCACTTAAATACACAAAAACCTACATTTCACCACTCTAAGCGAATGATTTAGCTCGGTCAAGCGTAATTTGTGTTTTTTTCAATCGGAACAAGGGGTTAGCGTATGTTTTGAGGAATCAGCAAAATAATAATTATCAAGCATATCAATGCTTTGCAAGATAAATTAAAAGTCGTTTATGATACGATAATCTAGGGATTACCCTATAAACCAAGACGATATTTGCGTGATTTGTCCAGATTTGATTAAAAACCTGGATAAAAAGTGCAAGACAGACCTATAGGCCGGATTCTGTAAGCCTAATTGCTTAGGCCGGCAATCATTCCTCTTGGCATGCCATTGCTGACATGCTCTAGCCACCTACCCGCATACTTGAGCGAGCCGCCCGTCGTGACACAAGGTCACACGCATGCCTATTTGGTGTTGCTCCGGATAGAGGTTGCCGCGTTTCACCCTGCATTGTCGGATTTGACTGGCAAACCCACCATCACGGCAGCACCGTGACAGAGTGCGCCCGAAAGCACACCCCCAATGCAGACTCGTCTCTGTGGCCCTAGTCCTCAACGCTCAACTAGCTTGCGCTGCCTGAGCGCCGGACGGTCGTTAACCGTTATCCTGCCCTATGGAGTCCGGACCTTCCTCGCTGCCCGAAAGCACCGCGATTGCCCAGTCTGCCTTGCCCACGCATTGTACGGTGCAAACAGTAAATCGTATGTCCTGCGACAATAGCGATCTGATGAATCTACCGCGCGCTTGGCGCGCCTACAGCCTCCCCCATGTCTATTGCTTTAATCACACTCAATGCCGTGCATCTTGCCTACGGCCACCACCCCTTGCTTGACGGCGCAGACCTGGCGATTCAGTCAGACGAACGGATCGGACTGATTGGGCGCAATGGCGCCGGCAAATCGTCGTTGCTGCGCCTGCTTGACGGCCGCACGCAGCCCGACGACGGTGCGATCAACGTTGCGGGTCATGTGCGTGTGGCGACCGTTGAGCAAGAACCCGTGCTTGACGAAACCCTGACGATCGAACAGACCGTGATGGGAGAATACGACCCAGACACCGAAGACTGGCAGCGCGGCCCACGTGTACTGGCCTTAATCGACAAGCTTGGTTTGCCGCCCGAAGCGCTGGTCGGCACACTCTCGGGGGGCATGCGTAAGCGGGTGGCGCTCATCAGTGCGATGGCGAATCAGCCCACACTATTGCTGCTCGACGAACCGACCAATCATCTTGACCTCGATGGCATTCAATGGCTTGAGACTACGCTCAAACAGTGGCCGGGCAGCGCAATTGTCATCACGCACGATCGCCGTTTTTTAGATTCAGTTGCGACCCGTATCGTTGAACTCGACCGCGGAAAACTTTTGAGTTTTCCGGGCAATTTTTCAGATTGGCAAGTACGCAAAGTGCAGTGGCTTGAATCGCAAAGACTTGAGAACGCGCGCTTCGACAAAATGTTAGCGCAAGAAGAGATCTGGATCCGAAAAGGCGTTGAAGCCAGACGTACGCGCAACGAAGGTCGCGTCAGGCGGCTCGAGCAATTGCGCGTTGAGCGTGTTGCACGACGCGAGCGTCAAGGTAACGTGCAGCTTGCAGTCGATGCAGGGCAACGCTCAGGCAAACTCGTGGCCGAGCTTGAGCATGTCAACAAAGCCTTTGGTGAGCGCTGCGTCATCAAAGACTACTCAACCATTATCATGCGCGGTGATCGTATCGGCATCATTGGGCCGAACGGAGCCGGCAAGTCGACGCTGCTTAAGCTTATTTTGGGTACGCTAAAAGCCGATACGGGCACCATCAGGTTAGGCACGAATTTAAGCGTGGCTTATTTTGATCAGATGCGCAGTCAACTCGACGAAAACGCCACCCTCGCTGATGTCATCAACCCGGGCAGCGAATGGATCGAAATCGGCGGTAACCGAAAACATGTGATGAGCTATCTAGGAGATTTTTTATTCGCACCTGCTCGCGCGCAATCGCCGGTAAAAAGTCTTTCGGGTGGTGAGCGCGCGCGCCTGCTACTCGCGCGTTTATTTGCCAGACCCGCAAATATTTTAGTCCTTGACGAGCCCACCAATGATCTCGATATTGAGACCCTAGAGTTACTTGAGGAACTGTTGCAAGACTACCCAGGCACGGTACTGCTTGTCAGTCACGACCGAACATTTCTCGATAACGTGGTGACGCAAACAATTGCCAGTGAAGACGATGGCGGCTGGAAAGATTACGTCGGCGGCTATGGCGACTGGGAGCGCCAGCGCACCAAACCTAAACGAGCCTCTGCACTAGAAAAACTCTCAAGCGTAACAACTGCAACGGCAAGCTCGCTCAAGGCAACTCCTCAAGGGCGGGGACAAAGGATTGCGCCGTGGGAGACCAAAGAGCTTGAGCAGCTACCCACCGAAATTGCCAGCCTCGAACAAGAGCAAGCGCTGTTGGTGGTTCAACTCAGCGATAGCGACTTGTACAAAAACGATTCGGCAAAATTAGCGGCTATTCAGACGCGAATGACCGAACTTGAAACAGTGCTAACCAAAAGATTTGAACGCTGGGAAGCGCTCGAAGCACGCAATAAATGAGCGGCGGTGAGTCAGTTACGTTCAACTCAAGGTAAAGGTGCGTGCGCCCATCAGAGCGCACGCTGCAGAGCAAGCGCTAGCGCATTCTCCAGGGTAGCGTCTCGCCAGCCGCCAAGGGCACGAGTGTCTCGTTACCATAGGGCACCTCAAGGGGAACGCTGTACGGCTCGCGCACAAGCGTTACCGTGCCACGATTACGCGGCAAACCATAAAAGTCAGGTCCGCGAAAACTAGCAAAGGCCTCTAATTGTTCAATCTTGTTTGCACGGTCAAAGGCAGTGGCGTACAACTCAAGCGCGTGCACAGCCGTATAACACCCCGCGCAACCGCAGGCATTTTCTTTTAAGCCTTTGACATGAGGCGCACTGTCGCTACCCAAAAAGAAACGCGGGCTTTGACTGGTGGCCGCCTCAATCAAGGCCAGGCGATGAACCTCACGCTTTAAGATCGGCAGGCAATAAAAATGCGGTCGAATCCCACCTTTAAAAATCTCGTTGCGGTTGTACAGCAAATGCTGCGCCGTAATCGTCGCCGCGATAGGGCCCTCTGCGTCTCGGACGTAATCCACACCCTCTTTGGTCGTGAGGTGTTCGAAAACCACTTTTAGCGTTGGAAAAGTCCTGCGTAGCGGCACCATGACCCGATCAATAAACAGCGCCTCGCGATCAAAGAGGTCAACTTCGGGGTCGGTCACCTCACCGTGCACCAACAGAGGCATCCCCACCCGCTGCATGACTTCTAATACCTTTGCGCACTTTCCCAGCAAGTTCGTTACACCCGCATCGGAGTTCGTTGTCGCACCTGCCGGATACAGTTTTAAACCAATAATAATGCCCGACTCTTGCGCGCGAATAATCTCGTCAGGAGCCGTCTGGTCGGTGAGGTATAGCGTCATCAAAGGCGTAAAGCTGCCAGGCGGGACGTTGGCAGCACGCAACGCGAGTTCAATCCGACTGCGATAGGCTTGGGCAAGAGCCACGGTAGTGACCGGTGGCTTTAAATTCGGCATGACGACTGCGCGGTCAAACTGCCTAGCCGTGTGCCCGACAATGGCTCTCAGGGCATCGCCATCACGCAAATGAATGTGCCAGTCATCGGGGCGTGTCAGGGTAAGCGTAGTTTGCGTCATATTATTTCTCAAGGGGCATGCTGCGTTCAACCAGGGCCGCAAACATTGCGCTGCCGACTGGAATAACCGCGTCGTTAAAGTCAAAGTTAGCGTTATGCAAAAGACGGCCTTGCTCGGCGCCGCCCTGGCCAAGCCGAAAATAGGCTCCGGGCCTTTTTTTCAACATATACGAAAAATCCTCAGACCCCATTGACGGAATCAAATCACGCACCACATGCGCGGCGCCAAACAGGTCGGTTGCAACGTCTGCGACAAAGTTTGCTTGCTTCGCAGAGTTAATTGTGGCGGGATAAGAGCGGTGATATTTAAGTTCGGCTGTCGCGCCAAAAGCCTGGGCGATCGAAGCGATTAACGCGCGCATTCGAGATTCAACAACTTGTTGCACCGCATCGCTAAAGGTTCTGACCGTACCTACCAACAGCGCCCTGCCCGGGATCACGCTAGGCGCCTTCGCGCTACCCGCCTGAATATGGCCAACTGAAATCACTGCCGATTCAACCGGGTGAACGTTGCGCGAAACAATGGTCTGTAAAGCCGTGATAATTTGTGCCGCCACGACAATTGGGTCGATGGTTTGGTAAGGATGGGCTCCATGGCCGCCACGCCCCTCGATTGTGACCTCCCACCGATCAGAAGCCGCCATCATCGGTCCGGGGTTGATGCCAATCGTGCCCGTGGGTAGCGCAGGCCAGTTGTGCAGCGCATAGATCGAATCGCAGGGAAAGCGCTCAAACAGACCATCCTCTACCATCGCCTGAGCTCCTCCGAGGCCTTCTTCAGCCGGTTGAAAGATCAAGACTGCGGTGCCATTAAAGTGACGATGTTGCATGAGGTACTTGGCTGCGCCCAACAATACCGTGGTGTGGCCGTCGTGGCCGCAGGCGTGCATGAGTCCCGGTACCGTCGAGCAGTAAGCGGCGTTGCCCTCTTCTTTGATTGGCAAGGCATCCATGTCAGCCCTCAAGCCAACCGACAGCCCCGAGTCGTGCCGCTGGCCGCGAATGACACCGACAACACCTGTTTTTCCTATGCCTCGATGCACCTCGATACCGAGCGCTTCGAGGGCACCGGCAACAATACCTGAGGTGCGCAGCTCTTGAAAACCAAGCTCTGGGTGAGCGTGCAAATCCTGGCGCAGCGCAACGAGTTCTTGGTGGAATTTCTGGATCGAGGCGAGCGGCGAGCGTGGATACATGATTAGGCCTGTCCGAGCTAGAGAAAGAGCAAATAGTTTACCTGTAGAGCAAAATTGCGACATTTGTTGCTTTTCTATAGCAGAAACGGCAAAATTCTTTGTCTATTCTGCATAGACACGTTATGCTGCGCTCGTTGTGCACATTAATTTATCTCTCTAGGAGAAGTCTCATGGCTACTGCCAAGAAGCCCGTTGCAAAGAAAGCCGCTGCTAAAAAACCTGCTGCAAAAAAAGTAGCAGTCAAGAAAGTCGCTG
>CAMBZR010000041.1 GCA_945872285.1 Bordetella parapertussis | reverse complement strand
CAAAACCAATCGGTCACTTGCGATGGAATCGACGGGATCGGTAGCACCATGCCCTGCACTTGTGCGGTTGTCGCATCGGTACTGCGTGCATAGCGCACCGGCCAGCATTGCAACTTACCGACGGCGGTCTGGATCGATTGCTGTGCGCCTACCGTTTTTTCGCCCATCCGCACGCCAACAGGTGTGGTTGGGCCGCGTTTGGGATCACCCACCGCCAAAGTGTAAGACTGCGCGGCGAACTTTTGTCCAGCGGTCTGAATGGGCGCCCCAAAACCAAATAGCCCAAGCAATTGCACATCAAAAGTTGCCGTGTCCGCCGCCTTGCCGGGGCGAGCGTTTGCCACGCTTGTCTTGTTGCCATTCACACTCAACACGTGGTCGATGTCGTTCGCACCACTTAAAAAACTCATCAGCGCATATTTGGCGAAGCCGTTGACCTGCGCCTGACACACTGTATTTGAAGTTTTTTTAACCTGACTAAAAGTCAACTTGGCCGAGACATTCAACATGCCCGAGCCACCAATCTCAATCACGCCACCGTTATGAAAAAACCGAGCTTCGCAGATTTGTGCCTGCGCGCTTGTACAAACACTCAGCAGCACCAAGAGCATCCACACTTTACAAGAGCGCTGCATCGAGTGTTTGGTCAAGCCAGTGGATTGCCTCATCGCGCAGTCAACCAGGCAATCAGTGTGTTTTCAAACGAACGTGCCTCGTGAGCTCGCTCGTGATTCACCATGCTGATCACCACGTAGCGCTTGCCGCTAGTACCCCACACATAACCTGCTACTGAGCGAACGTCGCGTAAGCCACCCGTTTTAAGGTGTGCCATAGATTTTGTTGAAGGATCGCGCAGACGATTACGCGTCGTGCCGTCCGAGCCAAGAATAGACAGCGAGGCGACATACTCAGGCATCACAGGTGAGGCCCAGGCCTTTTGCAGCATCTGCGCCAAGCTTTCTGCCGACACCACGCCGTTACGTGACAAACCCGAACCGTTATCAAGCACCATGCCCTTCATTGGCAAGCCCTGACGCGTCAAGACCTCTTGCGCCACTTGCACGCTGCCAGCGACCGTTGCCGGGCGGCGCCCAGCTTCAGCCCCTAGCGTCAGCAATAACACCCGCGTCATCACGTTATTACTGCGCTTATTAATTAAACGAATCACCTCAGAAAGCGGGGGCGACTGATGTGAAGCTACGATGATCGCCCCCGCAGGAATCGTACCGCTGCGAATCGAACCGGTAATCACCCCACCTAACTCTTGCCACAGTGAGCGCAGCACGCGCGCGCCGAACTCTTGTTGCGAAAACGCGAGACGAAAGATATCAAATTCGCCACAGGAGCCCACCGCTTTTCCGGTGACGCGAAACTTAACCGTGCCTTCAGTCATCGCGATGTCAGTACTGATGTTGGGCGAGCCTGGGCACACGCCGTCTACCCACTGTACGTTGCCGTCAATCTGTACACCTGCCATGGGTGGATCCACAAACGACTTCCAACTGCGCGTGCCCGGATCCGGCGAAAAGACTAACCGCAAAGCACCAAAGCCCACCATAAACGCATCAGGACTCGCGTTATAAGGGCTATAGGCAGAACCATCAAACGTACTGGGATCAATCGTGACCTCACCAAAAATTGAACGGTCGATCACGATTTCAGGGATTTCGCGCACGCCGCGCAACCGCAGATCACGCAGCAAGCGCCAAAGATCCTGCAATAAAAAGATGGGATCACCACCCGCGCGAAGGTACAGCGGGCCACTCAACACACCTTGGTCTGAAGCTTTGGCGTCGGCCCCAATCAATAAATCCGTGTTCCAAGTGTAGGCTGGCCCCAACCGCGATAGGGCCGCATAGGTGGTAACCAGTTTCATCACCGAAGCTGGGTTGCGCGGCACCTCGGGCGACACGGCAAATAGCTGAGGGCCGCCGATTTCTTGCACGAGCACTGATAGCGAGGATTCAGGCAGTTTGGTTTGCGCCCAGGCACGAGCAAGTTCAGGCGGCAAGCCAGCCTGCGCACAGGCACTGGTCGACCCAAACATCACACTCAACCCAAGCGCTACGCCGAAGAGCATTTGTTTCAAGCAAAGAGTGGTCGCTCGCGTCCAAATCGGTGTCAATAAAGAGCCTGTCTGTGCCTGCAAACCTGTCATTCCCGCCGCCTGTTTGTTCGTGTGAACCCACAGCATACAAAAAAAGTCCCCCACGGGGCTTAAAATGCCCGATCTTTCTTAGCTTGTTTTGCGAAGTCCGCGCAAGCCACCTCAAACCGCTACAGAGTCTGATAGACGTGACCCCCTCTTTAACCGTTGCTGACTTTGATTACGCCCTACCGCCCGAGCTGATCGCGCAAACCCCCGCGGCCACTCGGACGGCCAGTCGTTTGCTACATGTCGACCATGGCGGCCAACGGCGCGACCGACAATTCACCGAGCTGCTAAGCCTGTTGCGCCCCAACGATTTATTGGTGTTCAACGACACGCGAGTGATTAAAGCCCGCTTATTTGGTCAAAAGACCACAGGCGGGAAGGTTGAAGCACTGATCGAACGGGTCACCGGCCTTGACACGGCCTTGGCGCATATTCGCTCGAGCAAATCACCTACGGCGGGTAGTCTGCTTCGCCTCGCCGAGGCGTTCAACGCACGCGTGCTTGGTCGTGAAAACGATTTATTCATCTTAGCGTTTGAACGACCCATACTCGAGTTGCTCGAGCAATTCGGCGCCACACCCCTGCCCCCTTACATCACGCATCAACCTGATGACGCCGATGACCAGCGCTACCAGACCATCTACGCTCGCGTGCCTGGAGCCGTTGCTGCGCCCACCGCGGGGCTGCATTTTGATCAAGCCTTATTTGAGCAACTCGACGCCGCGGGCATCCAGCGTGCCTTTGTGACACTGCACGTGGGTGCCGGTACCTTTCAGCCAGTGCGTGTCAACACCTTGGCCGAGCACGTGATGCACGCCGAGCGGTATACCGTGCCGCCTGAGACCTTTGAGGCGATTGCGCGTGCCCGCGCCCTCGGAGGCCGCGTGATCGCAGTCGGGACGACCAGTGTACGTTCGCTTGAAGCCGCAGCGAGAGACAACCCACACCTTGCCGCCAAGTACCTAGCTAAAAATATTTTTGCGCAGGCACCTACAAAACACGGTGTCGCAGCAACCGCTCAAACCGGTGACACTCACCTCTTTATTACCCCTGGCTTTGACTACCAAGTCGTCGATGCGATGATTACAAATTTTCATCTGCCACAATCGACCTTGCTCATGCTGGTATCGGCCTTTATCGGCCTGGATCAGATGCGCCGCGCCTATCAACACGCGATCGAGCAGCGCTACCGCTTCTTCAGCTACGGCGACGCCATGTTTCTTGAACGCAATCCCAACTTATGACGACCCCGTACATGACCCAGACCGACGAGCAACCCCATCAACCTGCAACAGGCCTGCGCTTCGAGTTACTCGCCACCGACGGCTTGGCACGACGCGGGCGCATGACGCTCAATCACGGTGTGGTCGAGACCCCTATCTTTATGCCCGTGGGCACCTACGGCACCGTCAAGGCCATGATGCCGCACGAACTTGTCGAGGTGGGCTCGCAAATCGTTCTGGGCAATACCTTTCACCTGTGGCTGCGCCCTGGCACTGAAGTGATCGCTAAACATGGTGGCTTGCATGGTTTCATGCAGTGGCATAAGCCATTATTAACGGACTCTGGTGGCTTTCAAGTCTTCAGCTTGCAAGGCATGCGCAAAATTAGCGAAGAAGGCGTCAAGTTTGCCTCACCGATCGATGGGGCGCGGTTGTTCTTGACCCCCGAAGAATCGATGCGCATTCAGACCGAACTGAATTCCGACATCGCGATGGTGTTTGATGAGTGCACCCCCTATATGATCAACGACCGTCCCGCCACACCCGAAGAGGCCGCCGTGTCGATGCGCATGTCGCTGCGCTGGGCCAGACGGTCACGTGAAAGCTTCGATGCGCTCAGTAACCCCAACGCGTTGTTTGGGATCGTTCAAGGTGGAATGTTCGAAACCTTGCGCGACGAATCACTGGCGGGTTTAGAAGACATTGGCTTTCATGGCTACGCGATTGGAGGGCTATCCGTCGGTGAACCCAAAGAAGACATGATGCGAATTCTTGCCCATGTGGCACCGCGCCTGCCGGCTAACGCCCCGCGCTATTTGATGGGGGTCGGCACCCCCGAAGACTTGGTGCAAGGGGTTGCTCAAGGCATCGATATGTTTGACTGCGTGATGCCTACCCGCAACGCCCGCAATGGCTGGCTGTTCACCCGTTTTGGCGATGTCAAGATCCGCAATGCCCAATATCGCGACAACATCTTGCCCCTGGATCCCAGTTGCAGTTGCCACACGTGCAAGAATTTTTCGCTGTCTTATCTGCATCACCTGCAAAAATCGAACGAAATTACCGGCTCTCGTCTAAATACTGTCCATAACCTTCATTTTTATCTGACAATCATGGCCGAAATGCGCGAAGCCATAGAGAATGGCAGCTTTCAGGCTTGGCAAGCCCAGTTTGCAAGAGATCGCGCCACCAAGTCGGTACAATAGCCAGCGTTTCACATTTACCCAAAGGAGACCTTAATGTCTGCTCAAGCAATTTCCAGCATTGTGCTGGCCCAAGCCGCTGATACTGCTAGTTCGTTAATGGGCATGGCTCCCATTGTTTTGATGTTTGTCGTGCTTTACTTTTTGATGATTCGTCCGCAAATGAAACGCCAAAAAGAACACAAAGCGCTATTGGCTGCGCTGGCAAAAGGCGACGAAGTGATTTGCGCCGGTGGCGTGCTTGGCAAAGTCAGTAAAGTGAGTGACAGCTATGTCACCGTTGAAATCTCTGAGCACGGCACAACGCCCATCGAAGTCGTGATGCAAAAAGCCTCAGTGGCAACAGTATTACCAAAAGGTACGATCAAAGCGCTATAAGGCCTTGGTTGAAGACCCCGTCGCATGTTGCGTCGGGGCTAAACTCTTATTAATTCCTGTCGGCCATGAACCGCTACCCTATTTGGAAATACCTGACGGTGCTGGTCGCGATTGTGATCGGCCTGCTCTATACCCTGCCCAATCTTTACGGCGAGTCCCCCGCGGTACAGATTTCAAGCGCGAAGTCTACGGTCAAGCTTGATGCGGGCATGTTGGATCGCGCCCAAGACATCTTGAAAAAAGCTGGCCTTGCCAGCACGGGCGCGACTTTTGAACAAAACGGCCCAGTGGGCACGGTTCGTGTACGTTTCGCCAATACAGACCAACAAATTCTAGCGCGCGACACCATTGAAAAAACACTCAATCCAAACGCCGCCGACCCCACTTACACCGTGGCATTAAATCTGCTGCCGGCCTCACCGAGTTGGCTCAGCGCGATCGGCGCACACCCGATGTATCTGGGGCTTGACTTGCGTGGTGGCGTACACTTTTTGTTGCAAGTCGATATGCAAGGCGCGCTCACTGCGCGCTACGACTCGCTTGTTACCGACCTGCGCGCGGCATTGCGTGATCAAAAAATTGAAAACACCGGCGTCGAGCGCAGCGCGATGTCTGTCGTGCTGTCGTTTTCAAGTGCCGCCAGCCGTGACCGCGCGATTAACAGCCTGCGTACTCGCAACCCCGACCTCCAGATGCTTGAACGCACAGACGGCACCCGTCTGCAAATCGTGGCCACCCTTAGCCAGGCCGCGATGACCGCAGTCCAGGCCAACGCGCTCAAGCAAAATATCACTACCCTGCACAACCGTATCAATGAGCTAGGCGTCGCAGAACCGGTGATTCAGCAACAAGGCACCGATCGTATCGTGGTGCAGTTGCCAGGCGTGCAAGACGTTGCCAAGGCCAAAGCTATTTTGGGACGCACTGCAACGCTCGAAATTCGTATGGTCGACGATTCGCAGGCCGCTCAAAGCGCCTTAGCTGCGGGCACAGTGCCCTTCGGCCTTGAGCGTTATCAAGATCGCGATGGTCGGCCCCTGTTATTGCGTCGCCAAGTGATTTTGACGGGTGAAAACCTGCAAGACGCTCAAGCCGGACGCGACAATCAATCGCAGCAAGCTGCCGTGCATCTCACGCTCGACTCAAAGGGCGCACGTATTTTTCGCGATGTGACGCGCGATAACATCGGCAAACGCATGGCGATTTTATTGTTTGAAAAAGGTCGCGGCGAAGTCGTCACCGCCCCGGTCATTCGCGGTGAAATCCCTGGCGGTCAGGTACAAATCTCTGGCAGCATGTCAGCCGAAGAAGCTGCTGACACTGCCCTGCTACTGCGCGCAGGCTCGCTAGCCGCCCCAATGGAAATCATCGAAGAGCGCACGATCGGCCCGAGCCTGGGTGCCGAAAACATCTCTAAGGGCTTTAATTCAACGCTCTATGGTTTTCTTGCGATCGCAGTTTTTATGCTGCTTTACTACCACCTGTTTGGAATCTTTTCAACGGTTGGCCTTGCGCTGAACGTCTTGATGCTGCTAGCAATTCTATCTATGCTGCAGGCCACACTCACCCTGCCAGGTATCGCTGCGATCGCCCTAACACTTGGGATGGCGATTGATGCAAACGTGCTGATCAATGAGCGCATCCGCGAAGAGCTACGCAATGGTGAAGCCCCGCAACAAGCGATCAGCTTGGGCTTTGACCGTGCCTGGGGGACAATTCTTGACTCAAACCTCACCACGCTGATCGTGGGTGTTGCCCTCTTGGTGTTTGGCTCTGGTCCCGTGCGCGGTTTTGCTGTGGTGCATTGCCTGGGAATTTTGACTTCGATGTTTACCTCGGTGGTGGGTGTGCGCGCCTTAGCAAATCTTTGGTACGGACGCCAAAAGAAACTACAAGCGATTTCGATCGGCACCATCTGGAAACCCAAAGACTGAATGCAACACTGAACTTCACGCTCGGAGGCGCAACCGCGCTACTGGCAACTGCTTAGTACCTAAAAGATCATGGAATTTTTCAGAATCGATCGCACCATCCCTTTCATGCGCCACGCGTTGGTCTTGAATGCGATTAGCTTTATCACGTTCATTCTTGCGGTGTTCTTTATCTTGACGCGCGGCTTTCATTTGTCGATTGAATTCACCGGCGGCACCGTGATGGAAGTCAATTACACCCAGGCTGCGCCGATCGAGCAAGTGCGTACGGTCGTCACTGGCTTAGGCTATACCGATTTTCAGGTACAAAATTTTGGTACCTCGCGCGATCTAATGATCCGTTTACCCCTTACCCCAGGGCAAAGCTCGGCGACACAAAGCGAAACGGTCATGAAGGCGCTCAAGGCCGCAGATGCGACCGCTGACTTGCGCCGCGTTGAGTTCGTCGGCCCTCAGGTAGGACGTGAACTTGTCGAAAATGGCTTACTCGCGTTGCTATTTGTGATCATTGGCATTGTCCTGTATCTGGCTATCCGCTTTGAATGGAAGTTCGCCATTGCAGGTGTGCTGGCAAACCTGCACGACGTTGTCATTATTTTGGGATTTTTCGCCTTTTTTGGCTGGGAGTTTTCGCTCTCGGTGCTGGCAGGCGTATTGGCAGTGCTGGGTTACTCGGTCAACGAGTCGGTGGTGATCATGGATCGAATCCGTGAAAACTTTCGCAAAGAACGCACGATGTCGGTGGCCGACGTCATCAACGGCGCGATTACGCAGACTATTTCACGCACCATCATTACCCACGGCAGTACGCAAATGATGGTGATGGCCATGCTGCTGTTTGGTGGCCCGACCCTGCACTACTTTGCCCTCGCACTGACGATCGGTATCTGGTTTGGTATTTATTCATCAGTGTTCGTGGCAGCTGCCATCGCGATGTGGCTTGGCGTCAAACGCGAAGACCTGATTAAACCGGTCAAAAAAGCCGAGCAGGCTGACGAAATCTACGAAGAGTAGATCCGAGACGATTCTTTTGCCCGTCGCGAGTTTAGGGCGGCCTGAGGTTATTCTGCAGCACATCGGCGTTACACTAGCGTTTTATCTTCTTAGCCCACGGGATCAACACCCGCACCGGCGCCCTCATGCAAAAACTCGACACACCTGCGGTGCCTGACACCGACGCACAACCAAAAAAAGTCTTCATCCGCACCTTTGGTTGCCAGATGAATGAGTACGACTCTGCCAAGATGCTTGATGTTCTCGGACAAGAGCATGGCGCAGTGCTCACCAAAAGCGCCGATGAGGCCGACATCATTTTGTTTAACACCTGTTCGGTTCGCGAAAAAGCTCAAGAAAAAGTCTTTTCAGATCTTGGCCGTATCAAGCACCTCAAAGCGCTAAATCCAAACCTCGTGATTGGCGTAGGCGGCTGTGTCGCCAGCCAAGAGGGCTCAGCGATTGTTGACCGCGCACCTTACGTCGATATCGTGTTTGGCCCGCAAACCTTGCACCGCCTGCCCGAGCTCATTGCGCGACGCAAAACCGAAGGGCGTTCGCAAGTCGATATCAGCTTTCCTGAAATCGAAAAATTTGACGCCATGCCGCCCCCACGGATCGAAGGCGCCTCAGCCTTTGTCTCGATCATGGAAGGCTGCAGCAAGTATTGCAGCTTCTGTGTGGTGCCCTATACACGCGGAGAAGAGATCTCGCGCCCCTTTGAAGACGTCTTAACCGAGGTCGCCGATCTTGCCGACCAAGGCGTCAAAGAAGTAACTTTGCTTGGGCAAAACGTCAACGCCTATCGCGGCAAAATGGGCGGGCACACCGGAAGTGCCGGCGGCAATAAAACGCTTGATGGTTTGGATCACACGCACTCAGCAGAGATTGCCGACTTTGCGACCCTGCTTGAATACGTGCACGAGATCCCAGGCATTGAGCGTATCCGCTACACCACCTCGCACCCCAAAGAGATGACCACTCGCATGACCGAAGTCTATGCGCGGCTGCCAAAGCTGGTATCGTTTTTGCACCTGCCGGTTCAAGCAGGCAGCGATCGCGTGTTGGCAGCCATGAAGCGTGGCTACACGGCAATTGAGTTCAAGTCGGTAGTACGAAAATTACGCGCTGCGCGCCCCGGTCTCACCCTATCGTCTGACTTCATTGTTGGGTTTCCGGGCGAAACCGAAGAAGACTTCGAAAAAACCATGAAGCTGATCGACGAAGTCGGCTTTGACACTTCGTTTTCGTTTGTCTACTCGCGCCGCCCGGGGACGCCCGCGTCTGATTTGGTCGACGAGACACCTCAAACAATCAAGTTACAACGTCTGCAACGCCTACAAGCTAAGATTAACGAGCAGGCAAATGCGATTGCCCGCAGCATGGTCGGCTCAACCCAGCGCGTGTTGGTTGAAGGCACTTCAGCCCGTGATGCCACCGAGCTCAGCGCTCGCACTGAAAATAATCGCATCGTGAATTTTGCTGGGCACCCGCGCCTGATTGGGCAAATGATTGATGTGCTGATTACTGACGCCATGACCAACACGTTCAGAGGGCGCGTGGTGACGCTCGAGCACTCAAGCGATGGTGCTTTGGCATGACACGCGCTACGGTCAAGACCTCTTCGCGCGCGCGACCGCATCCCGTCAAGCTCAACCTCGAGGGCAGCAACCAACAGCTTTCAAATTTGTGTGGTCCGCTTGACGAAAACTTGCGTCAGCTTGCTGACGGCTTAGACCTTGAGTTAAAACGCCAGGCCAACAAAATTACCATGTACGGGTCGCAGGCCGAGGCAGCGAGCACGATGCTGTTTGCGCTACACCAACGCGCCGCCAAGCATCCAATCTTGGTTGATGATATCCAATTAGGCCTCGTTGAAATTGGTGTGGGTCGCTCGCCAAGTACGGCCAAGCAAGTATTTGATCCAAGCGAATTTCCACCGTTTGACGACCAAAGCGGCGCCATTGCCTTGCGCACTCGCCGCAGTGATTTACGGCCACGCACCCCCCGTCAACGCGATTATCTCAACAACATCCTGAAGCACGACATTACCTTTGGTGTGGGCCCTGCGGGCACCGGCAAAACCTGGCTCGCCGTCGCGTGCGCGGTCGACGCCCTTGAGCGCGAAACCGTTCAGCGCCTGATCCTCACGCGTCCGGCGGTTGAAGCGGGCGAGCGCTTAGGCTTTTTGCCTGGCGATTTGGCGCAAAAAGTTGATCCTTATCTGCGTCCGCTTTACGACGCTCTGTATGACCTGATGGGTGCTGAGCGTGTGCAACGCCTGTTTGAAAAACAAACAATCGAAATCGCACCCTTGGCCTATATGCGCGGTCGCACACTCAACCACGCCTTTGTGATTTTGGACGAAGCCCAAAACACCACGCCCGAGCAAATGAAAATGTTTCTGACGCGTATTGGGTTTGGTAGTAAGGCTGTCATTACCGGCGACCCCTCTCAGGTTGATCTGCCAAAGGGTCATAAAAGCGGGCTTGCCCACGCGGTCAAAGTGCTAAAAGACGTCAAAGGTATTGCCGTCACACACTTCACTAGTCGCGATGTCGTCAGGCATCCTTTGGTTGCCCGAATTGTTGACGCCTATGAACAAGACGAGCAAACAAAAGCCTGAACTCTCTTTAGCGGTGCAATACGCTCAGGCAGAGTCGCGCCTGCCGCGCTGGCGCCTGCGCGCTTGGGTGCAACGCGCGCTTTACGCTGCGCACGAAGATCAACAACAGTCCTTTCGTGGTGCTCACTTAAGTATTCGCTTGGTAGGCTTGCCCGAAGCGCAAAGCCTGAACCAGGCCTACCGAAAAAAAGCTTACGCCACCAACGTATTAACGTTTATTTATGGCGAACAGGTTGACGGTTATCTCAGTGGAGATATCGTAATTTGCGTGCCCGTCTTAAAACGAGAAGCAAAAGAACAACACAAAAAATTTTTAGCACACGCTGCTCATCTGACGCTTCATGGCACCTTGCACGCGCTAGGCTACGATCACCTCAAAGCCCGCGAAGCCAAGCATATGGAAGCCTTAGAAACAAAGATTTTGGCGCAAATAGGGTTTCATGATCCCTATCTTCTTCCTTAAGCTGTTAAGTCGCGCCAAAATGGTGCGTGTATGACAGCGCTTTCAGGTTATCCTAGACCTCCCTTCACTCTGTCTTTGGACGATGTCAGATCCCTATCCTGCAGCTGAGCCGTTAACCCCCCCAGCCAAAATCTCACGTCCCCGACTCCTTGATCGTCTGCTGTCGCTTGTCAGGCGCGAGCCTGAAGATCGCGAGGGCATTATGGCCGTACTCGAGGCCGCACGCACCCGCAATCTGATCGATGTGAATTCGTACTCGATGCTTAAGGGCGCCCTCGCGGTTTCTGAACAAACCGTGATGGATATTATGGTGCCGCGCGCACGAATGGATTTGTTAGAGGTCGGCGCGTCGATTGCCGAGTTACTACCCGATATCATCGAAACCGCGCACTCCAGATTTCCGGTTTACGAAGAATCACGCGACAATATTCTGGGCGTCGTGATGACCAAAGACCTGTTGCGGCACATGCTTGACCCAACGCTCACGTTGCGCGATCTGGTGCGCCCCGCCGTTTTTATCCCAGAGACTAAACGACTGAACGTATTGCTACAAGAATTTCGCAGCAAACGTAATCATCTGGCAATCGTGATCGACGAGCACGGCGGCATCACGGGCCTTGTCACCCTTGAAGATGTACTTGAGCAAATCGTCGGAGAAATCGAAGACGAGTACGATGTCGCGGGCGAACAGACAATTTTTTCGGATGGCGCCCTTGCGTGGCGAGTCTTGGCCACTACTGAAATCGCGGATTTCAATCAGACGTTGGCAACCAACATTCCAGAGGGCGACTACGATACCGTGGGGGGGTGGTTGGCCCACGTCATCGGACGAATCCCCCACCGTGGCGATTTTTGCCTGCACAATGACCTACGTATCGAGGTGATGCGTGCCGATTCACGACGCGCACTTTGGCTGCGTGTGAAGCGACGTATTCTGATTGACGCCTCGCTCAACCGAAAGGCTAAATAAAACGTGGCGGGCTGGTGGCTAAAATGGCGCTTAGCACTTAGCCTGTTGCTGGGTGGTGGACTGCATGCGTTAAGTTTTGCACCAAACCCAATTCCCGCGTGGGCCTTGAGCCCGCTTGAACTCATGACGATGGCTTGGCTGGTGCATTGCGCTTGGCGAGCACCAACGGCATTCATCGCAGCGCGTCGCGCCTGGCTGTTTGCGCTAGCGCATTTTGTTGTGGGGCTGTATTGGCTCACAATTAGCATGCACACCTACGGACTGATGCCGCTTCCTTTGGCCCTGATCGCCTTGGTTGCACTGAGTGCTGTTTTAGCGCTCTATGCTGCGCTTGCCTGCGCAGTGGCGCACACACTTAGCGCTCGGTCGCTGGGTCTTGGCGCACAACCCTCAATCGAATTTTTATGGGCCGCTACGATCTGGGCGGCCATCTGGACCCTTGCAGAGTGGTTGCGTGGCACTTTGTTTACGGGTTTTAGCTGGCTAACGAGCGGTTATGCCCACATCGATAGTTGGTTTGCTGGTTGGGCTCCCGTTTTAGGCATTTACGGAGTGACTTTTTTTTCCACGTTTGCCGCAGCCGCTCTTGCAGCCCTACTTTGCGCGGCGCAAAGCACGCCCACTCACCAACCTAGGCAGGCACTGGCAGCGCTCGTCGCCTTGTGCCTTGCAGGCGCGGGCTGGGGCCTCACACAGCACACTTGGACGACCGACAACGGGCGACCATTAGTGGTGCGACTGGTGCAGGGCAATATCGCACAAGACATCAAATTTACGCCTAGCCATATTCAACATACGCTTGAGACACACCTCAGACTTGCAGCCTCGGTCTCAACGCCAAACGCACCCTCGCCTGAGCTCGTCCTGTTACCCGAAACCGCTTTAGCAGTTTTTCAACACCAACTACACCCAAGCGTCTGGAACGCCTGGCGTGCTTTAGCCACCGAACAACAGAGCACCCTCATGATGGGCGCAGCACTCTTTGATCGCGCAACGGGCACTTACACCAACAGCGTCATTGGCATCAATCACATGACGCCACTTGAGGCCCTGACAAGTGGTCACACCGCGCTGCGATACGACAAGCAGCACCTTGTCCCGTTCGGCGAATTTGTGCCCTGGGGGTTTCGTTGGTTCGTCGATCTGTTAGCCATCCCGATGGGCGATTTCAACCGAGGGTCGGCACAGCAACTCCCGTTTGCCGTGGGCGATCAACACATCGCACCCAACATTTGTTACGAAGACGTGTTTGGCGAAGAGCTTTTACCGGCGCTCGACGTAGGCAACCTCGCCGCACCACAACAAGGAGCCACGATCTTGGCTAACTTCAGCAACTTAGGCTGGTTTGGAGAGTCGTGGGCATTAAGGCAACACTGGCAGATGGCGCGTATGCGCGCGCTCGAAACCTCACGCCCAATGCTGCGCGCCACCAATACGGGGATGACGGGAGTCATCGACCCACAAGGCCGCACCCTCGCAAGCTTGCCGCCCCATCGCGCAGCCGTGTTGGATATTAGTGTGCAAGGCCAACGTGGGCTCACGCCTTACAGTTCAGTGGGTAACCTACCTGTTTTGTTATTGGCGGGATTTGTTTTGCTCATTGGCTTTTATCGTCGCCACAAGCATCCAACACAATGACGTCACCACGGCCGCTACACCTGCAGATCATTGACCGGATCGATGAGATCGAAGCATCTACATGGAATGCCTTGGTCACCCAAAGTGGTGGGTCCGTCTTGTGTCAACATGCATTTTTAAAAGCGTTCGAATCGTCTGGCAGCGTCGCGACCGACACCGGCTGGAACCCGCAACACTTGCTGCTGTGGGATACCCACGGTGCCACCACCGTTGACCCCGCAACAGCCACACTTGTGGCAGCTGTCCCCTTGTATGCAAAAGGGCATTCATACGGTGAGTTCGTGTTTGACTGGGCCTGGGCAGACGCGTATCAGCGCCACGGCCTGCAGTACTACCCAAAATGGCTGGCGGCAGTGCCCTTTACCCCAGTGCCAGGCCCGCGCCTGCTCACCAGTGATGCGCATCGCCCAGCAGCCGCTCAAGCCTTGCTGCAATGGGCTAAAGAAAGCAAGTTGTCATCGTTGCATGTGCTTTACACCAACGAGGCTGATACGGCCGCCCTGTGTGCTGCGGGCTGCATGCCACGCAAGCACACACAGTTTCACTGGTTTAACCGCGGATGGGCAGACTTTGAAACCTTTCTCGCATCGCTCACCCAACCGAAACGAAAAAAAATCCGCGCCGAGCGGCGCAAGGTGAAAGACGCGGGCGTCACGACACAGGTTTTTATGGGCGCTGACCTCACCCCTGAGCATTGGAATATTTTTTATCGCTGCTACGCCAACACCTATCACCAGCGCGGCAACCCACCCTACCTGACCCCCGCTTTCTTTGAGGCGGTGGGCGCAACGCTTTCTGAGCACTGTGTGATCGCACTGGCCTATCAAGACGAGCAAGCGATCGCCGCCTCGCTACTATGGCTTGACACCACCAACGGCCAACGCAGGTTGTACGGACGCTACTGGGGCGCGCTCAAGCACATTGACTACTTGCACTTTGAGTTGGCTTACTACACCCCGCTTGACTGGGCGCTCAAAAACGATATCGCGGTCATCGAGGGTGGCGCACAGGGCGAACACAAACTCGCCCGCGGGTTTGAACCCGTGCAGACCCAATCGGTCCACTGGTTGGCGCATCCTTCCTTCGCTAACGCCGTCGAACGCTTCTTAGAACAAGAGCGCACGGGCATCGAGCGGTATATGCAAGGACTCAATTCGCCGTTTCGCGCTGAGGTCGGCGACTGAGCGCCACAGCGTTCAGTGCCAATTGACTGCCGATCGCTCGATATAGGGACTTTACCGCTAGGTCACAGTCGGTAACCCGACTTGCATAAGAGCCAAAACTTAGGCATAATCTCGCTTCTTCGCTGTAGACACACTGTGCGCTTTTTTCTCAGTGCCAAGAACGAAGTCAGATCAGTTAAATAGCTGGTTTTACCGGCTGTTAAATGTTCTGGCTTTAGTTTTTTGGGGGTATAGCTCAGCTGGGAGAGCGCTTGCATGGCATGCAAGAGGTCAGCGGTTCGATCCCGCTTACCTCCACCAGTCAACGCGAAGAACGTAGTAAATCTAGTCCCCATCGTCTAGAGGCCTAGGACATCACCCTTTCACGGTGAGTACAGGGGTTCGAATCCCCTTGGGGACGCCAGTTTTTCATTAGTTTATCGCTGCGGAGCGGTAGTTCAGTTGGTTAGAATACCGGCCTGTCACGCCGGGGGTCGCGGGTTCGAGTCCCGTCCGCTCCGCCATGTAGTCAAGTAAATCAAGCGCCCTCGGGCGCTTTTTTATTTTTAGATATTCAAAACCACTCACTCACTTTCGAACTCATCCCCATGCAGAGGCAAGTTGCAGCCGATATGGCGGCCTTGAAACGCGCCTACGCATTCTTGTAACCGAGTGTAACGAGACTGTTGCGCATGGACCAACTTATCCATTACCGTCCCTAAAACGACAGCGCCCCGTATAAGATACGAGCCGCTTTCGACTTTTTAGGCCGCACCATGGAATCAAGAATGACTACGCTAGAAACTCGCTTTGACACGATCCTTCCTACTCTTGCAACAAAAGAAGATCTCAAAAATCTTGAGATCAACCTTCATCGAGACATTCGCTCAAATACCTGGCTAATGATTACGTGGGTAACTGCCGTCATTAGCATGGCAATGACAGGCGTGTTGTATGTCGCCCGATATATCCCTAGTTGAGCCGCGAGCAGGTACTGAAACTTATTTCCCCTGCTGACACTCATAGTGCCAATCGTTAGTGACTCGGCACACTATTCACCGCATAATCTGCACCAAATAACTTGCACATGCGGCGAATAGCGCTCATAATCTCCGCATGAATAGCGGAGATTACACATATATCTGGCAAGCCCCCGACTGGCCCAACTGGCGCTACGACCTCACCGTGCTGGCCCAGCGGTTGTCTGACGTGAGCCAGGCCCAAGGTCGGCTTTTGGGGCGACTCAGCGGCGTGGGTATTGGTTTGCGGGAGCAAGCTAGTCTGTTAGTGCTCACTGACGATGTCCTAAAAACCAGTGAAATTGAAGGCGAGCACCTTAACGCTGACTCCGTGCGCTCATCAATCGCCCGCTACCTCGGCATCGACATTGGCGCCTTGTTACCAGCAGACCGCCACGTTGACGGCATTGTGGACTTAGTACTTGACGCAACAGGCAAGGCGCACCTACCAGTGACGGAAACCCGCCTGTTCAGTTGGCACGCAGCACTTTTTCCAACCGGCCACTCGGACCTAGCAAAAATAAATGTCGGCCAGTGGCGCGACGATCAAAATGGCCCGATGCAGGTGGTCTCTGGCCCAATTGGCCGCCAAAAGATTCATTTTGAAGCCCCGCCGGCTAACCGACTCAACGCCGAACTCGAGGCCTTTTTGACTTGGCTAAACAAGTCATCTCACGAACCCTCGTTGCTCAAAGCGGGGCTGGCCCACCTGTGGTTTGTGACTGTGCATCCTTTTGACGACGGAAACGGTCGCATCGCACGTGCCTTAGGTGATTTGCTACTGGCCCGCGCAGATGGCAGCCCGCAGCGTTTTTATAGCCTGTCGGCGCAAATCCAAAAAGAACGTAAAGCGTATTACCAGATCTTAGAACGCACACAAAAGCAATCGCTCGACGTAACCGAGTGGCTAGCGTGGTTTCTAGACACGCTCTTTCAGGCGATCACTGCAGCGCATACAACTTTAGATCAGGTATTCAACAAAGCGACCTTTTGGCAGCGCTGGGCTAGTAAGCCACTGAACGCGCGGCAAATAAAATTACTCAATCGTCTGCTGGATGGTTTCGAAGGCAAACTGACCACAAGCAAATGGGCCGCCATCGCTAAATGCTCACCAGACACCGCGTTGCGCGACATCGCAGAACTTGTCTCTCTGGGCGTTCTGCACAAAACTAATGCTGGCGGGCGCAGCACCAGCTATGCCTTGGCTCCAACACTTGCTCACAAGCTTTAACGGTAACCAATGACAATCCCTGCTCTTGCCGCGGCAATCATCAGGGCCAATATAGACAAGCCCGCCGCTTTGCTACTGCAATTAAAATATCCCGCTACAAGCTGCTGACGCAGCCCCGCAACGGGATATCATTAAAACCAACACCCACGCTGCGCATTGCGCAGCGATCGTGAGACTTAGATTGCTTTCAACATCGAACCTGCATCACTGACTTCAAACTTACCTGGGCCTTCGTTATGAAGAACCTTCACCACGCCGTCAACAATGTAAGCAGCGTAACGATTTGAACGCACACCCATGCCGCGGGCAGTCAAGTCCAACTCAAGCCCTAAAGCTTTCGTCCAAGCTGCTGAGCCATCAGCCAACATGCGAACTTTACCGGCAGCTTTTTGCTCACGGCCCCAAGCGCCCATTACGAACGCGTCGTTAACAGCTACGCACCACACTTCGTCAACGCCTTTGGCTTTGATCGCGTCGATGTGTTCAACGTAACTAGGTACATGCTTAGCTGAACAAGTTGGCGTAAACGCGCCAGGCAAGGCAAACATCAAAATCTTTTTGCCTTTGACCAGGTCTGCCACTTGGAAGGCGTTAGGGCCCAAAGTGCAACCAGCGGTTTCGGTTTCGATAAATTCTGTGAGTGTGGCATCGGGTACCCGATCGCCGACTTTGATCGTCATGTGCGCTCTCCTAGGGCATCACGGGCAGCGATGGCCACCGCAACTGATCCCAGCGTGTTGCTTATCATAAGCTACTAAGCAAGCGACCCGCCAGAAACTGTTGTGAAAATCCCTATTTACCCTGTTGAGCTTAGGGGTATATGCAAAGCGTGCAGACTATTTTTTGACTTCGTCTTTTACTCTGTACACCAGCACGGGGCTATGGGTCAACGCCAGTACTTTTGTGGTGACGCTGCCAAGCAATAAGCGCGAAAAGCCGCTGCGCCCATGGCTACTCATAAAAATGATGTCGCAGTGATAATCAATGCCCGCCTGCACAATGCCGTCAGCAATATTAAAATTTGACACCGCATGGGTACTGACTTTGACGCCGGCAGTTTCGGCCTGGTCGGCCACTGCCTTTAGGTGCTTTTGAGCCAGTGCTGCATTCGCTTTTTCGTAGTCGGTATCAGAGATGGCGTACGCAGCAGACATCCCGTCAAAGCCCATCGTTGCAGCAAAGGGCTGCGTCACATAAAGCGCGACAACCTCAGCGCCTGTTGAGCGCGCAAACAAAATGCCTGCATTGGCCGATTGCGCTGACAAGGCTGAGCCATCGGTAGGAACCAGAATTTTCTTAAACATGATGCACGCTCCGTCACAAAAGTTCGAACACCTATCCTAGCCCTTTCACCTGCTTTACTCCAGTAAGAATTAAGCAGCATTTGTCACACATCAAATTTTGGACACGCCCGTTCTAGCGCAAAAACGGGTCAAGACTGAGCAGTGGCAGCCCGATACAGCACCGTACAGCGCGTGCCCGAGCGACAGTAAGCGAGCACCGGCGCCGGTAAAGTTTGCAGTAATTCAGCAAAATGTGTCACATCGTCAGACGTCATATAACCACTGACAACAGGCTGATACGCCACACGCAAACCCGCAGCGCGCGCCGCCTCAGACACTGCCGCAGCAGTCGGCTGATTCGGACCGTCTTCAAAATCTGGCCGATTAATAATCACACTTTTAAAACCGGCCGCAGCAACCGCAGCCATATCGTCGGGCCCAAGTTGCGGTGCAACCGCAAAATCAGAGGTCAAAGAATTAATCGGAGTCGACATGGCAAGTTCCTGCAAAAAGTGGGTCAAAAAAACATGGAGCGCAAAGCAAGTATACGCAAGCAAATCCTTCACGCTTCATTGATACACACAACGAAAACCCACGTACACCACATACAGCTCGGAGGGTTTGTATTGCATGCCGTCGACTTTCATCATAGACGGGCCGTACCACCAAGACCCGCCCGCGGTGAGCCGCGCACCCTCTTGGGCGTCGGCCAACCATTCCCAGACGTTTGCGCCCATGTCATACAGGCCGTTGACGCCTGCGCGAGTGTGGCCCACCGGTGCATGCCTAGGCCATCCATCGGCTGAACCCTCAACGTTGGCGCCCTCAGGCGTATCCCCAGTGGGATAAGGGTACGTTTTACCCTTCACTAACGGAGCAGGCGGGCTCATGCGTCGCTCGGTGTAGGCGGCCTGTTGCCACTGCGCCTTGGTGGGTAAGCGACCTCCGGCGTCTAGACAAAACGCTTGCGCCTCAGCCCAATTTAAGTGAACTGCCGGCTCAAGCGCAGCACCTGGCTGGCCAAAGGGTGCGCGCCACGTCCAGCCAGCCCTGCGTTGCCAGCCCAACACATACTCAAAGCCGCCCCCTTCGCGCTCGGCAGCCGTTATC
Organism: Bordetella parapertussis; assembly: GCA_945872285.1. Classification (GTDB taxonomy): domain Bacteria; phylum Pseudomonadota; class Gammaproteobacteria; order Burkholderiales; family Burkholderiaceae_B; genus Zwartia; species Zwartia parapertussis_D. Next base: position 7,881 of record CAMBZR010000041.1, on the reverse strand, counting down.
AGATTCTTTCGGTTGGCGTATTGTGCGAACCGACCAATACTGACCTCGGTCGCATCAATCTTAAAATCACCGAGGTCGACACGCGCAACCGATGCTTCGGGCAAGGAGCCTACCGCTTGGGCCTGAACGCAATTGTGCGTTGCAACTAGCGTCATCAACAGCCACACAACACGGCTGAAATCGGAAATAACAGAACGCATACCGAAACCTTTTAAATTCAATGTTTGAAGTTTTAGCGGGTTAAAAGGCAGCCGTGCCAGAAATAGTTGGCTTCGCCCCCCTCAATCACTTGGTGCACCCTAAATTTTGAGCGATACTCGACAAGCTTTGTTGAACCAGCACCCAGCAACAAGCGCCCCGCACCAAGCAATGCTACATTTTATCGAACTCAACGCGCCTTGAACAGACGGCTTAATTTTTAAGCGCGAGTTTGGGCACCACATTACAAAACGATTTCCGGAGACTTTCATGATTTTAGTTGGCCGTTACGCATCCCCCTTTGTTCGCCGCGTGGGTGTTGTGTTGCATACCCTTGGCACACCTTTTGAACATAAAGGGCTTTCAACAGCCACTGATCTCGCTGCGATCAAGGGCTATAACCCGATTGCCCGCGTGCCAGCCCTGATGTTAGACAACGGCGAAAACCTGATGGAAAGCGCGGCCATTCTTGATGCAATCCTTGATATGACCCCCTCTCAAAAGCTATGCCCCAATACGGGTGCCGAGCGTCGCCATATCCTGCAGCACTGCGCGATTATGTGTAGCGGCTTAGATAAGGCCATTCAATATATTTACGAGCCCCGTCGTCGCCCCCCCGAAAAAGTGCATCAACCGGTCTTAGAGGGCCTGGCCGAGCAAATCACCGCGAGCTTGACGATGCTTGAAGCCCTAGCCGCAAAAAATACCTTCAAAGGTGGCACGCAGGCAAACCTCGCCGACCTTACCGTTGCCGTAGGCTGGTTCTTTTTGCACAAAAGCATGCCCCAGATCGCAGACGCCAGCAAGTTTGCGCACTTGGTCGCGCTTTCGGCGCGCTGTGAGACCTTGCCAGCTTTTCAAGCGTGCAAGCTTGAGGGCTAACGTCAGACTGTGTTTTTGCCTCAACGCCTAAGCCACCAACCTTGAAGACAAAAATCTTTCACGGTTGGTGGATGGTCGCTGGCTGCATGGCAGTTGCCTGCGTGGCTTGGTCGTTTGCGTTGTACGGGCCCAGCGTTTATCTGAACATGCTCAGTCGCGAGCACCAGTGGTCGCTTGGGGTGATCTCTTCGGCGCTTACCTTGTCTTTTTTAGTCAACGCCAGCGTACTAAGCTTTGTTGGCAGCGCCATTGCAAAATATGGCCCGCGACCTGTGATGGCAAGTGGCGCAACTGTCATGGCGCTGGGGCTGGGCAGCTTGGGTCAAGTCACACAGCTTTGGCATGTCTATGCCGCCTTCGCGTGCATGGGTTTGGGTTGGTCTTGTCTGTCAACCACAGCAATTACTGCCTCGCTTGCGCCCTGGTTCGACAAGCATCAGGGTCGTGCGGCCTCGACTGCCATGCTAGGCGCAAGCCTTGGCGGTATCGTCGGCGTGCCTCTGTTGCTCACGCTCGTTGGTTCACTAGGCTTCTCGCTGGCAATGCTGGTGGTTGCCTTGATTGTATTGACAACGGTTTGGCCGATCAGTTTTTTTATTCTGCGTCACCGCCCGCAAGACATGGGTTTAGAGCCCGACGGCGAGCACGTGCAAGACGCCCGGCAAAAATCGCCTGCCCGGGTGTGGACGCGTACCGAAGCCTTACAAACCCGGGCCCTGCGTACCCTCATGTTGGCGTTTGGTTTAGCACTGATGGTGCAAATTGGTTTTCTCACTCACCAAGTCACACTGTTATTACCGGCAATCGGTCAAACGGCCACGGCTGTCTGCGTTACCGCGGCGGCTGCCCTATCTTTTGGTGGTCGTCTATTGCTTGCGCGGTTTTCTGATCGACTCGATGTCAGACTGATCGCGTGTGGGATCTTACTACAGGCCACGCTTGGCTTAGCCCTCGCCAGTATTTTTTCGGATCAGGCTTGGGCGTTGGTGGTTGGCGTGCTGTCGTACGGCATGACCGCTGGCAATACAACCACCCTGCCGCCCGTGATTGTGCGCAGAGAATTCGGTGCAGTCTCGTTTGGCGTCGTCTTTGGTATCGCCGCCATGCTGATACAAATTATGTCGGCTCTGGGCCCCGCGTTTTTTGGTGTCTTACACGATCTGAGCGGTAGTTATCAGTTACCCCTAGGCCTAGCCGCTGCGCTAAACGTGGTTGCCGCGATCGTGATTATGGCTGGCCGAAAAAAATAAAGCGTTTGACTTGAGGTTTTAGCTTTAGCTCTTTAAACGCGGTGGCAAACGCAACGCTTTCATATCAAACTCAAGGGTTTACCCAAATCAGGGAAAGCACTAGTGGCGTTAGACCCTCGTAGCCATGACAATTGGTCAGGTTTAGCGCAGACAAGTGGACTGCGCCGAGCCGTCTTGATCTGCCATTATTGCGTCAAACTTAGTGCGCATGTAAACAAATATATACCGGAGCCGTCCTTGAAAACACCAGCCTCTATCAAAAACTTTGAACTCGTCACGATCGCGATGATTGTGGTCTCAGTCGTTGTGTTTGCCTATCAAAATACAACCACAAAGCTTTTTGGTCCAACTGCTTCGGTTTATGTCGCGACAGCCGTGATCATGAATTTATTTCTCATTTACACCATCACGCAGGCAAAAAGCATTGTCTCGCGGGTGTTCTTTGCTATAACCACCGGCTTAGGCATCGCTTTTTCTCTCACTTCATTATTTGGTATTTCGCCTCTTGCAATGAAGGTGAATGTCGGGACCGCTGCTTACCTTTATATTTATTTGGTCGTTGGGTTTTCGTCGCTCTACTTATTGTTCTCGCCCGCGAGCACCAAATGGTTGCACAGCGAAGAGCCAATCGAAGCTGACTAAGCTGAAAACTGAAGGTTTAAAACCCGCTCAAAGGGCTTCATGAGTTTGAGCCTGCGAGCGTCGCTGGAAGTAAAAGGGTAACCAGCCAGCACACCAACAACATCAGCGCTGAGCCAATCAGCGCGTACAGTAGTCCACCCCACTGATACAGCACCCCCGAGAGCAAGGTGCCAAGCAAACGTCCGAACGCGTTCGCCGCATAGTAAAAACCGACGTCTTCGGCGGCCTTTTCAGAGCCTGCATACGCCAAAATCAGATAAGAGTGCACCGAAGAGTTCACAGCAAAGGCAACCCCAAAGACACCCAAGCCGCCCACCACCACCCACTCTAGGTATGGCGCGTTAAACAACACAGCAAGCACGAGCCCAACCGGCACTAAGGCCAGCAGCAATGACCAAAGCCTTGCTGCGGGCACTTCTGCCGTCAACCCATCAATGCTACGACGCACCAGCGAAGGCGCCATTGCCTGCACCAAACCGTAGCCAATTGTCCAGGTCGCCAAAAACCCACCCACCATGGTGAAGGTCCAACCCGAGGCGTATAAAAATACCGGCACACCCACCACAAACCAAACATCGCGCGCACCGAACAGCGCCACGCGCGCCGCCGCCAGCAGATTAATCGCACGACTTTTGGCGAATAATTCTTTGGCTGATTTAGACGCTTTGCTTTTGCCCATCAGCGGCGGCAAACTCAGCACCACGGCCACAAAGATAACTGCCAATAGGGCTGCCATCACCCACAACGCACCGCGAAAACCCAACAGATCCAACAAAAGCCCACCAATAAAAAAACCAACCCCCTTCATGGCGTTTTTGCTGCCGGTAAACCACGCTACCCATTTGAATAGCTGACCGCTGGCTTGGCCCGCGGTGATTTTGATGGCTGACTTACTGGCCGTTTTAGTCAAATCTTTGGCGACACCACACACACCTTGCGCCCCGATGACCCACGCCACTGACATTGCCGCTGTCCAGTCAGGCGACAAAAACGATAACAATAAGAAACCTAGAATTTGCGTCGACAACCCAACCGTCAGCATCCGTGTGATGCCGTAACGAGTTGCCAACCAACCGCCAATCAGGTTCGCCAATACCCCTGCTGCCTCGTATAGCAAAAATAAAAACGCCAGCGTAAACGGCGAATAGCCTAAGCGATAAAAATGCAACAACACCAACATCCGTAACGCGCCATCGGTCAGCGTAAAGCCCCAATAGGCGGCGGTCACGATGCCGTAGTTTCTTGCGGCATTGGGGTGAGTGGTCGCGCTCACAGACGTCATCTACGCCTAGATCCCCTGCTGTTGCATATGGCAGGCCAAATCCACCATTCGGCAGGCGTAACCCATTTCGTTGTCATACCAAGCGTAGACCTTGAGCATTGTGCCGGCGGTTACCATTGTTGATAAGGCATCAACGATTGAGCTGCGCGTATCGCGCGCGTAGTCTGCGCTGACTAAGGGGCGAGTTTCGTATCCCAGGATACCTGCTAACGCGCCTTGTGCAGCCTGAGCAAACAAAGCATTAACCTCTTGCGCGGTGGTTTCGCGCTGCAACTCAAACACGCAGTCAGTCAGTGAAGCATTCAAGACCGGTGCGCGCACGGCGTGACCATTTAGCTTGCCTTTGAGGTCTGGGTAAATCAACGCGATCGCCGTTGCACTGCCCGTGGTGGTTGGTGCCAAACTCAACATCGCACTGCGCGCACGACGCAAATCTTTATGCGGCGCATCGACCATCAAGTTGGTGTTCGTCGGATCATGAATCGTCGTGATCTGACCATGCTTGATCCCGATCGACTCGTGGATCACTTTCACGACAGGCGCTAGGCAATTCGTGGTGCACGAGGCGGCGGTCACGATGGGGTGTTGGGCTGGGTCGTACAAATGTTCGTTGACACCTACGACAACATTTAAGACATTGCCGACTTTAACGGGGGCTGCGACGATCACGCGCTTGGCCCCACGATCAAGATGCCCTCGCAAGGTTTCGGGAGTTAAAAATTTGCCGGTGCATTCAAGCACAAGTTCAACGCCCAAATCACCCCAAGGGATCTCGGCAGCCGTGGCGTGCGACGAAAACGACAGCGACTGATCATTAATGCGTATCGCATGTTCACTTTCAACTTGAATGTTGGCCCGCCAGCGACCTTGCACGCTATCGAACTCAAGTAAATGCGCGGTGGCTAAGGCGCCGCCTTTGAGTTCATTGAGGTGCACCACCTCAAGGCGGTTGCCCGCGCGCGGATCATCACTTTGTCGCTCGGCCGCGCCCAACGCTGCCCGCAGCGCCAAGCGCCCGATTCGACCAAGGCCGTTGATGCCGACTTTCATATTGATTCCTGATGAGAACTCGTGGGTATAGAGTGACACTTTCCCATTGTAAAGGACAGGTATGACGTTTTTATGACTGATCCCCGTAGTGTTATGGTTAGCCTTATTTGAATCATTCTAAAATTTTGCCCACTATGGCCATCTCACATCAAATCGGTGCTGTCGAATTCCTCGTGCAGCCAGTGCCCGTGCCTGCCAAGGTAGACCTCTTCGGCGCGCTGAGCAGCAGCGTGCTCTTCGAGGATAATATTGTGGCACCACTCGACGAGGCTTGGAATGCAAACCGAAACTGAACTAGACAAGCGCCTAACCGAGCTCGAAATCAAAGTTGGTTTGGCTGATGATTTGATCGATCAACTTAACCAGACGCTTTTTAGGCAACAACAGCAAATTGAGTTTTTAGCCAAAGAGCTTGCTAGCCTGCGGCAACAATTGCCTCAAGAACGCAACACGCAATTACCAAGCCTGCGCGACGAGTTACCGCCACATTATTGAAGGCGCGACCGCGACGCCAGGTTCTTGTCCATCACTATTTTAAACAAGGTGCTCTGAAGCCAGCCCTCGAGCCAAGCTCGTGTCGCCGGCCACAAGTCTTGCGCAAACCAAGCGGCATCTACCACGGCAAACTGTCGCACAAACGGAAAAATCGCCACGTCGCTTAAGCACGCCGTTTGCCCGCCAAGATAAGGTGTCGCCGTCAAGCGCCTCTCAAGCTCAACAATTAAACAATTAAGCGCCTGCTCGCGGTAATACTCAGCGCCAAACTCTGGATAGCGCTCGGCATATTTATAGCGATCAAGCCAGTGTTTAAATTCAGAGTCATTACACTGAACCAGTTTCAACTGCTCGGGCTGATCGGCCTGCAACAGCCAACCTTGCGGGTCGCTCTGCTCGAGCGCCCAACGCATAATCGCAAGGCTTTCTTCTAGCACCACACCATCAGCACAATGCAGGACAGGCACCGTGCCCTTAGGTGACACCGCCAAAAAGGCAGCAGGCTTAGCGCGCAAACTGATATCCACTAACTCAACCTGCACACCCGAACACCACAACGCCATGCGCGCACGCATCGCATACGGGCAGCGGCGGTATGAGTACAGGAGTGGTTTAGAACTTAGTCGCACCACACGCTCAATCCAACTTCAATTGATAAGCCTTTGCTGCCGTGCCAAAGAACAAAGCCTGCTTGTCGGCCGCCGAATACTTTGCCGCGACGCGCTTAAAGGCATTCCAGATCACATGGTAATCAACCGATGCACGATCAGGCGGAAAATTACTTTCAAACATGCAACGCTGGGCGCCAAACGCTTTGATACAGTCATCAAATAGCGGCCCCCAGGCTGCGGCTAGTTGCGTTGAATCAGCAGGCTTGGCCAATTTTTCAAAACCGAAACCTAGATACGCCATCCCCAAGCCACCCAGCTTGACGTACACGTTGGGGCACTTGGCTAACTCACCCATCAAAGTGCGCCAAGTGTCGGTCGTCTCTTTTTCTTTTGCCAGATACGTGCGAGTTTTTGCAACCAACCCACCAATGTGATTCAAAATAATTGTTGTATCAGGATAGATGCGAGCAAGGTCGATCACCTCAGGGATCTGATGATGATAAATCATCGCATCAAAACTTAGATTCCGCGGCCCGAGTTCAGCAAAGCCTTTACGAAAATCTGGATCCGACATTAACTTGGGCGGGATCAAGTAACGGCCGTTATTGAGTTGCTCATCGGCATCCCATTTGGTGATCAAACGAATGCCGCGAAAACGCCCGCCCGCTGCAGCAATTTGCGCATCAAGTAACTTGCCGATCTCTGCACCATAGGTCAGATCAGCCGAGCCCACAATGCCTGCACACACTTGCGTCTTGCCATACACCTGGCTCGCAGCGATCGCCGCGATGCCATTGGCAAACTCGACTTCACCCAAGCGCACCATCATCTCGGGGCCCGTCTTGCGATAAAACGCACCACACTCAACAAATACCGAGCCCACGATGTTGTGGCCAGACTGAGCCTCGGTCATAAACTCTTGCAGCAAATAGGTTTGACCCTGGCGATCCCACAAGTGATGATGTGGATCAATAATCGGTAACTCGGGTTCAAGAATCGCTTCGCGATGCGAGGCACGCCAGGCGGAGTTATCGGACGCAGCATGCACGGCAATCGGCGTGCCATCCGGATTAGTGGTGGGGCGCAATTTTAATTTTGACGGCATTTGTGTCTCTCTGTTGTACGTCATCGATGGCTCAATTTATCAGAGAAATAACCTTGCGCAAACACAGATCAACAAGACCGACGCCGTTTGCTTCGCGAATCCTCAGGAATCGTCATGGTGCGCTGCAGCGCGCAACTGACTGTTATCCTACAAAATATTCAATGTCCCAAAGACAGGATTTCAACAAATCATGAAAATCACCGCCATCGAAACCTCTGTGATCTCGATACCCTTCACCATGGATGGGCCACACAACCGCTTCGCGGGTCAACTGTGGGATCACCTTGAGATCTTGCTCGTCAAGGTCGAAACGGAAGACGGCTTGATTGGCTGGGGCGAGGCCTTTGGCCATGCAGCGATTGCGTC
>CAMBZR010000040.1 GCA_945872285.1 Bordetella parapertussis | reverse complement strand
TTGGCACCCTGACCGAAACCTTCGCTGCCATTGAAATGGCCAAGCGCGCTGGTTATACGGCCGTCGTTTCACACCGTTCTGGTGAAACCGAAGATTCGACGATTGCCGATATTGCTGTGGCAACCAACGCCATGCAGATCAAAACGGGCTCGTTGTCGCGCTCAGATCGCATGGCTAAGTATAATCAGCTGCTGCGAATCGAAGAAGAACTTGCCGAGGTGGCCACTTATCCTGGTCTTGAGGCTTTTTACAACCTGCGCTAAGTTCGCGCGCATGGCTTGTCTGAAAGGGCTTATTTAGCTTTTCAGGCAAACGCGAGGTGGTATGCGTCTGTTGCTGTTGGTGCTAGTGGCACTGGCTGGTCTGATCCAATATCCCTTGTGGATGGGTCGGGGTGGCTGGCTGTCTGTCTTGGACATGCAAGAGCACATCGCCACTCAGCGTGGCATCAACGAGGGCTTGCGTGCCCGAAACGTCGCCTTGTTGGCGGAAGTTGATGATTTGCGTACAGGCACCGAGGCGGCAGAAGAACGTGCACGAGCCGAACTGGGCATGATGAGGCAGAGTGAGCTTTTTGTTCAAGTCTTGCCGCCCGACGTTAAACCACCCGAAATCAAACCCTCGAGCAAACCCAACCGCGTGGCACCCGCGCCAGCAGCGCCCGGCGCCAAACCCACAACAGTCACGCGTTAATGCCACTGTTGACTTGCGGGTGTTCAAGGCGCACAACACAATAAAACGCCACAAAGAGCTTGGTCTGGCTGAGCGGGTTGTTCTTGACTCAAGCCCGCTGAAGCGGCAGCTTTTATTGAACTTTGCTGGGGCGCGTTGACTGCCGGGTTTACGCCTCGAGGCTGGGCGCTCAAAGAGCTTGTCACAAAGTTGTTGCTAACGTGCAGCGCGCGAGTATTTGTCTCAAGACGCTCGGGTTTAGGTTCAGACTTAAGAGCCCTTGTGGTTGCCTGCACTTCGCTGGCGTGAAGCACAACACGGTGGCTCAGGCGCAGCGCAAGCAAGCCCCGTTGGCGCGCCTGTGCCGCCAAATCATTTTTAGCAAAAGCCGGTAGTTGTTGGGCGCTCAGTTGCAGGACTTTGCGCAGCCAAGCTTGGCCTGGCTCGTGTACATAAATCAAGTCTAACTGTGCGCGATTTTTTGCCAGCGTGGTTGTGGTTAATTGCCACACTGGCAAGCCGTAAGACGACTGATAACGAGCAAGGGTGGCGGCTTGCCGCTGTGCGGCGTTTGCGTATTTGCCGGCTGGCGTAAAAAGCGGCCACAGGGCTTGGGCAAACGTCTTGGCGACTTTGCCTGAGCCCGCTGGCGAAACCGCTGCGGCACGACCCGCCTCTTGCAGCGCCAGATTAACAAGGTGTCGGGCCTGTTGTGCCTGCACCAGTTCAAAACCCAGCAGACAGACCAGCATAACCGGTAGCACCACAAGGCTCGTCTCTAAGGTGCTAGCCCCTTTTTGCTGGCAGAGTTGCGTCAATATTTGCATAGCGCGCAGTCTGGCTTGAAGCGGTCATGCTGTCGATACGGTGAACTACGCGCCCCCTCGCGTTGCGGTTAAACTAATTAGGTCTTTTTAAAGGGTTAGTTATGAATTCGTCTGCCGCGTCATTTCCTTATTTTCCTGGTATTCGTTTGTTGCACTCGCCTGGCCCGTCCAACGTGCCCAAGGCGGTGCTCGATGCCCTCACCAGGCAACCGATCGATATGGGCGACCCACGCGTTGACGCCTGTGTCGACGCCTGTGAGCGCGGCTTGCAAGGTCTGCTAAATACCGCAAATGCGGACATATTTTTTTATGCGGCAAACGGACATGGCGTCTGGGAGGCAATGATCGTAAACCTGCTAGCCCCCGGCCAAAAAGTCCTGATTCCTGGTACCGGGCATTTCTCTGATTCGTGGGCCTTGATGGCCGAGGCAATGGGCGCGGTGATTGTGCGCACCCCTTACCTCGAAGGTCAACCAATTGACCCTGCCGTTGTCGAACAAGCCTTGCGCGAAGACACCAAACACGAAATCGTCGCGGTCTTTGCCGTGCACACCGACACCGCGAGTAGCACGACAAGCGATATGCCCGCATTACGTCGTGCGCTTGATAGCGCTAAGCACCCCGCACTGTTTGTGGTCGACGTTGTGGCGTCTTTAGGGGCGATCCCTTTTTACATGGACCAGTGGGGCGTGAACGCCGTGATCGGCGCCTCGCAAAAAGGCTTGATGTGCCCGCCTGGCATAGGATTTTGTGCCGCCGACGAACGCGCAATGCAAGTCTGCGCCAAGAACCCCGCACCACGCTTTTATTGGGATTGGATGCGTCGTCGTAAAGGGCCTTCTTACAGTCGGTTTTGCGGCACAGCTCCACAAAACTTATTGTTCGGTCTTGAAGCCGCCTTTAGTTTGATTGAGCAAGAGGGCGTGGCTCAGGTGCATGCGCGTCATCAACGTTTGGCTGGCGCAGTTCACGCGGCAGTCCAGGCGTGGTCTGAAGCTGGGCAAGTACAGTTTTTATGTCAGGTGCCCGACGCCCGTTCGGCTTCAGTCACAGCGGTATTAGTCGGCAAAGGCATTGATCCCGAACTGATCCGCAGCACCGCCCGCGAAAAGTTTCAAGTGTTAATCGCTGGTGGTCTAGGTGCTTTTACAGGCCGAGTCTTCAGAATCGGTCATTTAGGCGATTTGAATCCTGCGATGATTTTAGGTTGTTTGGCCGGGGTTGAGGCTGCCATGCAAAGTCTGGGTGTAGATGTTGGCTCAAAAGGGGTGCGTCGTGCTGTCGAGTACCTTGCTACACCCGAGGTTTAACCTTGTTTTGTCCTGAATTCAGCGGCTTGAGCCAACTGCGTTGGCTCAAGCCGCTTTATTTTATGTGTTTAGTCTTATTGAGCCTGCTTTTGCCCTCGCAGCGAACGGCACTTGCGCAAAGCCAATTAGAAGCCTCCGCCCAGATGCACCCTCAATCGTCGAGTGGGCACAAGCCTAGCGCTTTGGTGACCGAGCCTGCCCTGTACGTTGATCCAACGGGCAGTCTGGGCGTTGAAGACGTCAGCCGCCAAGTTTTTAAGCCATTTAATTTACTTTTAAATCGTAGCTTTGAGCCGACAACGCGGTGGCTCAAGTTTAAGGTCCAAGTCCCAGCCGGGCAGCAGTCACCCTTGGTGCTTGTCGTTGGACCCTATTTTCTCGCTGAGCTCGAGCTTTATTATGAAGAGAGAGGGCGCTGGATTAAGCAGCTTGGGGGTGCTAAATATCCTGCCCTTCAGCTTAATTGTTTTGTTGGGCACCACTGTTTTATGTTGCCGGATTCTGGTGCCAATCAACGCGCCTATTTTTTGCGTATTCACACGCTCAATGATTTTTACGTCTCTACTAAAGTTTTCGCTTTCGACAGTTTGGTCAATGAAGCGAGCTCCAAGAGCTTGCTCTCTGGTGTTCAGGTCGGAATCTTGTTGGCGCTGATTGTGGGGAGCGCTTTCTATTTCATGCTCGTGCGTATCTTAGCCGTTGGGTGGCTTTGCTTGACGCAGTTATGCACGCTCATTCTTTATTGTTTTTCAAATGGACTCATATGGCAAGAGTTTATTTCAGGGTCGCCCGACAGTTACTCAACCATACTGACGACGATACTTTGCCTGCGGCTGATACTCGCCATTTTCTTTTGCCTTGAACTATTGCATCGTTTGCAGTCGCGGCCATGGGTTCGATATTATTTTTTATTTTGGATTGCGTTGTGGTTTAGTCAAATTAGTCTGACTATTTTCGGTCAAATTAAACCGTATATGTTGCTGCTGAACTGGATATTTTTGTTTACGGCACCATATTTTTTCGCAGTGGCCATTTATCAGAGCAAGCAATTTTCTCGCCAGTTCAGGATGGTTTGGACAAGCGGAGCGCTGCTAGTTGGTATTTTGATGGGTGCCGATGCAGTTTTATTAATAACCGACAGTGGCATGTCGCTGTTAACCCTGATTCCGGAGGCCGGAGCGAGTGTTCTTGTTGCACTCGCTATTTATTTGTTGTTGCTTGAGTACAGCAAAATGCAACAAGAGCAATTGCTTCAAACAATGTTTGAACTGAATATATTAGAAGCGCAAAGCGATTACGAGCAGCGACAGTTAAAAGAACGTAGCACGCTGATTGATATGTTGTCGCATGAACTTAAAAATCCTTTGGCGACGATGCGTATGGCACTAGGCTCACTGAAGTCAATATTTGGAAGATCTGAGCAGTCGGTCGAGTTGAGCGAACGATTTTCCAGTATGACTCAGTCGATCGATAACATGACCCAAGTGATTGACCGCGTTGGGCAGGTAGACGCGATTGATCAAAAAAACTTTGTACTGCGCTTTGAAAAATTGGCTGTGCTTGAAACCATCGAGAACTTGCCCCTGTTTGCGGAACACTCGGACAGAGTGAAGCTTCTTGCACTGCGCGAGGTCAACACCCAGACCGACCGACTGTTATTTGTGACGATTATCAATAACTTAATTGACAATGCAATTAAGTACTCGTCTCCCGCCAGTCTGATTGAATTCACGGTGAGTGTCGTATCGAATAATAAGCTGCTGTGCATTGTGTCAAATGAAGTTGAGCACGACCACGAGCCAGATCCGGCTGTTTTATTTACTCGTTATTACCGTGGCCTTTATTCTCACGATAAGCCTGGTACAGGGCTTGGACTCGTGCTGATAAAATCACTGTGTGAAATACTTAAGGGTTCTGTCAGTTACAAATTTGAAGATAACCGTGTGTTTTTTTTCATTGAGTTGCCTCTATGAGTCAAACTGCTGCACAAATACGAATCGCCTTGGTCGAAGACGATCCCTTGTTACGCAAAGAACTTCACTTTCATCTTAAGCAGCAAGGTTTTATCGTGTTTGCCGTTCAAAACGGCAAGTCGCTCGACCAATTACTGATGACCGAGCCGCTCGATGCGCTAGTGCTTGATTTGTCTTTACCCGGCGAAGATGGCATAGCGATCGCAACTCGCATTCGGGAAAATATACCAAAGATGGGAATCGTCATGTTAACTGCGCGAACCGCACTGCCTGATCGAGTGCGTGGGTACGAGGCAGGAGCCGATGTTTACCTGAGCAAGCCCGTGGCGCCCGAAGAGCTAACCTCGACGCTGCTCAGTTTGGCGCGACGCGTTAAAAAGACCGACAAAGCAGCTGCCTGGACCTTAGATTTACAAGCTCGCTCAATCTACGGTGCAGAGCCGTGGCAAAAAGTATTTTTGACAAATAGCGAGCAGACGTTACTTTTGGCTTTGGCTCAAGCGCCCAACCATATATTAGAGACCGATCTGATCTGCGAGTTGCTCAGCCAACGAAGCGACACTTCTGATATGGGTAAACGTGCGCTCGAGAGCCTCGTGAGTCGGCTCCGAAAAAAACTTGAATCGCTCGCGGGTATCGACGCCCCCCCCGCACTAAAAGCTGTGTGGGGCATTGGTTATCAATTATGCGTTCCGGTGATTGTTAAGGCATAAGAGCCGAAGCACAATCCAAGTCGTGTGGCGTGTGTTGGCGCTTTGGGTTCAATGTACCGATTTGCTACCCAACACGGTCGACGCATGAAACAGCGCCTCGGTGTCTAAGGCATCGAACACGTAGGGCAACCCACAAAATTCGCAGGCAACCTCGACTTTACCTTGCTCTTGCAAAATATCATCGACCTCGGCTTTGCCAAGCATACGGAGCATATCGGCAACACGCTCTTGAGTGCAAGAGCATTTCCAGGTGATATTTTTTGACTCGAACACATGCAGGGTTTCTTCCCAAAATAAGCGGTGCAACAAAGTGTCTTGCGGCGTTGCGAGCATTTCGGTCACCGTGAGTGTTTGCGCTAAATGCTGAGCGCGTGTCCAAGATTCATCAGCGGTCTCGATCTCGGTTTGTTGCGCGCCGCCTTGCAGGGGCAGGCGTTGAATCAACAAGCCGGTGCAGTGCAGCGAGTCGGCCGCCAGCCAGATTCGGGTGTGCAGTTGCTCAGAACGCAGCATATATTGCTCGAGCGCCTGGGCAATCGTGTCGCCCTCGAGTGGCACAATCCCTTGATAGGCTTGACGGCCTGGCGTGTGCTTAGGCGGATCAAGCACGACAATAAATTTTGCCGTCCCCCCTGGGTTTAGTAGCGACTGCAAGTCGGCTGCGTGAGCGGTGTCGAGCGACTCGGGCAATGGGCGTTCACGCATTTTGACGGTCGCTCGCAAGCTAAGATCTGCGCGACACTCAACAACCATCAACGCAATCGCGCCGTCGCCTTGCAGTTGCAACAAAAGCGAGCCATCAAATTTTAAATTTGCGGCCAACAGGGTAGAGGCCGCCACCAACTGACCCAGCAGGGCGGTGACCGACGCTGGATATTGCTGGTGCGCCTGTGCGGCGAGCCAAGCCTGCTCAATTCGCACTGACTCGATCCGCACACTACGGTCTTCAAATAAAAACTTTTTAAGCGTGTCGCTGCGCGTTGCTAAGGGTTCTAAGGCCATTAACCGATTCGCTTTAGATTCTGACGATACATTTGCCCGCGTTTAGCGTAGTTTTCGATATTGTTACGAATCGTAGCGATCTCTTCTTCAGACAGCGAGCGCATAATCTTGCCGACCCCAATGACCAAACTACCATCGGGGATTTCACGTCCCTCGGGGATAATTGCGCCAGCACCAATCAAACAGTTTTTACCAATCTTGGCGCGGTTTAAGACGATTGCCTGCATGCCCACTAACGAGCCCGAGCCAATCGTGCAGCCATGCAGCATGGCTTGATGCCCAATCGTGACGTGATGGTCAATGGTGAGCGGCACGCCCGCGTCTGAGTGCAACACACTGCCTTCTTGTACGTTACTGTGATGGCCAATGTCGATGCACGTGTTGTCGCCCCGAATGCTGACGTTGGCCCAAATGCTTGCATGGGCACCCACCAAGACGTCCCCAATTAAGTCGGCCGAGTCAAAAATAAAGGCTGTTGGGTCGATACGGGGGATGAGGTCTCCCAGTTGGTAAATCGCCATGATGCGGGTCGCCTATTACGATTAAAAGTTCTAGTTTAGCCCGAGCAGACGCAAGCCTGAGACACAGGCGGGGCTGGGGACGGGCCTCCAGCCAGAGGCGGGCTCGCACAGCTCCGGTCTTACTGCGCCTTGAGCTTCTTAGCCTGGCGCAGGCTGCGGCCCGCTTCGAGTTGACGTAAGACGCGCCGCTGGATTTTTCCGGTGGTGGTCATGGGTAACGTGTCGATATATTCAATTTCTTTGGGGTATTCATAAGGCGCGAGCCGGGTGCGCACATGCTCTTGTAGCAGAGCGGTCAGTTCGGCGCGTTTGCGTGATGAAAACTCTGACGTCAGCACCACAAAGGCCTTGACCACCGACCCACGCTCAGCGTCTGGCTTAGGTACCACCGCTACGTTGGCTACGGCGGGGTGATCGAGTAAACAATTTTCGATCTCGCCCGGACCAATGCGATAGCCTGAGGATTTGAACACGTCATCGGCCCGGCCGGCATACCAGTAGTAGCCTTGTGCATCGACGCGCGCAAGGTCGCCCGTGCGGCACCAGTCGCCGGTAAACTTTTCGTCAGTCGCTGTTTCGTTGCGCCAGTAGCCAAGAAATAGGATTGGATCCGGATGGCCATGGATGTCGAAGCGGTTGAGCGCCACCTCACCGACCTCGTCAGTTGCCGCGCTCGTGCCATCTTCGCGCAATACGCTGATGCGGTGGCCCGGATAGGGCTTTCCCATACTGCCCGAACGTGCCGGCCATTTTTGATGGCTATTCCCGATTAGATAATTCATTTCGGTTTGACCAAACATTTCGTTTGGGGTGATGCCTAGTGCTTGCTCACACCAGGCGAAGACGGTGTCTCCGACACTTTCGCCACCGCTCATGATGCAGCGCAGTGACAATTGATAGGTGTCATGCGGGCGGGCAATCGTTTTCATCATCTGCTTGAGCGCAGTCGGAAACAAAAACGTATTGGTGACTTGATAACGTTCAAGGATGTCAAAAGCTCGTTCTGGACTAAAGCGTCCACGGGTGCCAACGATTGGTTGACCAAAATACAGTGTGGGTAATAGTGCGTCCATCAGGCCACCCGTCCAGGCCCCGTCGGCCGGAGACCAAAAGACGTCTTTTGGCTGAGGAAACCAGTTTTGCGAGGCCACAAAACCGGGCAAGTTACCTAGCAACACCGAATGCGGCAACAAAGCGCCTTTTGGTGCACCAGTCGTGCCCGAGGTATAGAGCAGAATCGCTGGTTCATCCGCACGTGTGACGACCGGTTTAAACGTGGTGGGTTGTCTGACTAACAGCTTGTTCCAGCTTAAAACGCGTTCATCTTCGACGTTGACACCGACTAATTGGGTCAAAGTCGAACAGCGTCCGAGGCACGCCAATACGTTTGGCGCAGATAAGTCGTCAAAGAGCGCGATACGGACTTGAGCATCACGCAAGCGTTGTTCAAGTGCCTCAGGGCCAAAGAGATTCGATAAGGGTAATACGACTGCGCCAACGCTATAAATCGCGATGTGTGCCACAACTGTTTCAGGCCGCTGCCCCAGGATCAACGCCACGCGATCGCCGCGTGTCACCCCCATGCGAATCAGGCCGTTGGCTAGCTGATTGGCCGTCGCGGCCAGACGCTCGTAAGTCCAGACTTCGCGCTGACCAGTTTCGTCTTCATCAAACAATGCAATTCTGCGTGCATCAGTCGGATGATTCGCCCAACGATGGCAACAGGCGTGACCAATGTTGAAATGGGTGGGTACCAGCCATTCGAAAGACTCGTAAAGCGAAGCGTATTGATCGACCATACCTGAGGTGAGCTTAGGTTAAGCCCGTAGCATGGCTCAGCCTGTGGTTTGGTGCAACCTTGGGCGGTGCTTGAACGCAACAATTAAGGGTTTTTACTAATCTCCACGCTGATCAGACGCGTCCCGGCAAGCAAGTCATGTAAAAATTGTTGTTGTGGCGTGAACCAGGTTGGGAGCAAGATCGTAAAGGGGGCGACCACAATCAACATCAGCGTTGAAGGCCAGCTCGTGGCGCTCGAAAGTGCCCAAACTGAAGCGGCGCCGAGCAAAGGTAACACCCACATCAACACAAAGCGCAACAGCAACCGCGGCAAGCGCGCTGGGGTACCATCTAAGCCGACTAGGCGGATATGCCAGGCTTTCATAGGCAAGGTTTGTCCGCTACGTACCCAGCAGACTAAAAAATAGACGCCGATCGCGCAGAACACTGCTGCTTGGCGTGCGCTTCTAAGCATTAAGCCATGCTTGCTTTGTGTCAGCGTATCAAAAAGATAATCTGCTAAAAAAACAACCGCAAACAACAAAACGCCTTCATACATCATCGACGCGAAGCGGCGTGAACGTGCAGGCGCGCTTGTCTGGGCAAACAGTTGAGGCACTGGCTTTAAGCTAGATTTCATAACGGGTATTATCCCGCATTTGCACCCAAGCCTTGCCAGTGCGACCCTTGCGTTTAGTACATACCATTGTGGCGAGCGTTAGCGCGTACCGAGCTGGTGAAAGCGACAAGACCACGAACAACTTTTCCTACGGCACGAAAAGGATGCGGACGAAACTGATCTTCCATCGCTTTGGCCAAGAGTTCGCGCTCAAGGCTGTCGGTCAGGCGTGTGGTGTTGGTGACGTTCATGATGACTTCCTGTGTTAGTTAGGGATAACCCTATATTAAGGGAAAACCCTAATCAACACAACCAAAACCAAGGGAATACCCTTACAACGTTTGAATCGTTGCAGCCAAGCAACACATTTTAGCGATCATCTCTGTAGCTGTTCGCCACGAGTTCAAAGCCAAAAAGCCGGCAGTCTAATGCGCCGTTGAAGATCGGCGTTCTGCGTTCGGCTTTCAAACGAAGGTGTTTAGGCAGATCAAGATCCGAGGTAATGACATTGACTTGCCAGCCAGCAAATTCTTTCTTGAGGCAGGCAGACCATTCGCGCCAAAACTCAAGATCTTCTTCGGCAAGCCGCTCTCCATAGGGCGGATTGGTCACGAGCCAACCCGCGGGGGCAGGCGCAACCGCATCGCGTGCATCGCCTAACTCAAACTGAATCGTATCCTCAGTCAGGTAGGCGCGCTCAGCGTTACGGCGCGCCGCTTCGAGGGCTTCAGGATCGGCGTCAATGCCAATCAAGGGTGAGGCTAGCTCTGGCAGTATGCGGCTGCGTGCGTCTTCTTTTAGGTCTTCCCAGCGGCGCACATCATGGTCACGCAAGCGCTCGAAGCCAAACGGACGCGTAATGCCTGGTGGAACACCTAGCGCGATCCAGGCCGCTTCAATCAAAATCGTACCGCTGCCGCAAAACGGATCAAGCAAAGCCGCTTCAGGATCCCAGCCAGACAGGGCCAACAAGCCGGCTGCGAGATTTTCGCGCAAGGGTGCATCACCCTTGTCAAGTCGCCAGCCACGTTTAAACAAGGACTCGCCCGAGGTATCAAGATACATCGTGCCCGTGTCGTGCGATAAAAATAAATGCACCCGCGCATCCGGCCGTACGGTATCGATCGAAGGGCGTGCGCCCTCAAGGTCGCGTAGCCGATCGCAGATGCCGTCTTTGGCGCGCAAATTGCAATATTGCAAACTTTGCATCGGACTTTTGACTGCCGAGGTGTCAACGCGCAAAGTGTGCTCGGCGCCAAACCAACGCTCCCAGCCAATGCTTTGCGCCAATTCAAGAATGTCGTCTTCGCGTTGCACCGGTGCTTGTCCCAAACGCACCAGGATGCGTGTCGCCAAGCGTGAGTAAAGGTTGGCACGCTGTACGCCCCACCAATCCGCCACAAAATGGCAGCCGGCACGCGTGGCTTGCACCTGCGCATAACCTAAGGCACTCAGTTCAGCCGCAAGCGCTTCTTCAAGGCCTGTGGGGCAGGGCGCAAAGATATGAAATATTTCGGTATCAAGCACAAGTGCTGCAGCACGCTCAGTTTGTACGCCCTCACGCAACGGTAAGGCTTTAGGTGCAGAGGTCGGGCGCGCGGTGGGCTCACGGGGTGCCTTGCGCACGATCGACAGCTTGCCCTCTTCTGAACGCTCTGCCGTTGGGGCGTCACTGTTTGCCGCGTGCAGGCGCGACAGTTTTTCTTTGGCAATTTTTAATTGTGCCACTTGCCGCGCACGCGCACCGATCCGGGCGCGTGTTTGATCACCTCCGGCAGCAGGGCGCGGTTTCACCGCACGTGCTTTGAGGGTCAGTGTTTTACGTTCAGGATCCTGCTCAGACATGGTGTCCCATTTCGTTAAAAAGGCTTGATAACGACTAAGGCCGTTACTGCAATCAGCATCAACACAGGGACTTCGTTGAACCAGCGATAAAAAATATGCGAACGGCGGTTAGTCCCTTGTTCGAATTTGCGCAATAACACACCACAGCTGTGGTGATAACCAAGAGCCAAGACGACAAGGGCCAGCTTAGCGTGCATCCAGCCACTGCCGGGCCCGCGACCAATGCCATATTGCACATACAGCCATAAGCCAAGCAGCACTGCGGGGATGGCCAAAATACTTGTGAAGCGATACAGCCTGCGCGCCATACCAAGCAGTACCTGTTGCACGGCCGGATCTGTTTGCTGTGCGAGATTGACAAAAATACGCGGCAGATAAAACAGCCCTGCAAACCATGAGGCAATAAAAACAATATGAAATGTTTTAATCCAAAGCACAGACTAACCTTTCTAAACGCTCGGCCGTCTCGAGGCACGCTGTTCGCGTAAGAGCCACTTGACTATCCACGAAGTTGACCATTGCCTTGCAGTACCCATTTTAAGGTGGTCAGACCTTCAAGACCAACGGGGCCGCGGGCATGCAGACGGTTAGTCGAGATCCCGATCTCGGCGCCTAAACCATACTCAAAACCATCAGCAAAGCAAGTGGGCAGGTTGACATACACCGAGCTTGAATCGACTTCGCGCTGAAACTGTTGCGCCGCAGCGAGTTGTTGCGTCACGATTGAATCGGTATGGCCCGAACCCCAGCGCTCGATGTGCGCAATCGCCTCTTGCATGGAGTCAACAATCCGAACGGCCAAAATCGGACCTAGATATTCTGTTGCCCAATCTTCTTCGGTTGCCGCACTGATCTGAGGGATTATTTTTTGAGTTTGCGCGCAGCCACGTAACTCGACACCGTGTGCAAGCAGGCGCTCAGCCAAAGCTGGCAAACAGGCCACAGCAACATCCTTGTGTACTAAGAGGGTTTCCATCGCGCCACAAACGCCATAGCGGTAGGTTTTGGCGTTGAAGGCGATCTCGCTTGCCTGTTTCAAATCAGCCTGCGCGTCAATATACACATGGCAATTGCCATCCAGATGCTTAATCATCGGCACGCGTGCTTCGGCATCCAGACGCTTGATCAGACTTTTGCCGCCGCGCGGAATCAGCACATCAATATGTTCGGTCATGGTGATGAGTTCACCCACCGCGGCCCGGTCTGGTGTGTCAATGACTTGCACAGCATGTTGGGGTAACCCAGCGGCACTCAATCCTTGCGCAACGATTTTTGCCAAGGCTAGATTTGATTGCAGCGCCTCGCTGCCGCCACGCAAAATACACGCGTTGCCAGATTTCAGGCACAAGGCCGCGGCATCGATCGTGACGTTTGGGCGCGATTCATAAATAATACCAATCACGCCAAGCGGTACCCGCATCTGAGCGACCTGCATCCCGTTGGGGCGCACGGTCGTTGCGCTTAAGCCACCAATCGGATCGGGCATTGCTGCGATTTGTCGTAAGCCTTCGCTCATGACTTCAATCGAGCGTGCGGATAACGTGAGTCGGTCAAGTAATGCCGGCTCAAGCTGGCGCGCGCGGGCAGCGGCAACGTCAGCAGCATTGGCGCTTTGCAGTGCCGAACGATGGACGGACAAAGATTCGGCCATTGCCAACAGTGCCTTTGCCTTTTGCGCACCGCTTGCGCGCATCATCACGCGCGAGGCCTGGCGCGCCTGGCGACCGATTTGCTGCATGGTGTCTTGTAAAGTTGTCATGTGTGTATAAGCTGCTTAAGCTAGGCAATCAAACGACTCAGGTCGCTCTTGTTAGGCACGCGGCCCCGCTGCTGCAACCCGCATCGCCAAGCGAGTCATTTCTTCCCAGGGATCTTGCAAGCGACCGGCCACAGGTAAGCCTTTAATCAGGCGGTCGACCTCGTGCGCATGTTGAACTGCGGCAGGCCAGTTACGGGGCGAGACCCTTGAAAGCGCCTTTCGCGCCAACAGTTCATGGGTGCCAAAGATACGTTGCGAGCGTAGCACGCTGGTCAAGTCTTGTCCCGCAGTGTTTGCCTCAGATACCCGCGCAAGGGTCCTGATCTCTTCGCCGACCGCCCACAGCACCAGCGGCAAAGCCTCGCCTTCCGCTTTTAAGCCGCCCATGATGCGCACTAGGCGCGGGACGTCTCCGGCTAGCATCGCGTCGCGCAGGCCAAAGATGTTGTAGCGCGCCACATTCATCACGGCTTGCTCGACGGCCTCGGCAGGCAACAGACCTTCATCAAAAAGCAAACCGAGTTTTAAAATTTCTTGGTGCGCCGCCAGTAAGTTGCCTTCAACTTTATCGGCAAGCCACTCTAGTGTGGCCGGCTCGGCTTGCTGCTTTTGACGGGCAAGCCGCTGTTCAATCCACTTTGGCAATTGCGCACGTTCAATATTGGGCATCTCGAGCATGGTGCCCGCTGCAAAAAGTGCGCTCGCCCATTTGCTTTCGCGCGAAGCCTTGTCTAAACGTGGCAGTGACACGATGGTCAGCACCTCGCCACCGCTGACACCTTTGCTGCGCGCGGCCAAACTGAGTAGCGCCTCAGCGCCGGGTTTGCCAGGTTTGCCTGTTGGCAGCGAGACTTCAACGAGCTGCTTGTCGCCAAAAAGCGAACCGCTTTGAGCCGACACCCCTAGCGCACTCCAGTCACTACGTGCGTCCATTAAAAACGAGTTCCGTTCTAGATATCCTGCGGCTTTTGCAACCGCGCGCAGCGCATCTGCTGCCTCGATCGTCAGTAAAGGGTCGTCTCCAGTCACCACGTACAGAGCAGCGAGTTGGGCGCCCGGGCGCCCAAGCGATTCTATTAAGCGATCGACGCTCATGAACGCCCGCCTACTAGTCGGAGCTGACGGTCACAGGGGAGGGCGTCAGCGAAGGGTTTTGCCACATTGGAGGAACAGGTCCCGGCGCAGTCACTCGCGCCACGGTTTCTTCTTCTTCGTCGTCGTCTTCAAGCGTAAGTTTGGCCAGCGTTTGCCAGCGCTGCGTCACGTCAGGCGCAGTGATGCGCCGCAAGATACGTGCCACCAGACTGCGTTGCATGTCTTTAAATAAGGTTGCGGCCTCACCCTCTTTAGCCTGCACGACGCGATCATCAAACGGCATGCTGCGAATAGCAAACAACGTCGTGTCAGGCAAAATTATTTGATCTTTGGCAGTGACCAGCCGAAACGTATAGCGTAAAGACAGTTCGTACTCTTCGGGCTTACCTTGCGCGTTAATCGCCACAATACGCGTGCCTCTGAACTCTTGGATTTGCTCAAGCCGGGCCTGAGCCAGTTTGCGGACTTTGGCCGCTTTGATGCGATCAATCGTGGCCTTATCTTCAGCATCTTCGCTTTCGTCGATATCGCCGGCCTTGACCACCATATCGCGGGGCTCGATCAGTTTGGTAGCGGGTGAGGCGGCACGAATGGCTCGGCGCAGATCCGCGCCAAACTGAGAGTTTTGTGGAATATTGATCGATAGCGAGCTAAAGGGCATGGGTGTTTCACCCTGCATTTTGAAGCCACAACCGCTTAGTACCACCAAAGCCAGAACCGAAAAGAGTGAAAGCAGCCAGGCGCGTCCCTGCAACAGGCAGCGGCGCCCATTGACCAGGCGCGTTCGCACAGACGTGCGACACGCCAAAGTCTGAAAAGGCAGTTGACTGACTGTCGGGCTATTCATGGCAGCATTATCCTGTTTATCCGACGACGTTGACGAGTTTGCCGGGCACGACGATGATTCGCTTTGGCGCGCGCCCCTCAAGATTTCGCACGACCGCTTCGTGGGCAGCCGCTAGTTGCTCGATGGTGTCTTTGCTGGCTTGGCGCGCCACGGTCAGAGTACCTCGAAGTTTGCCATTGACTTGCAAAACCAGTTCAAGTTGATCGGTGACCAGTGCGGCCTCGTCGACCGCGGGCCAGGCCGCGTCAAGCAAATCACCATATAACGCAGCATACCCGAGCTCAGCCCAAAGGTTCCAGGTAACGTGTGGCACGACCGGGTAAAGCACGCGCAGCAAGACACCCAAGGTTTCGGCTGTCGCGGCGTTGGCAAAGCTCGAGTCACCAAGCTGCGCATCGTCGATCGCGTTGAGCATTTTCATGCACGCCGAGACGACAGTGTTGTATTGAATACGCTGGTAGTCGTAATCGGCCTGTTTGAGCAATGAATAAATCTCAAGGCGAAGCTTTTTGATGGCTGGGCTGGCGTCAGCCCAATCGCTGACAGGGGCTTTTAAGCCCTTGGCGACGGTGTCGTGCTTTTGATGGCAAAGTGCCCACAGGCGGCGCAAAAAACGGTTTGAGCCTTCGACGCCTGAATCTGACCACTCAAGTGTTTGCTCGGGCGGGCTGGTAAACATGACAAACAGTCTGGCGGTGTCTGCACCCTGCGTGTCGATCAGTGATTGCGGGTCAACGCCGTTGTTTTTGGATTTTGACATCGTGCCCACGCCGCCATAAGTGATGGCACGGCCATCGCTTTTTAGCACGGCGCCAGTAATCGAGCCCTTCGCGTCAAAGACGTTTTCGACGTCTTCAGGCCAAAAATAGTCAATCGCGCCGTTCTCAGTTTTAGCCGAATAGATGTGATTGAGAACCATGCCCTGACACAGTAATTTAGTGAAGGGCTCGTCAAACTTAACCAAACCCAACTCTTGCATCACACGCGTCCAGAAGCGGGCATACAGCAGATGCAGCACCGCGTGCTCGATACCACCGATGTATTGATCCATCGGCATCCAGTAATCGTTGCGGGCGTCAACCATCGCCTGCTCGTTGCCTGGCGAGGTGTAGCGCATGAAATACCACGACGAATCGATAAACGTATCCATCGTGTCGGTTTCACGCCTGGCCGGTTTGCCGCAACTCGGGCACTGGCAGGATAAAAAGGCTTCGTGCTTGACCAGTGGGTTGCCACTGCCATCGGGGATTAAATCCTCGGGCAAGATCACCGGTAGATCTTTTTCGGGCACCGGAACCGCGCCGCAAGCGTCGCAGTGAATGATAGGGATGGGCGTACCCCAATAGCGCTGGCGTGAGATGCCCCAGTCGCGCAAGCGCCAGGTGGTTTGCCGCGAGCCCAGCGTCAAGCTTTCGAGTTTAGTGGCGATTGCATCAAGCGCCTCGGTAAAGCTCAGCCCGTCGTAGATGCCCGAGTTGATCAGGCGACCGGTTTGTTTGTCGGCATAGGACTCTGACCAAACCTTGTCATTAAACGGCTTGTCGCCCACTTGCACCACTTGTTTGATTACCAGACCATACTTGTTGGCAAAGGCAAAATCGCGCTCGTCGTGGGCGGGAACCCCCATTACTGCGCCATCGCCGTAGCTCATCAGCACATAATTACCGACCCACAAAGGCACGCTCTCGCCCGTGAGGGGGTGCATGACCTTTAGGCCAGTATCCAAACCTTCTTTTTCGCGCGTAGCAAGTTCAGCCTCGGTGGTGCCGCCTTGTTTGCAATGTTCGATGAACGCCGTCAAGGTCGGGTTGGTTTGTGCGGCGTGCAAAGCCAAAGGGTGTTCAGGCGCAACGGCACAAAAGGTGACGCCCATGATAGTGTCAGGGCGCGTGGTAAAGACATACATCTTGCCGTCTTGGATCAGTGCGCCCGACGCATCTTTGATGGTGTGCAAAAAGGCAAAACGTACGCCTTCGCTTTTGCCGAGCCAGTTTTCTTGCATGGCGCGCACGCGATCAGGCCAGCCCTCAAGGCCGTGCTGTGTTTGCTCAAGCAACTCAGCGGCATAATCGGTAATACGCAAGTAATAGCCGGGGATCTCGCGTTTTTCAACCGGTGCACCCGAGCGCCAGCCGCGTCCGTCGATGACTTGTTCGTTGGCCAATACCGTTTTGTCGACGGGATCCCAGTTCACAACCTGTGTTTTGCGATAGGCGATACCCTTTTCGAGCATCTTTAAAAACAGCCATTGATTCCATTTGTAATAGCTTGGGTCGCAGGCGCACATTTCGCGCGACCAGTCGATCGCCAAGCCCATCGCCTTCATCTGCTTTTTCATGTAAGCGATGTTGTCGTACGTCCACTTGGCTGGCGAAACTTTTGATTTGATCGCGGCGTTTTCGGCGGGCATGCCAAACGCGTCCCAACCCATGGGCATCAAGACGTTATAACCACGCATCCGTAATTGCCGCGTCATCATGTCGTTGATGGTGTAGTTGCGCACGTGGCCCATGTGCAACTTGCCGCTAGGGTAGGGCAGCATCGAACAAGCATAAAACTTTGGCTTGGGTTCGCCTTTGGCGTTGAGCGCGCCTTCGGTGACGCGGTAGGCGTCGCGGGCATCCCAGTTGGCGTGGGCGGCCTGTTCGACTGCAGTGGGTTGATAGCGTTCGAGCATGGATAAAGCCATAAAAAAGGTCAAGGAGCAGCAAGCATCCCGTTAGCCCCACATTATAGGGTGACGGCTGATTTCGAGTGAGTGAAAAACAAAAAAGCCCCAATGACGGAGCTTTTTTTAACGCGTCAAACAAAGGCAGCCAATTACTTAAGTTTGGTCTCTTTGTAATCGACATGCTTACGAGCCACTGGATCAAATTTCTTGATCAGCATTTTTTCGGGCATGTTGCGTTTGTTTTTGGTCGTGGTGTAGAAGTGACCAGTGCCGGCGCTCGATTCGAGCTTGATTTTTTCGCGGGTACCTTTTGCCATGTTAGGCTCCTTTAAGCGACTTCGCCACGCGCACGCAGATCAACTAACACAGCATCGATGCCGAGTTTGTCGATGGTACGGATAGCGTTGGTGGTTACGCGTAAGCGAATCCAGCGGTTTTCGCTTTCAACCCAAAAGCGACGTGACTGCAAATTAGGCAGAAAACGACGCTTGGTTTTGTTGTTTGCGTGTGAAACATTGTTGCCCACCATGGGGGCTTTTCCGGTCACTTGGCATACACGTGCCATGGGCTACACCTATTATTTGTTCAAAGATTCGCATCAAGTCTGCCATTCTAATACGAAAAAGGGTTTTTGATCAAGCCTCTAGGCAGGCCCCTAGGCGTGGCGGGGTAAGACTGGTATCTGCTCAGGCTCGCCGGGCGCTTCGGCCCAGAAAAAAAGCCAGTGTCGTGCAACCGCCCATGATCCAGGCTAGGGGTGCCGGGCCTGCAATATCCCACAGACTGACCGTCAGGCCCGCCAGCGCCCCGCAAGACATCGTGATGGTGCCCATCATGGCCGAGGCAGAGCCTAGCTGGCGCCCCTGATCGGACAGCGCCATGGCGGCAGAGTTTGGCCCAACGAAACCTTGCGTAAACATGAAGCAAAGCATGCACAACATGATGAGCGGCATCGTCATCCAGCCGAGCAAGGTGAACGCCAAAGCGCTTAGGCCAGCGGTCATCATTGCCGCCAAGGCCCAGGGCAACAGCATTTCAGGGCGGTGCGTCTTAAGCAGGCGTGCGCTGACTTGCGAGCCGATAATTAGGCTTAAAGCATTGAATCCAAAAATGAAACCGTAAAATTGGGGCGACACACCGAAATGCTCAATAAACAGCCTTGGCGAGGCAACGATGTAGCCAAACATGGTGGCAGACCCCATGCCTCCTGAGAGCGCGAAGGCGACAAAGCGTCGGTGTCTAATTAAGCCCCAATAGGTTCGAAAAATATGCCCCCAACTTAAAGCGACCTGCTTTTCAGGGGGCAGGCTTTCGACCATGATTCGCGATACGGCAATCAACAGCGCGATGCCTGATAAGGTAATGACCGCAAAAATTCCTCGCCACCCCGCAAGCGCGAGTACCTGACCACCGACCAAGGGTGCCAAAATGGGGGCGATCCCCATCACCAACATCAGCATCGATAAGGCGCGCGCCGCCTCTTGCGTGCTGTAGTGGTCGCGCACCACCGCACGAGAAATCACCATGCCGGCGGCGCCGCCCACGGCTTGAACGACCCTGCAGACCGTTAAAAACTCGACGCTGGGGGCCAGCGCGCAGCCCGCGGAGGCGACGATATAAACGAGCAGGGCGCCATACAAAGGAGGTTTGCGCCCAAAGCGATCGGCCAGGGGGCCGTAAATCAATTGCGCGCCTGCCATGCCGATCAGATAGGCTGCAAGCGTGCGCTCGACCTGACTGCCCGTGGCGCCCAGATTTGCCGCCATCTCGGGAAACGCTGGCAAATACATGTCGATCGACACTGGCCCGATCGCGGTTAGCGCCCCCATCAGCAAAAGCCAACCGGGCAGGCCCATCGCGTTTAATCTGGCAGACATATCGGCAACTCTTTTGAAACAGCGCTTAAGGACTAGCGTTCAGAGGCTCTCACAGGGCTTGCTTGCGGTTGCTTGCGACCACTTCTCTGGTCTTAGGCAAGCGCTACGGCTGGTTCAATATTACGAACCGCCTGAGCGGCAATCTCAAACGAGTGCAGTCTTGCCTTGTGATCAAAGATTTGACCTGTAATCATCAACTCGTTGGCGCCCGTTTGCTCGATCAGGCGCTCAAGGCCGCGTTGCACGGTTTCGGGTGAACCCACCACCGAACAGGCTAGAGACTCGTTGACTGAAGCTTTTTCGTACGGCGACCAAAACGTATCGATGTCGTCAATCGGGGGCGGTAACTGGCCGCGAGTATTGCGACGCATACGCGTGGCATTTTGTTGATGACTTGTGAACAAGTATTGCGCCTGCTCGTCGGTGTCGGCCGCTACCACATTGACGCCTACCATCGCATGCGACTTCGCTAGCTGCGTTGAGGGTTTGAACAAACTTTTGTACGCTTGCATGGCCTGCAACAAATAATCAGGGGCAAAATGCGAGGCAAAGGCGAAGGGCAAACCAAAGTGCGCTGCAAGTTGCGCGCCGTACATGCTTGAGCCCAAAATCCAGATGGGCACGTGCAGGCCCGCACCCGGAATCGCCTTCACGGCCTGGCCAGGTTGGATATCGTCAAAATAATGCTGCAACTCTTGCACGTCTTGCGGAAATTGATCTGAATTGCCCAACAGATCGCGTCGCAACGCGCGGGCCGTCAACTGGTCGGTGCCAGGCGCACGCCCCAGCCCCAGATCGATACGATCCGGAAACAGAGCCGCCAGCGTGCCAAACTGTTCGGCAATCACGAGCGGCGCATGGTTTGGCAGCATGACCCCGCCCGAGCCAACGCGAATGGTTTTTGTGCCCGCCGCAACGTAACCGATAATCACGGCTGTCGCCGAACTGGCGTTACCGATCATGTTGTGATGTTCGGCAAGCCAATAGCGTGTGTAACCCCAGCGCTCGGCATGTTGGGCCAGATCGCGCGAGTTATGTAAAGCATCAGAGGCGGTAAAGCCCTGTGGAATCGGCGAAAGATCTAGAATCGAGTAAGGAATGCTCATCAGTTTCTCTTGGCTGTTTGGGCGGGTTATGCTTATGACCACTTAGCGTGCACGTAAACAATCGTAGCAAATCATAAACCTATTAGGAGCGCAACATGCGTGAAGTCTGGATAACAGGGGCTGCCCGTACTGCAATCGGTGATTTTGGCGGCGGCTTAAAAGACGTTACCCCCATCGATTTGGGCGCAACGGTGGTCAAAGCGGTGCTGCAGCGCTCGGGTGTTGACGGCTCGCAAGTCGGGCATCTGGCCTTTGGCCATGTGATTCACACCGAGCCACGCGATATGTACTTGTCGCGGGTGGTCGCCATTAACGGCGGTTTGCCGCAAAGTTCGGCCGCCTTCAACGTCAACCGCTTATGTGGCTCGGGCTTGCAGGCGATTGTGTCTAGCGCTCAGTCGATTTTGCTAGGCGACACTGAGATGGCCATTGGTGGCGGCGCCGAGTCTATGAGCCGTGCGGGCTATTTGTCGCAAACCCAGCGTTTTGGCGCTCGGATGGGCGATTCGGTTGTGCTCGACATGATGACCGGTGCTTTGCATGACCCATTTGGCCGCATGCACATGGGCGTGACCGCAGAAAATGTTGCCAACCAGTTTGGTATCACGCGTGCAGCGCAAGATGCTTGCGCAACAGAATCGCATCGCCGCGCCGTTCAGGCTCAAAAAGAAAATCGTTTTAACGACCAAATCGTGCCAGTCGTGATCAAAACGCGCAAAGGTGAAGTCGAGTTTAAGCTCGACGAGCATCCTCGTGCCGACGTGACGCTTGAAAGCCTGACGGCGCTGCGCCCAGTGTTCGTCAAAGAAAACGGCACTGTAACGGCAGGCAATGCCTCTGGTATTAATGACGGAGCCGCTGCCGTGTTGATGATGAGCGGCGAAGCGCTTAAGTCAAGCGGTGCCAAACCCTTAGCGCGTCTGGTCGCCTACGCCCACGCAGGTGTTGATCCAAAAATTATGGGGATTGGCCCAGTGCCAGCCACCCAAGCCGTCATGACGCGTGCCGGGTTGACAGTCGATCAAATGGATGTGATTGAAGCGAACGAAGCTTTTGCTGCACAGGCGTGTGCGGTGGCCCAAGAGCTCAAGCTTGATCCAGCGCGCTTAAATCCTAATGGTAGCGGTATTTCGTTGGGCCACCCTGTGGGGGCAACCGGTGCCATCATTACCACCAAGGCGATTTACGAATTACATCGCATCGGTGGTCGCTATGCACTGGTCACCATGTGCATTGGTGGCGGCCAGGGGATTGCTGCGATTTTTGAAAGGGCCTGATCGGCATATTCAGCCGCGGATGGTTGTCGCGGCGACGGGCTCAAATAAGACAGCGCAGGCTGTCTTATTTTTTTACCGACGTTTTTATAAGTGACCGAGTTCGGCGATCGACACCACTTGGTTGGCCGCAATCACCAGGTGGTCTAGCAGGGCAATATCCACTACGGCCAATGATTGCTTGAGTTGTTGCGTCAGAGCAATGTCTGCCTTGCTGGCTTTGGCCCAACCCGAGGGGTGGTTGTGCGCCAAAATGACTGCAGCCGCGTGGTGCGCTAGGCCAGCCTTGACCAGTTCGCGTGGGTAAATCGTTGTTTCGGTAAGCGTGCCGCAAGAAATCTCAGTGGCTTGAATCAAGCGATGCTGATTGTCTAAAAACAGCGCCACGCAGCGCTCGACCGAGGCGTGCCCCAGCAAAGTCAGGCAATACGCTTTGACTTGGGTGGGGTGCTTGAGGGAGCAATCGCGTTTCAGGTCTTCTTCGAGCGCGCGCCTTGAAAGCGCCGAAATCGCCGCTAGCTGACAAATTCTGGCGTCACCCAGGCCCATGACGCCTCGTAGTTCTTGGCTATTGGCATTCAGTAGCGGACGAATTCCACCAAATTGAACTAAGAGTGCTTGAGCTAAATCGATGGCGTGTAACCCTCGCGTTCCGGTGCCTAAAATAACTGCCAAAAGTTCGGCATCCGTTAGCGCCGAGGCGCCCGCCTGCAGCAGTCGTTCGCGGGGTCGTTCATTTAAAGGGATGGTGTTGCGCAGGGTCATCTCGAAGGCTCTAGAATAGGCGTTTTGCCAAGCCTGCTACGGTGACAGATTTTGAATGATCAAACTACAAACGTGCCGCCCGTTGTCCGTGCGGATTCTTACCTGACCTTGCACTACCGCATCGTCCTTGAAAGCGGCCCAGCCGCCGGTACGACCTTTATGGATACTTTCACAGGTCGCCCTGCGACCTTACAGCTTGGGGGCGGACAATGGTCGCCAGGGATGGAGACCCCTTTGTTAGGACACCCTGAAGGCGATTGCTTTAGCTATACACTGAAGCCGCACGAGGCGTACGGCGACCGTAATCCTGACCTGCTTCAGCGTGTGTCGCGTGCCATGCTCACCGAAAATGCCGGCGCGGATGCGGGCTTTACCCCAGGTGATATGGTTGAGTTCACAGCGCCGAATGGCGGACGCTATTCGGGCGTGTTGAAAGAGCTTGGCGATGAAAGCGCCTTATTCGATTTCAATCATCCGCTAGCGGGTATTACCTTGCGTGTCGATATTGATCTGCTAGGGGTGTTGTGATGACAGTTGTTTCAAGCGTCGATTTAAAAAATCTTCCCAGTCAGGGTGCCGAGATTGTCTTGGCGCAACCCCGTGGGTTTTGCGCAGGTGTTGATCGTGCAATCGATATCGTTGAGCGCGCGCTTGAACTGCACGGCGCACCGATCTATGTGCGTCACGAAATCGTCCATAACCGTTACGTCGTTGAAGATTTGCGCACCAAGGGTGCCGTGTTTATTGAAGAGCTTGAGCAAGTGCCTGCTGGGGGCATCGTGGTGTTTTCGGCGCATGGCGTTTCAAAAGCGGTTCGTCAAGAGGCTGAGGGTCGCGGCTTACAGGTGTTTGATGCAACTTGCCCCTTAGTCACCAAGGTGCACATTGAGGTCGAGCGCATGCGCGCGGCCGGCCGCGAAATCATCATGATTGGGCATAAGGGACACCCTGAGGTCGAAGGCACCATCGGTCAGGCTAAAGATGGCATGTATCTGGTTGAAACCGTACAAGACGTTCTTGCGTTGCAAGTCAAAGATCCAGCGCAACTCGCGTTCGTGACTCAAACGACTTTGTCGGTGGATGATGCTGCCGAAGTCGCTGCGGCGTTACGAACAAAATATCCGTTAATCGCTGAGCCTAAAAAAAGTGACATCTGCTATGCCACGCAAAACCGCCAAGATGCCGTCAAGGTGATGGCGCCCGAGTCAGACCTTGTCTTGGTGGTGGGCAGCGCAAATAGTTCAAATTCAAATCGTTTACGCGAAGTGGCTGAGCGCAAAGGCATACCGGCCTATCTGATTGATGGCGCCGAGGCGATTGACCCCGCTTGGCTGGTCGGGCGCAGCCGCGTTGGGATTACCGCTGGTGCTTCGGCGCCTGAGCTATTGGTGCAGCAAGTCATTGAACGCTTAAAGGCCTTGGGTGCGATCTCGGTGCGCACCATGCAAGGCTTGCACGAAAATGTTTCGTTTCCTCTACCTAAAGGCTTGTCACGAAAGGTCGTTGAGTAAGGCGATGTCAGCAAGAAAGGTAAGCTAAATGATGCAGTCTTTCGTTTCACTCACTGCCAAACAAGTGATGCAAGACGCACCGGTGATTCCGGTTATCGTGTTGCATGATGTCGCGCAAGCCGTGCCGCTTGCGCGTGCGCTAGTGGCGGGTGGTATCCGTATGCTTGAAATTACCTTGCGCACGTCTGCCGCGCTTGACTGCATGCGCGTCATTCGTGCTGAGGTGCCTGAAGCGATTGTGGGGGCGGGCACAGTATGCAATGCACGCGATGTTGACGCCTGCCTTGAGGCTGGGGCACGTTTTGCGGTCAGCCCCGGCTACACCACGCAGTTGGGGCTAGCCTGCCGCGAGCGTGGTTTAACGCTACTGCCGGGTGTCGCCACTGCTAGCGAAATCATGCAAGCTCAACAGGATGGTTATCACGATTTGAAATTTTTTCCGGCGCTGCAGGCAGGAGGTGTGGCGATGCTCAAGGCTTTATACGGGCCGTTTTCGAACATTCAATTTTGCCCGACCGGGGGGATTACCGCGCAAAACGCCGGCGAGTTTTTAGCCTTGCCCAATGTGGTATGCGTTGGCGGGTCGTGGTTAGTGCCGGCGGACGCTTTAGCTCAAGCCGATTACACGCGTATCGAAGCCTTGGCGCGCCAAGCGGTGCAGCTGGCTTACAAGTAGGCTTGCACCTGCTGAGCCGTTGGTAAGCACGCGACAGCGCCCCAATTTTGCACCGCTAAAGAGGCAGCCGTGTTGGCGTAGCGTGCCGCGGTGACTAAGTCATCACCTAAGGTTAGTCTGGCCAAGATGTTGCCGCAAAAGCAATCGCCCGCGCCACTAGCATCGACCATGCTGACGTTGCGGCCTGGTATCAACACTGAATCGTATTGTGGCTGCCCGGCCTTGCCGCCTGCAGGCAAGCGTTGCTCGCTCACTAACGCACCTTGCGCGCCAAGTTTGAGTACGACGCGCGGTGCTCCTTGATCGTGCGACCAGCGAGTGATGGCCTCGGGATCGGTCAAGCCGGTGAGCGTGGTCATATCCTCGATACTGGGTAAAAACAAATCACAGCGACTGACTGTATTGGCAATATGGATGCGCGCACGTTCAATCGACCAAAGTTTAAGCCTGAGATTTGAATCAAAGGACACCAAGGTGCGAGAGCGGCGCGCAATGTCGAGCGCAGCAAACACGGTATTGCAGGCTTGTTCAGAAATCGCCAGCGAGATGCCAGATACATGCAGCCATTTTGCGCGTCCGATGATTGCAGCAGGCGCACCCGATAGCCAGTTGACGTTCATTTTGCTGGCTGCAGAATCTGCACGCCGGTAGCTAAAGGCGTGGCCTTCTGGGTCATGGGTCACAAAATAGATACCGGTCGGTGCTTGCGCATCGACTTCGATGCCGTCGGTGTTCACCCCCTCTGCGTGCCAAAGCTGGCGCAGCTGTTGCGCAAAGGTGTCGTCTCCTAGGCGCGTCAGGTAAGCGGTACGAACGCCCGCGCGTGCTGCTGCGATTGTTGCGTTGCTGGTGTCACCACCAAAACCCTGTAAATATTGCGGCTGGTCGGGTGAGGTTTGGTTAAATTCAACCATGGCCTCGCCCAGCGCAACCACATCAATATTTTTTTCGTGACGTGTTGTGGTGAAAACCATATGAATTTAAGATTTTATTAGTCCCCAAAGAGTACAAGAGCAGGCCGATGTCCGCAAGGAGGGCGCAAACCTCTGTTGCGTGCGAAAATCTGTGGTCAAGGGATGGCTTGTGTGCCATTCAACCGATTTTTATGTATTGTTCTTGCCAATAAACAATGAAACTTTGGGCAATTTCAGATTTGCATCTGGGCGTTGAGTCTAATCGACAAGGTTTGCATGCCTTGCCTGCTCATCCTGCAGACTGGCTGATCTTGGCAGGTGATATCTGTGAAAGCACTGAGCTGCTGATCGAAGCCTTTACGCTGTGCACTCAAAAATTTGCAAAAGTATTTTGGGTGCCTGGCAATCACGAACTGTGGCTAGTCGATCGGCGTCGAGATCAGATGACGAGCCCCATGAAATATGCCGAGCTTGTCGAGGCAGCAGGGCGACTGGGGGTAGTGACCCCCGAAGACCCTTGGGTGGTGTTTCCGCCCACGGGTGAGGTGATCGTGCCCTTGTTTACGTTGTACGACTACAGCTTTCGGCCTGATCATGTCAGCCGTGAAAATGTGATTGATTGGGCGGCTGAAATCGATAACGTGTGTTCTGATGAAGTTGCGATCAAACCTGGTGCCATGAAGACAATGGACCAATGGAACGCAACACTTTGCGATGCTGCTGAAGCGCGCTTTGAGCGTGAGCTTGCCCCGCAGGCACGCACGATTTTGATTAGTCATTTTCCGTTGCGTGAGGATTTGGTTCGTATCCCGCGCGTACCGCGCTTTACACCTTGGTGTGGGACGCGGCGCACGAATGATTGGCACGTACGCTACCGCGCTGTAGTGGCCATTAGCGGGCACTTGCACGTGCGGCACACTGATTGGCGTGATGGCGTCAGGTTTGAAGAGGTTTCGCTGGGGTATGTGCGGCAATGGGATCCAGCTAAGGGTCTTCAGCACTACCTAAGGTTAGTTTGGGGCGCTGGCAGCTGAAACGGCTAAATGCCACTGACTTGCTTGGACTAAGCGACCAGCTCGCTGTGGCAGTTACACAAATCCTCGCATCAGCCCTTTGTTTGCTCCAGACGACATCGTGTAGGGTTGCATGCTCAGACCTTTATTGAGTATTCTTTAGGTGTATATTTACCTTTAGAACTCAGAACCTAGAATTCAAAATTTATACCTTACGCCCCAGAACCAAGAATCCAGAGTTCTAACCGTTACCCCAACTGTTTTGTTAGCGAGGTTTTTCATGTCACCATCGAATTCGTCTTCCTACTCAGGCCTGTCCTGTTCGTGCTGTGCAGATATGTTGTCCCCCACCCATAGCCGACGTGATTTTTTACGCGGTGCTGCGGGTGTTGGTTTGGCTGCTCTCTTGGCACCTCAGTTGTCGTTTGCAGCCTCGGGCGACTATGAGTCACTCCTCCTGTCGTGTATTGATCCAAGATTTCAACGTTTAGTGTTTGAGTACGAGACCAAATCATTACGCACTGACAAGTACAGCGCATTTACCGTTGCGGGGGCTTCAATTGGGGTGGTGGCGCCGGCCTTTAAAGCCTGGCACGAAACCTTCTGGGACAATCTCGCGGCCTCTATTCAGTTGCACAATATCAAGCAAGTAGTTGTTATGAATCATCGTGACTGTGGTGCTGCAAAAATTGCGTATGGCGACGCTGCGGTTGCAACGCCTGCTGCCGAAACCCAAACCCATAAAAACGCCTTGCTGACCTTCAAAGCAGAGTTAGCCAAGCGTCAGCCCAAATTGGGTAGTCAGCTAGGCCTGATGGCTCTTGATGGCAAAGTTGAACTGTTTAGTTAGTTTTCGTTAGTCGCCCACGAGCGCTTTGTTGCACCCGATAAAGCGCTCGATTTCGCCTCGTCACTTTGGCTTCGCGTAATTGCTGTCAATCCACGCGTGGGCGCTATTTGAGTTGAGTTTGAAGTCAGGTTTGACTTTGATTTGCGCCAACTCGGTGCCGTCAAGATCTGAGGCACTTAAAAGTGCGTGAGGGTCGTCCTCGTCTAAGACGATATCCAAGGCCACAATGATTTGTTGATTGTTCTTGGTGACGGTCAATTTTTTGTGCAGAGTGGCTTCTAAGTGCTGCTCATGCCGGCGCACTACCTCAGACGCGGTTTTGACCAGCGTATTGAAGGCGTTGATATCTAAAGGTTTGGGGTTCTTTTTATCGCGGCCCATTGTCCAAGGGCCGATCAAGGCGGGCTCAGCTTGGCCATCTGGGGTCATCTCAACTGCCCAACCGTCGTCGTCTTCATTTTTAACCACACGCGCTGTCCAGCCCTTTTGCGCCCAAAGGCGAGGTTCGTGGATGACGGGGGCTTCTTGGGTTGGCTCTTCAGATTCAGAGTCTGTGGTGCTAGCGTGTGTGTTCATTGCTCTATTTTAAGCGCATATCTTGCTAATTAATTTATGCTTTTAAAAGCATAATAAATATAAATTATTGAACAATATCCTTTATATTACATAAATTGATTATTTAATGATATGATTTTGAAAGCATAAAATATTCTTGAATTGAAAATTATGTATTTTAAATCATAATGAAAATTTTACTTAACCTTGGTGTAGAGCTTCAAGCGTGCCGCAAACAAGTGGGCATGACGCAAGCCAAACTCGCTCGTCTGACAGGCGTACGGCAAGAGTCAATTTCTCGCTTTGAGCGCGGGCGGGGCAATGACTTTTCG
>CAMBZR010000039.1 GCA_945872285.1 Bordetella parapertussis | reverse complement strand
CTCATGGCTAATACGCGCGCGCGGGGTGAAATTTGCCCGCGCGCCTTTTCGCAAGGCTAAACAATCCTTTTTATCTTGACTAAAACCGCGTGACGCAGACCGCTTTCAACTCTTGCCGTTTGCTACAGACCCAGCGTTTTAAGCTCAGGGCGAGCCAAATGAAACTGCGTCGCACGCTGGAAAGCGATGCCGATCTTAACCATCATCGCGTCATCAAAGGGCTTGCCTAAGAGTTGCACGCCAACCGGCATGCCGTTGTCGGCAAAGCCCGCTGGCAGCGAAGCCCCCGAGGCACCAGTGTAATTGCCCGCACGGGTAAAAGCAGACGTTGGCGTTTTTGATTCATTGACCTCTGTCAGGGGGCAGGCGCCCATTGGGACACAAGGCGATAAAAGTGCATCGACGTTACTCATCCAGTTTGTCCAAGCAGCGATCGTGCGGCGATGATCGGCCATGGCGTCGATGTAATCGGCCGCAGAAATATTACGCCCCGACTGCACGCGCTTGCGCACGAACTCGCCAAACGGTCGTGCGGCATCGTCAATATAGGTGCGATGCAAGGCATACGCTTCGGCGGCAGTAATGTGGCCGTTGCGCAGCATCATGTCTTTGAAATCAAAGGGAAACGGCTTTTCAACCATTTGCGCACCAAGCTCGACGAGTACGCGTCGGGCGTCTTCAAGAATGCGGGCAACGTCTGGGCCCACCTCAACGGGATATTTCTCCGCCGGAAACATCGCGAGACGCACGCCTTGCAAGGGCTTAGCGCCCTCGGGTGGAGCTTGCCAATGAAACAAAGGATGTCCGCAACTTGTTGGGTCAAGCGGATCGGCACCCGCCATCAGTGCGGTCAGCAACGCGCTGTCTTGCATATCGCGCGTCATGGGTCCAATCGAATCGAGCGTTCCCGACAAGGCCAGCGCACCATGCAAGCTAATCAGCCCGCGCGTGGTCTTGAGACCCGTAATGCCGTTTAGTGCAGCCGGGATTCGCACCGAACCACCCGTGTCCGAACCAAGCGCTGCCGGCGCAAGCGCCGCGGCCACAGCCACACCCGAGCCACTTGACGAACCGCCGGGCACGCGATGGGTCGTCAGATCCCAGGGATTCCAGGGCGTGCCCATGACAGGGTTAGTGCCCCAGCCGCCGAAGGCAAATTCGACCATATGGGTTTTGCCCAAATTGATCATGCCGGCCCGCAACAGGCGCTCTAGAGCCGTGCAAGTGGTAGCACTGCGGCGCGCGACCCAGTCTTGTGAGCCGCCCGTGGTGATTTGACCTTCGATTTCGCACAGATCTTTAGCAGCGATTGGCACACCATCTAGAGCACTTAGGCTGACACCCGCAGCGCGGCGTGCATCGGCAGAGCGGGCTTGGGCCAAGACGCTGTCAGGGTCGACGCTGACGTAGGCGTGCAAGGCCTGATTGGCTTTGTCGATACGCGTTAAATATTCGCGTGCAAGCTCTTCAGAGCTGAAAGTTTTTTTACGCAAGCCTTGCGCAAGTTCAGTAAGGGTAGAGTAGGCAAGATCTGACATGGCAAGGTGCTCTGGCAAGGGGTGAAGGTCAAAGAATGAGGCGCTGCCAAAAGTGCTTAGGCAAAGCCTAAAAAAATCCTAGAACAAAAATAATGCGGCTGCGACAAGTGTGGGGCCAAGCGCGGCAATAAACAACGGCCCCGGTGAAATCGTTTCGTTATCAAAGCTTGACTTCAAAATCGAGAAACCGGCGGGGTTTGGCGCATTCGCAATCACGGTTAACCCCCCGCCTGTGACGGCGCCCGCCACCAGCATATACCGCCAGGCCTCGGTGGTGCCATCTACCAGCGAGCCTAAATAGGTTAATGCTGCGTTATCGGTGATGGCCGTCAGTGCAGTGGCGCCCCAAAACAGCACAACCGGCGACAAGCTACCGAGCAAATCTTGCAGCCACCATTTTTGTAACGCACCGAGCAGCACGAGGCCTGCCAAAAAGAACGCAACCATCAAGCCCTCTTTAAGCATCAAGGGGGATTGAAACCGCTTGTAGGCATGGCAAAAACCGATAAATAAAATCAAAAGACCCATAAAAACGGCAGGGTGATGGGCAAAGACAACGATGCCCACCAAGAACGCGATGTGAACCAAAATGGTGAGCGGTGGCACGTGCACGGGAGCGTCTTGCGTGACGCCACGGTGGGTTTCAACCTCGCCGTTCGCCAAGGCTTTACGATTAATGATGGTCAGAATTAAGGCGTTAAACGCGACGGCCAGCACCGCACGCCAACCAAAGTGCGTCAGCATATAGGCGGAATCCCAGCCAAACGTTTGCGCCACCATCAACACGGGCGGAGCTGCGTAGGCGCTTAGAACGCCGCCGATCGACACGTTGACGAACAACACACCAAGCGTCATGTATTTAAAAGCGCTGTGGCCGGGGCGTTTAAAGTAGGCGTCGCGCAACAGAAGTGCCGCTAAGGTCATTGCGGCAGGTTCGGTAATCAAAGACCCCGAAAGCGGTACAACGGTTAGCACGACAAAATAGGTGGCAAGTTGTCGGCGCACCGGAATAACGCGCGCGATTGTGCGCACAATGCCGCCGACGAGTTCGATAATCGGGCGACTCGCCGCCACGACCATGATGGCAAACACAAAGAGTGGTTCTGTAAAGTTGCGGGTGTCGACGTAATCAACCATGGTGGGCACGCCTGCGATGAACGCCATCAGCACCAGCAGCACAAACGCCCAAATGCCAAATACGGCCTCAACTTCAGACAAAAAATGCCACAGCCCGGCGTGCGGACCGTTCTTGTGTGCGAGGCGCGCAAACACGGGGACTGAAAAGGTGTGCACAATCGCCACCGCAAACAAGACCGTTGCGATCAGTTGAATGGAATGCGGCATGGTCATGGGCGGCCTTTTGAATGAGAACGAAATACCAGAGGGTTGCCGCTGCAAAGCAAGGAGTCGACAACAACCTAAGCTAAGGACTATACCGTAGACGATTGCCTAAACGAGAGTATTTACGCTCAATTATGTGTAAGAATTGTCACTCAATCGTTTCTGAATGATTCTGCTTTCAATCAATGTTGACCTGAGAAAGCGATGCGCACACCGAATCGCGAAGCGGCGACACGAATCTTAAAATCTTAAACGCCACGCAACATCATTTTTGCGGCCTTCTCGGCAATCACTAGCGTGGGTGAATTCGTATTGCCCGACGTGATGGTTGGCATGATCGAAGCATCTGCAACGCGCAGGCCTTGGACCCCGTGCACGCGCAAATGCGCATCGACCACGGCCATCGCGTCTTGACCCATTTTGCACGTGCCCACCGGATGAAAAATCGTGGTGCCGATTTCGCCTGCCGCACGCGCCAGCGACTCTTCGCTATCGTCGGTGAGACCCGGCTTAATCTCTTGAGGATTAAAGCGTGCCAACGCAGACTGCCCCACGATCCGGCGCGTTAAGCGAATGCTGTCAGCCGCCACGCGGCGATCCTCGGCGGTCGATAAATAGTTACATAGAATTTCGGGCGGCTGCTCAGTGTCGGGCGACACGATATTGACATGACCACGGCTAGTGGGGCGCACGTTACAAATCGAAGCGGTAAACGCTGGAAAGCTATGCAAGGGCTCGCCAAATCTTTCAAGCGATAGCGGTTGCACGTGGTATTCAACATTGGCGCGTGTTTGTTGCGGATCTGACTTGGCAAACACGCCTAATTGCGAAGGTGCCATGCTCATGGGACCGCGCCGCGTTAAGGCGTACTCGAGTCCGATCATGGCCTTACCCCACAGTGAATTCACGATGGTGTTTAAGGTACGCGTGCCCTCAACGCGATAGATCATGCGCAACTGCAAATGGTCTTGCAAGTTTTGCCCGACGCCGGGTAGCTCGTGCACGGTTTGAATCCCCAGAGGCGCCAGCAAACTTGTTGCACCTAAGCCCGAGGCCTGCATGATTTGCGGCGTACCGACTGAACCAGCGGCCATCACCACCTCAGTGTGCGCGCGTGCGATTTGCTTGTGCCCGTCTTTAAGAAACTCAACACCCGTCACACGCTTACCTTCAAACACCAAGCGCGTGGTGTGGGCATGCGTCAACACGGTGAGATTGCGGCGCTGTTTGACTGGGCGCAAAAAGGCTTTTGAGGTGTTCCAACGCCAACCTTCGCGCTGATTCACTTCGAAGTAGTCACTACCCTCGTTATCACCCGCATTAAAGTCGTTAACGGGTTGGATGCCTGCCTGCGCTGCCGCTGCGCGAAACGAATCCAGAATCTCCCACGACAAGCGCACACGTTCGACATTCCATTCGCCGCCCGCGCCATGAAACTCGGACTCGCCGCCGTGGTGGTTTTCCATGCCTTTGTACAAAGGCAGCAGGTCGTCCCACCCCCAGCCTGCATTACCTTGGGCAGCCCAATCATCGTAATCGGCGCGCTGGCCACGCATGTAAATCATGCCGTTAATTGATGAGCACCCGCCCAACACACGGCCACGTGGATAACCGAGTTGACGTCCATTCAAACCTGGGTCGGCCTTGGTTTGGTAACACCAGTCGGTGCGCGGATTGCCGATGCAATACAAATAGCCCACGGGGATATGGATCCAATGCCAGTTGTCGGGCCCGCCTGCTTCTAGTAGTAGGACTCGTTTAGACGGATCCGCTGACAAGCGATTGGCCAGCAGGCAACCGGCTGAGCCTGCACCTACGACGACATAATCAAAGTCTAACGCGTTGGGTGTGCTCATAAGTGAGTCTATTCCGGCAACAGTGAAGAAAGAAAAATTTTACACAAGGCTTGCATGCCAGTTTGGTCGATCGCGTCAAAACGATTCAACACGGGGCTGT
Source organism: Bordetella parapertussis (assembly GCA_945872285.1). Lineage (GTDB taxonomy): Bacteria > Pseudomonadota > Gammaproteobacteria > Burkholderiales > Burkholderiaceae_B > Zwartia > Zwartia parapertussis_D. Next base: position 23,811 of record CAMBZR010000039.1, on the reverse strand, counting down.
CGACATCCCACACACCAAGCAGCTTACCCTGATGCAACAACGGCACCACCAACTCAGAGCGCGACGCCGCATCGCAGGCGATATGGCCCGGAAACGCATGCACATCAGGCACGAGTTGCGTTTGCCCCGTGCTCGCTGCCTTGCCGCACACGCCACGATTGAGTGCGATGCGCAGGCAAGCAGGCTTACCCTGAAAGGGCCCCAACACTAGCTCGGTGCCGTCGTACAAATAAAAGCCCGCCCAGTTTAAGTCGGGCAAAGTACTCATCACCAACGCAGACAGGTTAGCGGCATTCGCAATCAGGTTATGTTCACCTGCCATCAAGGCGTGCGCTTGCGTAGCTAGCGCCTCGTACTGAGCGGGCTTGGGTAGGTGCGCAAGAGAGGTGGTGTCAAACATATTGGCTAAATGGGGCTTGAGTCGTCGAACGTCATGGCGAGCATGGCAGTCGTAGAAAGTCATGTTGAAAAGGGCAATCGTCGAGCGTCATAGCAAACAGAGCACCAGTTTACTGGCACGATCGCGCTGAAAGGATCTTAGTGCAGCAGTTGCCCAGCAAAATTCGGTAAGCGATCTTATCCTCGGTATCTTGTCACAGATATTGCTCAGCGTGTACGACTATGTGGTTGGTACGACCAAGATGTGGAATAATGAAATATGACGATTCCAAGCGCCGCCACTAAATCAGGTACGCAAGTTGTGCAACGCGTTGCAGCTCTGCTGCGCGGGGTGTCAGCGCGTAACCGCATTGGCGCCCGCCTCATCGATCTGTGCACCGAGGTCGCCATCGAGCGCCCCACCGCGCACCGGATCCTGCAAGGCTTGGTCTCTGAAGGCCTGATCCGGCAAGACGAAAGCACCAAACGGTATTTTTTAGGCAGCGCCATTTACGAAATGGGCCTGGCCGCCAGCCCGCGCACCAATATTCGCGACCTGTGTCACCCCCACCTGCAACAAATCGCGCAGGCCACGGGCGATACCGTGTCGCTGACCGCTCGCGCAGGGTTTGATGGAGTCTGTATCGATCGCGCTGAGGGGGCGTTTCCGATCAAGGTGTTTGTGCTTGAGGTCGGCAAACGACGCCCCTTGAATGTGGGCGGTGGTGCGTTAGCCATCATGAGTTTTTTGGATGACAACGAGATCGAGCGTATCTTTAAAGTCAATGCCGAGCGCTGTCGCGAAAAATATCCAAATTATTCTGAAGCCAACGCGCGCAAGACCATTGCACGTGCGCGCACGCGTGGCTTTGTGATTAGTGACGTGATTGAACTGCCGGGCGTGCGTTCGATTGCCGTGCCCTTGAGGGATAAGAACAATGTGCCGATTGCCGGTATCAGCGTCTCAACCTTAACCACGCGCATGGATAAAGCTCGCTCAGACCTCGCGCTGAGCGAAATCACCAAAGCGATCGAGCAGATTCAAAAGCACTTGCTGACTGCTGAACCTGACTGAGCGGTCAAGCGACTCCGCGATTCACATAGCCATAAGCCATGTTGGTGCGCCCGTCACCGTGCCGGTCATAAATCGCTTTACCGCTGGCAATCTTATCGCCGCTAACGGCAGCCCGCTGAGCCGCCGTAAAGTTGTACAGCCGCGCATTGTTCTCACCAAAAATGGCACGCTTAACCGGGCCATCAGCAGGGCCTAGCGGCTTCAACCCATAACGCTTTTGTAAGTCTTCTGGGATTTCAAGACGACGCAGCGCTTCGATTTGCCATTGTGGTGCACCGGTCCAGATGGCATCTGTGCCCCAACAGACATGGTCTGCCCCCAAGCCAGCGATCAACTGGCCCATCATCACCGCCGAAACGCGCGGATCAGCAATCGTAGACTGTGCAAAAAGCTGCCCGACATCGGCGTACACATTGTTGACGCCATACTTACCGGGGATATCCGCCAAATCACTGACCCAGTCGATGCGACCTGTTTTTTCAAATTGTCCCCAGGCACCTTGGGCGCCGCCACCACCGCTATAACGATAGCCACCGTGATAAATGATGAAGTTCAGTTGTGGCCAATCTTTGGCGGCCTTCGCCACATCATCGACCTTGGCATATTGCAAGAGGTTTGGAAAATTCTTTTCAACAGAGGGCGGAAACAACCCTTTATGAATACATACATTTTTAAGCCCGGCTTTCACAAACTTTTCGTACGCGGGATACACAAGTTTTTCGTTATCTAAACGCCAGGGGTGCACAGACAACTGTTTATTTGTGTTGTCACCAATCGTATAGCCCTTAAATGAGTCGGGCTTAAGCACTTCAATCGCACGATCGATTTCGTCTAGCCAACCTGCATAGCCCGGGGTAAAGATGGCGTGGGCAAAGGCGCGCTTTGAACCAGCGATTGAGTTGATCGTGGCACGTGCTTGGTTTTTCATATCGTTGGTTAAAAACCAATCGCTCACCTTCTCTGAGGGCGCACCACTGATACACGCCACCTTGGTATCGCTATCCAAAAATATTTCTTTTAAGTAATTGGCAAACTTAAGGTCTTCGAGCTTCTGCGGCTTACCCACCAAGGCTGGATTCCAACCCGCTTTGCCAACCGCCTCGCGACTGCGCACGAAGCCTTCAAGGCTGGTGTCATCCCGCAAAAAGTGCGTGTGCATATCCATGATGAACTGGCCAGACAACGCCTTGGCGCGCTCATTAGCCATTTCGGGCGTCGCGGCCTCGGCGCGCGATACACCAAACATCGGCCCATAGGTATCATTCATTGCCAAAAACGCGGCGGCCATCCCAGAGGCTGATTTAAAAAACTTGCGACGCGTGAGGCCCTGTTTTTTTGCAAGCTCTGCACCAAGCGACTTCACACGTGCTTCATATTCTTTTTGCTTAGGCGTTTGAGCCCCGGGCAAAAACTCATCACTTGAAACACACTGAACCGGGATCGGCGCCGGAAAAATCGATGATTCAGCAGGGATTAAGGCGGCAAGTTCGTCAGGACTAAGAAGGCTCATGGTGAGGTCGGCTCAAAGGTGGGGTGTAACGTAAGCGTAAGCCCTAACTTTTGCACAAATTGAGCAAAAAATATAGGGCTAGCATCCCATTTCATTGGGTTTCTATTTAATTTCATGCGATAATGCAATCATGCAGCATGAAAATAGAGAGGCGCGACATGGATGCACTTCCAGCAGAACAACAGATCGTTAAGTCAATTGGGACAAGTGGACAGATCTCACTCGGTAAAGAGTTCGCTGGGCGAAAGGTATTAGTCGAAAACCCCGAACCCGGCGTCTGGGTCATTCGAACGGTAACAATCATCCCAGACAACGAACGATGGCTGCACCAGCCTTCAACTGCAAAAAAACTAGACAGCGCCTTGGCGTGGGCAAATCAGAATCTAGCTACAGCCTCAAAGCGCAAAACAAAAAGTAGCGCCTAGCCACTCAACCACTCACTCACCCCAACCGCAGCCGCTTTACCCGAGGCCATTGCGCCGTTGATTAAATATCCGCCTGTGGGGGCTTCCCAATCGAGCATTTCGCCGGCGCAAAACACGCCGGGCAAGGTTTTGATCATCAGCTGCTTGGTCAGGCCTTCAAACTGCACACCACCTGCCGTACTGATCGCCTCATCGATTGGGCGGCATGCGGTTAAGACAATTGGTAGGGATTTCAGACCCTCGGCTAACTGCACCGGGTCTTTAAATGTTTCAGCGGACAAGCATTCGCGTAACAGTGCAGCTTTGACGCCATGTACACCTAAGCGTGAGCGAAGGTGCGAGGAGAGTGAGCGCGTACCTCGAGGGTGCGAGACTTCGGTCAATACTTTATCCGCGGTGTGATCGGGTAATAAATCAAGGTACAACGTAGCCGAACCGTGACGCAGAATTTCATCGCGCAAGGCTGCTGACAGCGTATAGATGGCACCGCCCTCAAGCCCCTGTTCGGTCATCAAACATTCGCCCCGCAGATGTGCGGTCTGCTTCCCTGCCGCGAGTGTGCGTGTGGCTTTAGCGCTTTTAGGACGCCCTTTGGTTGCCTTGACAGGCGCGATCGTCAGCCAAAACTCGGCTGTCTTAAGCGGCTGACCTGCGCACTGATCAATAAAGTATTGCGACCATTTTGTTTCGAAGCCTCCGTTGCTCGGCAGCAGCGGCGCAAGCTCGACGCCCTGTTGTTGTAACAACGGCCACCAGGCGCCGTCTGACCCAAGGCGCGCCCAACTGCCGCCGCCCAAGGTAAGAATGGTGGCATCAGGTGTGACAGTCACTTCGCCTTTCGGCGACTCAAAACGCAAGGATTGTTTTTGGGAACCCTGCTCTAGCACAAACCCCAACCAGCGATGACGCATTAAAAACTGCACGTTTTGTTTACGTAGGCGATTGATCCAGGCCCGCAGCAACGGAGCCGCTTTCATTTCAGCCGGAAACACACGCCCTGACGAACCGACAAAGGTGTCAATTCCTAAGCCCTGTACCCATTCACGCAGGGCATTGGCATCAAGCGCAGCCAACATCGTCGCAAATTCAGGCGCACGCGCCCCATACCGCGCATTGAAACGCTCGGCAGGCTCAGAGTGCGTGATATTTAAACCACCGCGACCCGCCATCAGAAACTTACGGCCCGCCGAGGGCTTGGCTTCAAACACTTGGACCGAGTGACCGGCCAGCGCAAGTGTTTCAGCCGCCATCAGGCCAGCAGGGCCGGCCCCGATGACAGCAACGTTAGACATGCTTACTTTTTTGCGGCAGAAACGATGACTTCAACCAACAAGTCAGACGCAGCCAGTTTGACCTCGCCTGTTGCGCGTGTGGGCAACGCATCTTTAGGCGCCCATTCAGCCCACACACTATTCATACCCGCAAAATCTGCAGTGATGTCTTTGAGCCAGATTTGTGCAGTTAACAGGTGATGCTTGTCTGAACCCGCAGCGGCTAAATAGCCATCGATTTGGCGAAACACATCGCGCGTTTGCGCCACGATATCACCCTTGACGCTTGAAGTGATGCCTGCAACATACACCGTGTCACCATGAATGACCACGCGGCTGAGCCGTGCGTTTGAGTCTAAGCGAGTAATGTTAGCCATGAAAATGCTCCTGAGTAAGAGAAGGCGCACCTGTTTGAAAGCGCGCGATTGAAAAAGGGGTAATCGGTAAATCCGTTTGACCCGTCGTAATTAAGTCAGCGGTAATCTTGCCAACGATGGGCCCCATCTGAAACCCATGTGCCGAGAACCCAAAGGCATGATACAGGTCTTGTTCAGTACTGCTCGGGCCAATCACCGGAATCCCGTCTGGCATCTGGGCTTCAATACCGGCCCAGCCTCGGCTAATGATGGCTTGCTTCATATGCGGAAATAAATCACATACCGTACGCGCACCTTGGGCAAGTTGTCTGAAATCAAGTTCGCTCCAGTCACGCTCACGATCGACATAGGCTAAACGACCCCCGCCAATCAAGACCGTGCCGTTGGCCCGTTGCTTAAATGACAAAGGTCGCCCCGTACCCAACACGACTGGATTTAAAAAATGCGGCATTGCGGTTGTGACCAACATCATGGGCCCCACCGGGTCAAGCGGCACAGGCTCACCCATTTGGGCCGCGATTTTATCAGCCCAAGCGCCTGCACAGTTCACCAAAATAGGGGTAGTAAACAGACCTTGATCGGTTTGCACCTGCCACTGACCGGCACTGCGCCGCAGCTGTTGTACCTGTATCCCTTCGATCACGCGTGCACCCAAGCTTTGCGCTTTGAATCTAAACGCACGGGTCGTGCGATAGGGATCAGCCGAACCATCGGCACGCACAATCAAACCACCCTGAATGCTGGGCGTAATCGCCGGCACGATCGCACGCACCTCGTCAGCGTCAAGCCACTCTTCGTGGGTGTAGCCATGCTCGTGCATCGTTTTTAAGCGCGCACGCAATGTTGCAACATCTGCCTCGTCTTCGGCGATGCGCATTTGACCGTTTTGATCAAAGCCACAATCATCATCGACCCAGTCGTGTAGCTTTAACCAGATTTCACGCGAGGCCAGCGACAAGGGCACCTCTGCCAGATGCCGACTCAGCGTTCGCACGCCGCCGGCATTGACTCCGGATGCATGGCGGGCAATATAGTTTTTTTCAAGTACCAACGCGTGAACACCCGCGCGCGCTAAATGCAGCGCCGTTGAACTGCCATGCAACCCGCCACCAATAATGATGACGGCTGCGGCGTGCGCGTGTTCTGTCATTGCAATCGTTGCCCGAGAATTACACCGGTTTCTTTAAACGGATCACGGCTTTTTTAGAGTCGTCTGTTTGCGGCAGCGCTGCCAACTCGCCGAGCGTGAGCGGCTTGGTTGGAAAGCGCAAACGATAGTGACCCACCTCTTGTGGTGTGACCTTGCGCTCTTGGGCGATCAGTTCAGTGACCGTGACGCTGCAAAAACGCCCCTGACAGGGACCCATGCCACAACGCAAAAAGGATTTCATCTGATTAGGCCCAGGGCATCCTAGGCTGACCGTTTCGCGCACCTGAGCGGCGGTAATTTCTTCGCAACGACACACGATCGTGTCGCCCGTGGGCAAACGAAACTGCTCGGGCGCCTGGTACAGCGTATCGAAAAACTCGCGCCCTTGTATCGCACGCATAAACGCGGCGCGTGGCGCAACGCTCGCGGCATCCCGTTGCGCCGCTGTCATTTTGCCAAGCTGATGCGCGACCTGCAACGCAGACAGGCGGCCGCGATGCTCGGCCGCCCAGGCGCCCGCAATACCGCCACCATCACCCGCAATGCTGACCGCCGGCACATTAGTGCCACCCCACGAATCAACCTTGGGCTCCCAGCACAAGAGCAGTTCATTCCATTGTTGTTCAACACCGACTGCTTGCGCGAGATTGATGTTGGGGATCACACCTTGATGCAAGAGTAGTTGCGTGGCAGCTAGCGTCTCGGTACGACCACCCGCAGTAAAACGCACACTTTGCAAAGCTTGATTATTTTGGGCGTTTCCTTCTTGGGCATGTCCTTTTTGGGCATCACCTTTTGGGGCATCACCAGGCAACGCTTCAAGCGCCGTCACACCTTTCACAATACGAACTTGGGCCTTCACTTCACGCAAAAGTTTCAAGCCTTTGACAAGATACGGTGAGGTCAAAAACCCCCACGCGTGGCGCAAGGCTTGTCCTAAACGCCCAGGCGGTGTCGTGTCGAGCAAGGCGTCGACCTTGATGCCTGCATTTAAATATTGCCACGCGATGAGATACAACAACGGGCCACAGCCGGCCAGTATCGTCCCCTTACCCGGCACAATCCCCGAAGACTTCAACAACACTTGGGCAGCCCCTGCTGTCATCACGCCAGGCAAAGTCCAACCCGGGATCGGAAACGGCCGTTCTTGTGCGCCTGTGGCCAACACGATCTGTTTGGCGTGCAACATGCGGGCCTCGCCCGCAACCGAATAGCCAACTTCAAAACCCTGCGTGGCATCGGCAACCGTCATTTGCGCCACCGCCCAGACCGTTGCGCCGGGCAGGTACTGTGCCCCCGATTGATTGAAAGGCTCGAGCAGCGATTCACCATGCCAATAATCTTCGCCCAAGATTTTTCGGTCGAGGATCGGCGTGCTTGTCATCGCACGATAAATCTGCCCACCGGGCGCGGCCTGCTCATCTAACAAGATTGTGGCAACACCTTGTTGCGCGGCCGTCGTGGCAGCCGCCAAGCCCGCAGGCCCTGCACCCACGACTAATAAATCGCAATGCGTTGTAGTAATCATTCTTGTACCTCACGTGCGCCTAGTTGGCGTTCGATTTTCATGCCACTACGCACGGGGATCATGCAGCCTTGCTGGTTGGGTTGACCATCGATCATCACCAGGCAGTCATAACAAATGCCCATTAAACAGAACGGACCACGTGGCACGTCTTTGACTGCAGTATCGCGACACTCGTTGACCCCTGCCGCTAATAAGGCCGCTGCGACGCTATCGCCCGCGCGACATTGCACGGTTTGACCGTTGATGGTGACAACTACTGGCGCAAGCGCTAAGGCTTGCTGTGCTTCAGGCAGCCTGTTGTACATGAAACCTCCGAGTTGAAAAAGGAGCCATCGTGTCGGGCAATGCGCCCTCAATCACCATGGGGGCAATCCGCAAGGCGTGCGCAGCCGCTAACGTCACGCCGCTATGACAGGTAGCCACAAACGCACCAGGATGCGTCGCAGATTGTTCGTAAATTGGAAAGCCATCTTTAGACATGACGCGCAGTGCTGACCAAGACCGCACCACGCGCACGTGCTTGAGCGCTGGCATCGTGCGTACGGCGCGATCCGCCAAGGTCGCCAGCACGGGCAAACCAACGATGCCATCGACATAACCTGCTTCCTCTTGCGAATCCCCAATCAGCCAAGTGCCTTCATCCATCTGCCGCAGCGTGCTGAAAGGCGTGTGCAACATACGGCGGGTGCGCTCAAGCACCACAATCTGGCCGCGCTGAGGTCGCACGGGGATTGATAAGCCCACTTTGTTACCCAGCGTTTGGTTGTTTAAGCCCGAGGCCAGCACCACCTTATGGGCGCGAATCACACCGTGTGGTGTGGTCATTTCAAAGACGCCATTTTTTTGCTCAATCTCGCCCACAGGATGCAGCGGCAGATAGTCGACCTTTTGACGATCAAAGGCCGTGTGCAACGCGCGTAACATCTTCAACGGATTCGCGACGCCATCGACAGACGTATGCGTGGCACCCAAAACCTCGGGGCCAATCCCTGGCACCAAATCTTTAAGCTCTTTGTGATCGAGCATTTTCCAGTCGTACTGCACCATGCCAGGTTGGCCCATCAACGTGGTCATAAACTTGATGCGTTGTTCGTACTCTTCTTCATTGAGCACGGGGTGTAAGCCACCTTGCTGCTCTAACCCAACCTCTAAACCCGTGATCTCGTTCAGCAAACGCGCCAACTCAGGCCACAAGGCTTGAGACGACATCGTCCAGTGCCCATAGGCCGGCATACCCATGCCTTTACTTTGCACCCACACCAAACCAAAATTACCGCGCGACGCGCGAAAAGCGATATCGCCTTCATCAAGCACTGCAACATGGTCAACTTTTTGGCGCAAGCCAAACGCCACAGCCGAGCCGACCAAACCGCCCCCAATGACTAAGGCGTCGTACACCCCTTTATGGTGCCGCGGTCGCGGTGGGGCAAGCGCCTCGTGTTCTATTGTGTTGCTCATTAAGCACGTCCCTTTCCAACAAAAAGTTTTTCAAGTCCGATGGCGCGATCAAGAATAAAAATCGCAATCATGGTGATGTAAATCAGTGCGGCTGAAACCGCTGTGACCAGCGGATCAATCGTATCTTCAATATGCAAGAAAATCCGCACAGGTAAAGTTGTGGTCGATGGCGAGGCGATAAAAATCGACATCGTGAGTTCGTCAAAACTGGTGATAAAGGCGATCACCCAACCACTCACTACGCCGGGCATGATCAGTGGCAAAACGATGCGACGAAAAGTCGTCCAGGTAGACGCCCCCAGCGACAACGCCGCACGCTCAAGAGACGGATCAAGACCAGTCGCTGACGCGAGCACAAGCCTAAGTGCGTAAGGCATCACCACAATGGTGTGTGCGACCACCAAACCAAAATAAGTGCCCGATACACCGATGCTGGTAAAGAATTTTAAAAACGCTAGCCCTAAAACAATATGCGGGATCATCAAGGGCGACAGGAAAAACGCCATCAGCGCTTCGCGCCCACGAAACTGATAGCGCGCGGTGGCCAACGCAGACGGGATTGCGATCACAATCGCGATCGAGGCCGAGATCAAGCCAAGCCCCAGGCTAAACACAAACGCATCCATGAACCGCGGATTGTTCAAGATCGCCTTGAACCAGCGCAGCGACAGGCCATTCACTGGCAACGAAATAAAGCCATCACCCGTGAACGCCACGGCGCAGACCATGATGATTGGCGCAAGGATAAACAAAATGAATAACGTATGAAAAATCAAACCGATGGGGCCGTTGCGTAAAAACATATTCGCCCCTTAGTTAAAAACCGCGCCGTAGCGCTTTTCGATTAAACGATTGGTCGAGATCAGCACAACGATCGTCGCCACCAGCAAGAGCATGGCCAACGCTGCGCCAAGCGGCCAATTCAAGGTATTTAAAAATTCATCATAGGCTGCAGTTGCAACCGTTTTCAAACGGCGGCCACCTACAATCGCAGGCGTTGCGAAAGCACTCGCTGACATCGCAAACACCATAATCGAACCCGATAAGATTCCAGGCATCACTTGCGGCACAATCACACGTCTGATCACCGTGAGCTGGCTCGCCCCCAACGATAAAGCCGCAGCTTCGGTCGAGGGGTTGATTCGTTGCAGGGAGGCCCACACCGCGATTACCATGAAGGGCACCATCACGTGCGTGAGCGCAATCCCGACACCAAGATTTGAATACATCAAACTGACCGGCCCAGAAGCTAGGCCAAGCGCCTGCAGGGCTTTGCTAATCAAACCGGTCGAACCAAACAACAGTGCCCAGCCTAAGGTACGAACCACCACGGAGATGAGTAGGGGCCCTAAAACTACCATTAAAAATAAGCCTTTCCAGGGATTGCGCATACGCGACAACACATAGGCCTCAGCGGTACCCAACACCACGCAGGCGAGTGTAACGGCGAAGGCCACACCGAAGGTTCGCGCAAAAACTTCGTAATAGTAGCTGTCAGTCAAGATCTCTAGATAGTTTTTAAGCGAGAACGAAACTTGTATCCCACCGTAAAACTCGAAATTAAAGAAGCTGATCAAAAACACACTGGCAAGCGGCGCAATCAAAAAAGTGGCGTACAGCACCAAGGCTGGGGTGCTCAGCAGCCAAGGCGCTTGTGTAGGTTTGATCACCATCAGCGCTGACCAGCTAAACTTTCGGCTGAGAGGACAGGACTGCGCGCATATCCTGCGCACGCCAACGCAAGTGCACAGCTGTACCTTCGTCTGGCACGGCAACGCTATCATTTTGTCGAATCACCAAGACATCGCCGACTGAGGTACTGACTAAACACAACCAGTGATTACCCTGAAACACGCGTGTCTTCATGATGCCCGGCAACGCTGCAGGCTGCGGGTCTGTAAAAAGAATTTTTTCTGGCCGTACGAGGACGCTACCTAAAGGTGTCGTGGTGCCGTCAAGTGGCAGCACCGCTTCACCAATCCGAATAGAGGGTGTCGCGGCAGATACCTCTGCCTGTGTTTGAAAAATATTCGCTTTGCCTAAAAACCCCCCCACAAACTCAGACTGGGGTTGTTCATAGGCAGCAAAAGGCTCGGCAATTTGCTCAACCCGACCTTGGTTCATCACAACAATGCGATCAGACAAGGCAAGCGCCTCGGATTGATCGTGTGTCACCAACACCGTTGTCGTACCGAGTGTGCGCTGAATACTACGCAACTCAAGCTGCATCTCTTCGCGCAACTTTGCATCAAGATTAGACAGAGGTTCGTCAAGCAACAACACACTTGGCTTGATCACCAAGGCGCGTGCTAACGCCACGCGTTGCTGTTGCCCACCCGACATACGCGCTGGATAACGGTCAGCCAGATGCGTGAGGCCCACCATTTTAAGAATGTCGGCCACGCGATCCGCACACTCTGCCGTAGACACGCCTTGCATCTCAAGGCCAAAGGCTACGTTCTGCGCAGTGGTCATGTGTGGAAACAGCGCGTAGTTTTGAAACACAATCCCTAACCCTCGCCGATTCGCGGGGACAATGCGCAGCTCTTTTCCGTTCAACACAATGCTGCCAGCCGTCGGCTCAACAAACCCCGCAATCATCTGCAGGGTGGTTGTTTTACCGCAGCCCGACGGGCCTAACAGCGAGACAAACTCGCCTTGCGCAATCGACAGGCTCAGCCCGTCGACTGCGGCGGCCGTACCATAGCGCTTAGTCAAGTTATTTAAAACAAGATAGCTCATGGCACGGCAGCACTGATACTTAGACGATCAAACATTAGCGCTCAATTTCACGTGTCCAACGTTTATTCCAAGCCTCACGATTGTTGTTAATGACGTCCCAATCGGCAACGATCAAGTCCGCCGCACGCTTTCCGATTGGCAGGGGGACATTGGCATCGTCTTTAATAGTCGCTTTTTTGTTAACCGGACCATAGCCGTACGAGCTACCCATGACGCTTTGAATTTCAGGGGTTAACAGATAGCGAACAAATTCTTGCGCTAAAGGGTTAGCCTTCGCTTTGGCAACCGGACACGCCGAAGCGAGTAAGACATATGCGCCTTCTTTAGGGTATACAAACCCGACTGGGAAACCCGTATCCGCGAAAGACTTCACGCGGCCAGTGCCCCAGACGCCAATTACCGCTTGGCCGCTTTGAAAGAGCTCAGTCATTTTGCCAGGCGAGGGCTCGTACACCAACACGTTTGGCCCAACTTTATCCTTAAACGCTTTAAAACCTGGGTCGATATTCTTTTCACCGCCTCCGCCTTGCCGGGCAAACTCAATAACTGCGTGTAAGCCATAGGTGTTATTGAGGGGCGGAATCACAACAAGTTTCTTAAATTTTGGATCGGCCAGGTCGTTCCAAGAGGTCGGTACTGCCCAACCCTTTTCGGCAAAAATCTTTTTGTTGTACATGATGCCCGTAGCCACGATACCTAACCCCACCGCTTTATCGTCTTTGTAGCGTGCCGTTTTATAAATATCATCAACCGGCATGCCTTCGATAGGCGCACAAAAACCTAAGGCAATGGCCTGATACATTGGGCCGTCATCCACAATTGCCACATCAATCTCTTGATTGCCTTTTTGTGCCTGCAAGCGTGCAACCGTATTGGTTGAGTTGCCAGCAACAAAATCAATCTTGACGTTATGCTTTTTTTCAAAGGCCGGAAAAATATCTTTGCGCATAATGTCTTCGAACGAACCACCATACCCCGCGACCACTAACTTTTGCTGTGCAGTGGCCTGATTGCCTAGCGACAAGGCCAACACCAGCGTTGTTAAAAATACGAAAAGCTTACTCATTAGAGTTCTCCTGTTCGGAACACCTTCGTTTGGCACAAAATGGTCTGTCGAACCTGTGCAAACCTAGCTTAGTCCTAGTTTCAACAAAATAATATGTACATTTTTCGCTTTGCTTATGCTTAAATGTTATACATGAAAGCTGAAATAAATCTTAAGCATATTGAGGCGTTTCGCTCGGTCATGCTCGCGGGTAGTGTGGTGGGGGCCGCCAAGCTGCTGAACGTGACCCAGCCCGGTGTGAGTCGCACCATCGGGCTGCTAGAACTACGACTAGGGTTCGCGCTGTTTGTCAGGCATGGGCGCAAACTGATCCCAACCCCCGAGGCCGAAGCCCTTTTCAGAGAGGTTGAACCGCTTTACAGCGGCGTTGAGCGCATCGCTCAGGTGGCACAAGATATTCGGTTAAGGCGCACCGGCGCCTTGCGCGTAGCCTGTTTACCCGCCCTTGCGCAAGGCATGGTGCCCCACGCCATCGCGCAGTTATTAGACACCCGCCCGAATGTCACGGTTTTTTTACAGAGCCTACCTTCACGTCAAATCGCAGATTTGGTCGCGACACACCAATTTGATATTGGTGTGGTCGAGCTACCGCTAGCACGTCAGGCGATTGATTTCGAACCCTTACCCGCTGCACAAGTCGTCGTTGTCTTGCCGCCGAAGCATCCTCTGGCAAGAAAAAAAGTGATTTCCTGCAAAGACCTGAATGACGAGCGGATGATCTTGCTCTCGCAACACAGTTATCTTCGGTATCAAATTGATGATGCCTTTCAATCTGAAGGAGCGACTGCGAATGTGTTGATGGAAACGCCAAGCTCATCCATCGCCTGCGCGCTGGTTGCTGCGGGTGCGGGCATCACCATGGTGGGCCGCTTGACGGCCGCCTACTTCGCACAAAGCGAGGTGGTCATCCGCCCACTCAAGACTGAGGTGATCACCCGCTACGCCTTGATTTACCCACAAACCGCCAGTCGCTCGCCTTTGGCAGAAATCTTTGCCGCGCTCTTAAAAGAGCAAGCGAGCAGCCCGCCGATTTGATGACAAATATTTCTTAAACCAAGCCTGCGCTCGCTCCCAACCTTTTTTCGCTTCAGCGGCACAATAGCTTGGACGATACTTGGCATGAAACGCGTGTGGCAGGCTTAAGACAAGCCCCAGTTGCTAGAAGACTGAGTTGAGTATCGTACTGAAAACCCCACTAGATTGCTAGGGATTGAACACAGGTTTTTACTCGGCGGTATGATCGAAGGCTATTTCGATGCCCTAAACACAAATAACAACGCTCGTATATCGCCGGAGACCCACACAATGACCGCCCCACACCCAGCACGCCCCAATGACCCTGCGCGCTTGCTCAAGCTACTTAAACCGCAGTCGGTTGCCGTGATCGGTGCCTCGGATGACCCCTTGCGTATTGGCGGGCGGCCAATTTCGTACATGTTAAGCCAAGGCTACAAAGGCAAGATTTTCCCGGTGAACCCAAATCGCGCAACGGTGCAAGGACTGCCCAGCTACGCCTCGATTGCCGCTTTGCCTGAAACCCCAGATGTGGGGATTGTGATCGTGCCGGCCTCGGCCGCACTTGAATCGGTGCGTGCCTTGGCCGAGCGCGGTTGCGCGGCGGCGATCTTATTTAGCTCAGGCTTTGCCGAAACGGGCCCCGAAGGTGCCGCGGCTCAACTCGAATTGGTACGAGTGGCTCATGAGCATGGCATGCGCCTGATCGGCCCCAATTCTTTAGGCCTGATCAACCCCGTCCATAAGTTTTACGCAACCTTTGCAACCGGCTGTGAGCTTGAGTTTCCAAAGCCAGGTGGCGTGGCGATTATTAGTCAGTCGGGCGCCTATGGGGCGCATTTAATGGCCGTGGCAACCGCCAACGATATTGGTTTGTCTGCGCTCATCATGACCGGCAACGAGGCCGACTTAACCGTGGGCGATATGTTGCAAGTTGCGGTCGATGACCCAGACACCACCGTCATCATGTTGTATTCAGAGGGCATCAAAGAGGCTGCTGGGTTTGTCGCGGGCCTTGAGGCCGCACGCCGCGCACGCAAACCGGTGGTCATGATGAAGGTTGGCCGCAGCGCGGTCGGCAGCGCTGCCGCACAATCGCACACGGCATCGATCGCAGGCGATGATCGCGTGACCGATGCGGTGCTCAAAGAGTTAGGTGTGGTGCGTGTGCAAACCACCGAGCAAATGTTGGATATCGCCCGCTTGGCTGCGCGAGGGATTTATCCCGAAAATAACACCCTTGGCGTGATCACCGTCAGTGGCGGCGCCGGCGTGATTATTTCGGATGCGGCCGATGCCATTGGCTTGCCAATGCCAGAAATGCCGGCTGAGTCACAAGCACGCTTGCTAAAGCTCTTGCCGTTTGCGGCACCCCGTAATCCCGTGGATGTCACTGCACAGTATCTAAACGAAATGACCTTGATCAGCACTTTCACCGATGCGTTGATTGCCGAGGGCAAATACAGTTCAATCTTGGGTTTCTTTACGTACACAGGTTGTGTTCCCAGTATCGCACCGCGGTTGCGCGAGCAATTAAATATTGCGCGCAGTAAGCACCCAAATTGTATTTTTGCCTTGTCATTAATGGGCGGGCGCGATCAGATTCGCGAATATGAACGCGATGGTTTTACCGTCTTTGAGGATCCTGCTCGCGCGGTCGTAGCCATTGAAGCCATGGGGCAGTTTGGTCGTGCCTTTGCAAAACCAGCCGCTCAAGTCGCGCCCGTGATCGCACCGTTCGCCTTGCCACACACCAATCCAAGTGAAGCGCAGGCAAAGTTATTACTTGCGCAAGCAGGCATCCCCTCAGCACCCGAGGAGGTTTGCATCAGTGCAGATGCTGCCGTTGAAGCCGCAAAGAAAATCGGCTACCCCGTCGTGATGAAAATCGTCTCCCCAGATATTTTGCACAAGTCTGAAATCGGCGGTGTGCTGCTAGATATTGAAAACGATGCTGACGTACGCGCAGGCTTTGACTTGCTGATGCAACGCGGTCGCACCGCTGCCCCCAAGGCTAAGCTAGACGGCGTCTTAGTTGCCAAGCAATTGAAGGGCGGCGTCGAATGTATTTTAGGCATTCACCGCGACCCCGTCTTCGGCCCAATGGCCATGTTTGGTTTAGGGGGGATTTTTGTTGAGATTTTGCAAGACGTGGTGTTACATCGCTGCCCCTTCGGTGTAGATGTGGCCGAAGCAATGATTCGCTCAATCAAAGGTGCACCACTTTTGCTAGGTGCACGTGGCCGTACACCGGCTGATATCAAAGCGCTGGCAAAGATGTTGTCACAGCTCTCCGCGTTTGCCGTTGCTGCAGGCCCACGCCTGCAATCGATCGACCTAAACCCCGTACTCGCCATGCCCGCAGGGCAAGGCGCGTATGCGGTCGATGCGGTGATTGAGGTGACTACTTAACTTTAGGCACCACCCCCGTCATCGGCGGCATCAAGAAGTCAAAGTCGGCGCCTTTGTCGGCTTGTGTGACGCTTTGCAAAAATAGTTTGCGATAGCCGCGCTGTGCAGTGGGTACGACTGCGGGCTTCTCAGCCTGACGTCGAGCAAGCTCGGTGTCGCTCACCAAGAGTGACAGTTCGCGGTTTTCAACGCTTAAGCGGATGCGATCACCGTTTTGCACATAAGCCAACGGGCCACCAATCGCCGACTCTGGCGTCACGTGCAACACGATCGTGCCAAAGGCGGTGCCACTCATGCGTCCGTCTGAAATCCGCACAATGTCTTTGCAACCTGCAACGGCCAATTTTTTAGGGATCGGCATGTAGCCGGCCTCAGGCATCGCCGCACCTTTGGGTCCGATATGTTTGAGCACCAAAATGTCATCGACTGTCACGTCTAAATCAGGCAAGTCAATACGATTGGCCATGTCTTCAAGATTTTCAAACACGACGGCGCGACCTTCGTGTTCCATCAGCTTAGGGTTCGCTGCCGATTGTTTAATAATCGCGCCGCCTGGGGCTAGATTACCTTGCAAAACCGCAATGCCACCCTGCGGAAAAATCGGATTTTTTGCGGTCTTAACGACTTCTTGCTTAAAGCCGGGGCCCGCGGCCTCGATCTCTTCACCGAGCGTGCGACCCGTGACGGTCAACGCATCTAAATGCAACAAAGGTTTGAGTTCGCGCAACAAAGTCGCCATGCCGCCGGCGTGGTGGAAGTCTTCCATGTAGTGCTGACCCGAAGGTTTTAAATCGAGCAGCACTGGGGTTTCGCGGCCCATACGGTCAAGTGCCTTGAGATCCATTTCAAGACCCATACGACCCGCGATGGCGGTTAAGTGAATGATGGCATTGGTTGACCCACCAATCGCTAACAGCACACGCATCGCGTTTTCAAACGCTTTCTCAGTCAAAATTTTATCAATCGTTAAACGCTTGCGCGCAATCTCAACGGCTAACGTGCCGCTTTGCTCGGCGATGCGCATGCGATCTGCAGTGACTGCCGGTGGCGAGGCGCCGCCGGGCACTGTCATACCTAAGGCCTCAGCGATACAGGCCATGGTGCTGGCCGTGCCCATCACCGAACAGGTGCCCACGCTCGCCACTAATTGTTTATTGACCGCGGCGATCTCTTCGGCATCAATTTCTTCGGCGCGAAACTTGCCCCAATAGCGACGACAATCTGTACAAGCACCCACGCGCTCGCTACGGTGCGAGCCCGTCAACATTGAACCAGTAATCAATTGCACCGCAGGCAACCCTGCCGAGGCCGCGCCCATCAATTGTGCCGGCACCGTTTTATCGCAACCACCAATCAGCACCACCGCGTCCATCGGTTGGGCACGCAGCAGCTCTTCGGTATCCATCGACATCAGGTTGCGCAGAAACATACTGTTGGGCTGCGAAAAACTCTCGTGAATCGAGATGGTCGGAAAATCCATCGGCAAGCCACCTGCCAGCATCACGCCACGCTTGACCGCTTCAATCAACTGCGGTGCATTGCCGTGGCAAGGGTTATAGGCGCTGCCAGTGTTGGTGATGCCAATCACTGGGCGCTCAAGCGCCGTATCGGTATACCCAGCCCCCTTAATAAAGGCCTTACGCAAAAACAATGAAAATCCGCGATCGCCATAGTTGGCTAAACCCTTTGATATCCCGTCTTCGCTGGCGGCAGGGTTGATCGAGTGACTATTTTTTTTGTCGTCTGAGCTGGACATAAAAGCACCTGAAATTGTGAGTGATGCAAAATGGTAGCCTCTTTTGGGTAAGCTTGTAATCCAAGCCATCGCCCCAAGTTATTTATAATGACAAAGTGCTTAGCAATGACCGTGCCCCCCGACCAAGCCCTCTCTCCAACCATCAATGATGGCCAAGCCTTCTTTAGCTCCGGTATTGTTTATCTCTCATGGCGCACCGCTCTTTGCGATTTCGCCTGGCACGTCAGGTCCTGCATTAGCCACCTACGGCAAACAGCTGCTAGCCACGCGCGCACTCAAAGGGACTGTGATCCTGTTACCCCACTGGATGACTATAGGTCGTCTACCATAAATTGATTCAAACGCACGCATTGCTTTTCAACATGCCGTATCTTTCAAAGGTATACCGCGATGATTCTTTATCATGCCTCATCCTCCTACTATTCGATGATTGCAAGGCTCGCATTACTTTCTGCGAAAGTACCCTCTACGTATCGTCGCATGGACATTCATCCGGCTAAAGAACAACTTTCAGACTGGTATCTGAAAATAAATCCTCACATGACCGTACCTGCGCTAGTGGATGGGACGCAGACGCTCACAGATAGCCGCGACATCTTGAAATACGCCGCTAAACTCGCGGGCGAACGATGGATGGATAGCGACTCAGCAGTCACCCAGAGTATTGAAAATATTGTCGCTGTCCAGTATTCCATTTCGATTGAAAAGCTGACCTTTGGCAAAGCACTGTTCAGTATCCCACCGCTTAGGTTGATCGTACCGAAAATGCTGCGCGGGGTTATTCATAAGCTAGAAGCGGAGTTAACTAGCTCACCAGACCCACTCGCCTTGACTAAAAAAATTAATATCAACCGCGAACGTCTTGCCTACTTTACAGAAGGCAAACTCGTCGACAAGCTTGAGATCGAGCGTGCACACATCCGCAAATTTTTGAATATCCTGCCTGCGTCTTCGGCCATGCTTTTCGGTGAGAACACCAGCTCAGCAGATGTCGTCACTGCAGTGCTGCTTGGTCGCCTGAAAATGATTGGTGAATACGGCCTAGTCGATCTAGATAGTCCATTAGATCAGTGGTTTACTCGCGTACAGGCAACCCCCTCATTCAAACAAGCCGACCTCTGGCTGCGTTTCCAGCCATGGCGGATTGTTCTAAAAAGATAGCGACAACCACGTTTACGGTGTTGACGCCTGTGGTCAGTATTTAACCGCCAAGGTGTTTTAGCTAAAACCCGTATTTATCCTCCCAAATTTAACGATAGGTGTTAAAATTGTCAGGATGATACCTCGTCAAGCAGAAATAATTGTTCGTCAGCGGCTCGCGCATACCCCTGCCGTGGTGCTACTTGGGCCCCGCCAAGTTGGCAAAACAACGCTTGCCCGCCAGATCGCCCAAGACTGGCCCACTGGCTCAATTTATCTTGATCTTGAACGCCCAGCCGATCGCAACAAAATGCAAGAGGCGGATGCCTATCTGCGCGCGCAGGGCAACAAGCTCATCATCCTGGATGAGATCCATCGCCTGCCCGGGATCTTCGAAATCTTGCGGGGCATTATTGACGAACGCCGTCGAGCAGGGCAACGAAGCGGACAGTTTTTGCTACTTGGCTCTGCCGCACTCGATCTCATGCAGCAATCCAGCGAAACGCTGGCCGGACGCGTCGCTTATCTAGACATTGCGCCGCTTGATATCGGCGAGGCATACACCGCGCAGATCGACGAGCCCACACTTTGGCTACGAGGCGGATTCCCAGAAAGCCTGCTGGCGCCCGATGACGCGGTCAGCATGACCTGGCGGCGCGATTTCATTCGCAGTTATCTTGAGCGCGATGTACCGATGTTTGCACCGAGAATGCCCGCTCAAACGATCGCTCGGCTTTGGACCATGATCGGACACCAACAAGGCGGCATGCTCAATCAATCTCGCATCGCGAGCGCCTTGGGTGTCTCCAGCCCCACCGTTGACCGCTACATTGACTTATTGGTTGACCTGCAGTTGTTACGTCGACTTGCCCCTTATATTGGCAACGTCGGCAAGCGCTTGGTCAAGTCACCCAAAGTTTATGTGCGCGACAGCGGGATTCTGCATGCGCTACTGTCACTCGAAACGCTTGATGATTTATTAGGGCACCCCGTGTGCGGGCTCAGTTATGAGGGTCACGCGATCGAGAGCCTCGTCATCTCAGCGGGCGAACGCCGCACGCCTTATTTTTATCGTTCGCAAGGCGGTGCAGAGATCGATCTGATTTTTGAAAAAGGAGGTCAACCTGAAATCGCCATCGAAGTGAAGCGATCGATGACACCGAGCCCAGAAAAAGGTTTTAGTGCAGCGTGCGACGATCTTAAAATTGAACAGCGCTATGTGGTTTACCCAGGTAGCGAAACTCTACCGCTGCGCCACGGCGCACAAGCAATCAGCTTGCACGCCTTGGCTGAAAAACTGCGCGCTCGTTAACTAAAGTACTTACGCATAATCGAATTGGGATTGCCACTTAAGCGCTGACGCAAAACCGGTTCGGGGGTGCCGCGCTTGATAAAGCGACCACTGCCGCGCTCGGCGTGTAAAACACCGTTTTCAACAACCACTCGCCCCGCACTGACCACCACTTCGGGCCAACCGATAATTTGTTTACCCTCATAGGGCGTGTAGCCCACGTTGTCGTGCAACATGCTGGTTGAGATCGTGACCTTTTTTTCTGGATTCCAGATGGCAAGATCTGCATCACTTCCCACGGCGATCGTACCCTTGCGGGGATATAACCCGTAGGTCATCGCGTGGTTGGTGGCCGTCACTGCCACAAAACGTTCGATACTCATGCGCTCTTTCAATACGCCCTCAGAAAACAACAAAGGTAGGCGTACTTCAATTCCGGGCACGCCGTTGGCCATATCCTTGAACGTCGTGGCCTCACCCTTGGGCAGCTTGCCGCTGGTGTCGTAACGATAAGGCGCGTGATCTGATGAAAACATTTGCAAGGTGCCGTTGATCAAACCTTGCCAGACGGCCTCTTGCGATTCAGGATCACGCGGCGGTGGGCTGCAGCAAAACTTGGCGCCTTCGGTGCCGGGCAAATCAATATCCTCAGCCGTTAAAAACAAATACTGCGGACAAGTTTCGGCATGAATCGGCAAGCCAAGCGCTTGCGCCGAATGAATCACGCGCACGGCTTCAAGGCCCGAGACATGCACGATCAACAAGGGCACATCCATGAGCGTGGCCAACGCAACGGCGCGATTGGTGGCTTCGGTCTCAGCCAGCGGAGTGTGAGCCACCGCGTGGTACTTGGGGGCTGTCAAACCGCGCTCGACCAGGCGCTTGGCAATCCAGCGGATCATGTCATTGTTTTCGGCGTGTACCATCACTAACGCGCCTTCGCGACCGGCCACCTCAAGCACATCTAAGATTTGATAATCGTCAAGCTTCATCCGGTCGTAGGTCATATAGATCTTGAACGACGTAATGCCCTCGCGAATGACTGCAGGCAAGTGCGTGGTCAGCGCCTCTTCCGTGGGGTCGGCCAAGATCAAATGAATCCCGTAATCGATCACGGCTTTTTCGGCGGCAAGCTTTGCGTAACTTGCAACCACCTCGGGGATCTGATTGCCGCGATGCTGCGCGGCAAACGGGATGATCGTGGTGGTGCCGCCAAATGCGGCAGACACCGTTGCGCTATAAAAATCATCGGCACACATCATGCCCATGCCCGATAGTTGCTCGACATGGCAATGGCTGTCGATGCCGCCGGGCAATACCCAGCGGTCCGTCGCATCAATGTCACGCTTGCCCTTAGGCAAGTTTTTTGCAATCGCCACAACCACACCATCTCGCACGCCGATATCAGCAAAAAACGTTGTGCTGTCGGTTGAGATGCGGCCATTGCGAATGGTGAGGTCAAAGTCGAGAGTTGGAGTCGTCACTTAGAGGGTTCCTGGATAAATACCGCCATCGAGCAATAAATTTTGCCCAGTCATAAAGCCCGCGCCTGCGCTACACAAAAATGCACAGGCCTGACCAAATTCAGCAGGTGTTCCAAAGCGGCCTGCTGGCACAGCAGCTTGGCGCAATGCCATAAATTCATCGATATTTTTACCGCTATCGCGCGCTAATTTTTCAGTGGTTTGCAACAAACGATCGGTGGCAAACGGGCCGGGTAACAAGTTGTTGATCGTCACATTATGTTTAACCGTTTGACGAGACAGCCCCGCGATAAACCCCGTTAAGCCGGCACGCGCACCATTCGATAAGCCAAGATGCTCAATCGGATGTTTCACCGACATCGAGGTAATGTTTACGATGCGGCCAAATTTACGTTCGATCATTTTATCGACGGTCGCGCGTATCAATTCAATCGGTGTAATCATGTTGGCATCCACCGCCGCCAGCCAGTCTTCGCGGCTCCATTCACGAAAATTGCCCGGCTTGGGGCCACCCGCGTTGGTCACCAGGATATCTGGAGCATGGCACACCGCCAGTACCTTTGCGCGACCCTCTGGCGTGACAATGTCGGCTGCGATCGTTATGACCTTGACGCCGGTCTCGGCACGAATGCTTTGTGCGGCCGCCTCAAGCGCTTCTTGCCCGCGCGCCAACATCACCAACTCAACCCCTTCGCGCGCCAACTGCTGCGCGCAGGCCAATCCCAGGCCTTTACTTGAGGCACACACAAGCGCCTGTCGGCCGCGAATCCCTAAATCCATGATGCCTCCTGAAAATTTTGCTGCACGACACCGCGCAGTTGTGAGCTCAAGCGAGCGTAGCTTGACCGCTGCGACTCGTACCGGTTTACCCGAGTAAGCATAGCAATAAGTTGCCCGTTGGGTGGCGAATTTGTCTAAGCACGGTAAGATTATTACGTCGTCGTTAATCTTGCCAGCCAGCGCTAAAGGATTTTTGCCATGGATCGCACTATTTTTTTGATCAATCCCAATTCAACGCAGGCAGTTACCGATGCCTTTGATGCCGGACTGGCTTCGTTGCGGATCGCGGGAGGCCCCAAACTGCGCTGCCTGACGCTGGCCGAGGGCCCGCCTGGTATTCAATGCCAGCTCGACGTCGAAAACGTGACGCTCCCGCTCGTTAACCTGGTGCGCAAGCTTGATGCTGAGCACGGTGACGCGGCCGCTGGCTATGTGATTGCCTGCTTTAGCGACCCTGGCCTGCATGCGGTTCGAGAAGCCACCCGCAAGCCCGTTTTGGGCGTAATGGAGTCGGCCATGTTTACGGCGATGACTCGCGGTCATCGAGTCGGCGTGATCGCGATCTTGCAGCAATCGATTTCGCGACATCTGCGCGCCTTTGGTGCGATGGGGATTTTAGATCGCGTGGCCGGCGACTTGCCGCTTGGCATGCAGGTCGTTGAGTTGTCTGACTCGGTTCGTACCCGCGCGGGCTTGCTGTCGGTTGGCACACGGTTACGTGACGAAAAACAGGCCAATGTGGTGGTGCTGGGCTGCGCCGGCATGGCCGAGCATCGCAGCTGGCTAGAACAACAGCTAGGGATTCCGGTCATTGAGCCTGCGCAAGCGGGCGCAGCGATGGCAATTGGGCGTGTATTGTTAGGCAATTAAAGACTCTAAGCGCTTGGACGCCTAGAGCGTCATACGCGCTTAAAGCCTCAACTAAAAAACCGGCTTTCGCCGGTTTTTTGCCCT
>CAMBZR010000038.1 GCA_945872285.1 Bordetella parapertussis | reverse complement strand
CCCGGCGGGCCAACCAGTGACGAGGTCTGGAAAGAATTCATACACAAGGCAGAAGCATCGTTGCATGCTGCCTTACCGGTTGATGCTGTGTACGTTTGTAATCATGGCGCCTCGACTGCCGACCATGAAGACGATACCGAAGGCGTCATGATGACCATGATTCGCAGTATCGTGGGCCCTAATATCCCCGTGATCGCCACGCACGATTTGCATTGCAATGTGTCACCTCAAACCGTTGAGGCGTTAGACGCTTTGGTCGCGTATCGCACCAACCCGCACGTCGATCAACGCGAGTGTGGCGCCGAAGCTGCCGACCTGTTAAACGAAATGTTTGCTGGCATGAAAACGGTAAAAGCTTTTATCCGCATGCCTATTACACCGCCTTCCGTGACCTTGCTTTCGGCACGCGGTCCTTATGCCGATTTGTTGAAGCTTGCTTATTCGCTGATGCAAAAGCCCTCAGAAGGACCAATCGCAAACGTCTCGGTGGCGGGTGGCTTTGTGTTTGCAGATGTGCCTAAGTGCGGCATGACGATTACGGTGACCTCGCGTGGAGATTTGGCTGCCGCTCGCGCGGCGGCTTTAACAGTGGCCCGTGCGGCGTGGGCCGATCGTGCGCGTTACGTTGCCGATACGATTGAAGTTGAACAGGCGGTCAAACTTGCCCGAACCGGGTTGGCACCCATGTTGTTTGCCGATGTCGCTGACAATCCAGGTGGGGGCGGGCGGGGCAGTACCGCTTGGCTGCTGCAAGCGTTTCATGACGCGCGTATCCAAGGTGTGGTGCTTGGGGTATTTGTTGCGCCTGAGCTGGCTGGTCAAGCGCATGCTTTGGGTGAAGGCGCTGTGTTCGATGCAGTATTCAACGCAACAGAGCTCGAACATTCAAAACGTTTTACTGCCCGCGCAAAAATCATTTGTTTGCGTGATGGTTTTCAAACCGGCCGACGCGGCATCATGAAAGATCGTAAGTTTTCGCTCGGGCCCAGTGCCTTGCTCGAGTTGGTCGATTCAGGCCTGCAGGTAGTCGTTGGCAGTTTGCGGCGTCAATTAGCCGAGCCCGTGATGCTTGAAATGCACGGCATTGATATTTCAAAAATCCAATGTCTCATCGTCAAAAGTCGCGGTCACTATCGTGCAGGCTTTGACGAGTTCTTTTCTGATGAGCAAATTATGGATGTCGATAGCCCTGGTTTAACGACGCCTAATTTAAAGCGCTTAAGCTTTAAAGCTTTGCCTAGACCCGTCTGGCCAATTGACGATGACGTGGTTTGGAAAGAACCTGTCTGGGCTTAATGATAGTGCTCTAAAAGCGGGGACCTAACCCCCCAACGCGCCTTGCGTATTCACATATAACGAATAGATTGAATGTGACGACGCCATAAATAAACGGTTGCGCTTGAGGCCACCAAAGCACAGATTGGCACAACGTTCTGGCAACGCGATGCGACCAATCATCTTGCCTGCGGGCGAGACGATCATCACGCCGTCAAGCTCTGGCGTACCCATGCCCCAGCCGCACCAGAGGTTGCCATCGATGTCGGCACGTAAACCGTCGATGCTGCCGGTACCTGCATCCAAAAACACGCGACCGTTTTTGATTTTTGTGCCGTTGTCGACTACGTCGTACACCTGAATCAAGCGGTTTGGGGTGGCGCGTGATTCAATCACATAGAGCAGGCTTTCGTCTGGCGAAAAACATAAACCATTCGGCCCTTTAAGTTGATTGGTCATCAGCGTGGCGACACTAGTGACGCCGTCGATGCGATACACAGAGTGGGGTAATTCGATCGGTGATTTGACACCCTCGTAGTTGCCTAAGCTGCCAAAGGGTGGGTCAGTAAACCAGATTGAATCATCTGACTTCACGACGACATCATTGGGGGCATTGAGTTTTTTACCCTGAAACGAATCCATTAGTACCGTGATACTGCCATCGTATTCGGTGCGAGTGACTCGACGCCCGTGTTCGCAGCTGACCAGACGACCTTGGCGATCGCGGGTATGGCCATTGGCCCAGTTTGAGGGCTTACGAAACACGCTGACTGCGCCAGTTTCTTCTTCCCACTTCATAATCCGATTATTTGGGATGTCGCTCCAGAGCAAGTAGCGCCCATCACCAAACCATACGGGGCCCTCTGCCCAGCGAAACCCCGTCGCGAGCCGCTCGACTGAAGCGAGCGCCAAGCGATAGGTGTCAAACGAGGGGTCTAACGAGATGACGCGGGGGTCGGGGTAGCGTTCGCTTTCTTCCCACATAGCTGGCTCCTGAGTGTTGTTTATTCTGGAGTCAATATACCTGTTTGCTAACCAGATGGGGGGTAAGCCCAAAGCCTGCCCGTATGATGTCATTTTTACAATTATTTCTTAGGTGTGGTTCAGATGGCATCCAACCCTCTCGTTGCGTCTGCTGTGAAAAGGCTGACGATTACAAAAACAATCCCGCTTGGTTTGTATCGTTCGATTCCCTTTGTGCGCCTCGAGGGCGTGGCCCACGGTGAGTTGAGCCCTGCAGAAAATATCCCTGACTTGGACAAAGCCCCGCGTAACGCGCGCGGCAATGTTGAATATCAAACACGTGTTGTCCTCATTGCACCAACAGCGCCCAAGCGTGGCGAGGGACGCCTGTTGGTAGACGTGCCAAACCGTGGTTTGCCTGTGAGTCATGCTTTTTATAACAGTCCGCGTCAACGTCCTCTCCCGATTGGCTCATTGGACGCAGGCCTTGGCTTTTTGCAAGAGCAGGGCTTCATGATGGTTTCGACTCAGTGGGAAATGGGGCAGGGATTTGAGCCGCCGCAGTTTGTCGATACAAACGGCGAGACCCGCTACGTTGAGGCAGCAGGGTTTGCTGCAGTACGCGATGTCACACGTTTTTTACGCGATAGCACGCAGGCAGATAATCCGCTTGCGGGTTCAGTCAAGCGAATCTATGCGGCCGGCTATTCGCAAACCTCACGGTTTTTGAAAAGCTTTTTGCTCAATGGCTTTAATGTTGCGCAGGGTAGGCAAGTCATTGAAGGTTTTCATTTGGTGGGTGGGGCTGCGGGGCAACTGCCGCTGATGGCCTCGGGCGTAGGCCCAGGAACTGTGGCGGGCAGTACGCCTGCACCGCCTAATCTTGAACACCGCGGTGTGCACGAAGAACCATTCACGTACGCTGCTGTGATCGTAACGCTGCAAGCGCGTAACGAACCACTGCCCAAAATCTTAGTGACGCACTTCAATATTGACTACATGGGTGGTCGCGCGTCGTTGACCCGTACCGGTGCGCAGGGGATTGCTGATCTTGCGCTGCCCGATGCCGTTCGAATGTACGATATCGCTGGCTCTGCGCATCTCAACATGCGTGAACAATATAAGTTGTGCGAATCGATGCACGGGCAACTCGATTGGTCGCCACCTTTGCGTGCGCAACTGATTGCACTAGATCAATGGGTATCCGAGCAACTTGATCCCCCGCCCAGTTGCCTGATGCTTTTGAGGCACCCGCGAGCAGATGAAACAGTGTTTGGTGCACCTCAATATTTACCCGAGGCCACGGTGCTGGTGCCTCAGACCGATGCCGACGACAATCCGCTTGGTGGGATTCAAGTGCCCGACGTGGCCGTACCTCTGGGTACCCATGGTCGACCCAATGCCCCAGTCACACATGTGATTTGCCGCTTAGCGGGCACGTACAAGCCTTTTTTTGCTCTGCAACAAGAGCGCTTGGAGGCAAATGACCCAAGGTTGTCTCTTGAAGAACGTTATCCCGAAGGCTTAAATCAATATGTGCAGCGGGTGCGAGAAGTGAGCGATCAACTGGTTGTGCAGCGATATTTGCTGGCAGCCGACGCAGCGGTGATTGTGAACGCTGCGGCTGACGAAATGCATTTAAAGCCGACTCCGACACGACCAATATTTCGTTTATAAGGGCGCGCGAGTAAAAGGCATCAGCCCTGAAGTTGAGACGCGCCGCTTAGAACTGTGCTCGGCCTCTTAACGCCTTGGTTTCAGAAAGCTTGCGCTTGCCCTCGAGGCGCCGTTGCTTTGAACCATAGGTGGGTTTGGTGGCATGCCGGGTTTTTGGAGGCCTGGCAACGCTGTTGACCAGTTCGTTGAGCCTGGCCAACGCCTCAGTACGGTTCATGTCTTGGCTGCGGTGAGTTTGAGCCTTAATGACGATGGCGCCATCGCGGGTGATGCGATGGTCGTTAAGCGCTAACAGGCGTACTTTGACGTCTGCGCTCAGTGTCGAGGTGGGGATGCTGAAGCGCAGGTGGATAGCGCTTGAGACCTTATTCACATTTTGCCCGCCCGCGCCCTGCGCACGCACAGCGGTAATCGTGACATCGTCTTCAGAAAGGGTAATTTGGGCGTACATTGTGAGATTGAGCGATTGACCGTAAACTACATTATCGTTTATCTCAGGGAGCTTATCGTGGCCAAAGGTCAGCA
The DNA here is from genome assembly GCA_945872285.1 of Bordetella parapertussis. Classification (GTDB taxonomy): domain Bacteria; phylum Pseudomonadota; class Gammaproteobacteria; order Burkholderiales; family Burkholderiaceae_B; genus Zwartia; species Zwartia parapertussis_D. The sequence continues at coordinate 25,225 of CAMBZR010000038.1, read as the reverse complement.
GAAATCCAGTAAAGAATCAAAAAAGCCTAAAAAAGATACTTCGACGCCCAAACCTGCTTCAGGGCTGACCGATCCGATGCGTGCCACGACCGTTAATACGGTTTACACCCGCATTAAGAATAAAGACAAATAGGCCGTTAACCCGTTCGACTGCAGCTTTGGGTGTTTTAAGGTCTTGCCGGTAGGCATCATGCCTCTTTAAGAGGGGTCTGATGCCTTTTTTGTGTTTAGCCTTCCAAGCATCCCTGATCTGCAAATCTGAGCGTTATCGTGCAATTTTGTGGGTAAAACAAGCGTCGCGACAACATCTTGACCGCGATAGCCAGCTGCAAGCCCCATCGCCATTTTGAGTGGGGTGCTCGCCGGGCAGGTTAATTGTCCTCAGCTAAAATCGGCGCTGCAGTGGCGTCTGTTTGCTTGGATGTGGCTGGCACAACAAAATTTGCTAATGGATCGCTTACAAAATATGAAATTGCTGACGAATGAAACCTTTGGTGCACTTGAACTGCGTAATCGCGTGGTAATGGCGCCGTTAACCAGAATGCGTGCCCAAGCCGGTGATGTGCCAGGCGAACTCGCAGCACAGTATTACGCTCAGCGGGCAAGCGCAGGCTTGATCGTTTCTGAAGCAGCGCAGATCTCTGCTTTGGCTAAGGGCTATCCAGCCACACCAGGCATTTACAGCGACGCGCAGGTGCAAGGTTGGCGCAAAGTGACCGAGGCGGTTCACGCAGCAGGCGGAAAAATCATTTGCCAGTTGTGGCATGTTGGCCGCATCTCACACAGCTCGTTGCATCCAGAGCAAGGTCTGCCGGTTGCGCCCTCGGCGATCGCGCCTCCTGGTAAGGTGTACACAGCCTCTTGGGGGCTTGAGGCGTTTGAGACACCTCGGGCCATTGAATCGAGTGAAATCCCAAGCCTCATCCAAGACTATGTCCACGCGGCCAAGCAGGCAAAACTCGCTGGCTTTGATGGCGTCGAAGTGCACGGTGCAAACGGTTACCTGTTAGACCAGTTTTTGCATAACGGCTCTAACAAGCGTACCGACCAATACGGTGGCAGCGTTGAAAATCGTAGTCGTCTGTTGCTTGAAGTCCTGCAGGCGGTCTGTGGTGTCTGGGGTAGCGATCGCGTTGGCGTACGGTTGTCGCCCTATGGCACGTTTAACGATATGTCCGACACCGATGTGAAAGGGCTGTTCACTTACCTAGTGGGTGCTTTAAGCAAAATACAGTTGGCGTTTTTGCATTTCATCGAGCCGCGTTCAACTATGGCCGGTGGCACAGATAAAGTGGCTGAAGATCAACCGAGTACGTCGAAACTCTTTGGGCCGATGTTTGGCGGTAAAGTGATTTCAGCAGGCGGCTATGGTCGCGATGATGCCGAGGCTGTCGTCGCAAGTGGCCAAGCCGATGCGGTGGCGTTTGGGCGCTTCTTTATCTCTAATCCTGATTTGCCCAAACGTTTTGAGTTAAATGCACCCTTGACGCCATACAATCGTAAAACGTTTTATGGTGGCGACGCGAAGGGTTATACCGATTACCCAACGCTCTAACGTTCAATCGACGCTGATTTTTCTGGCGATGATTAGATTTTTCCAGCGTTGATTTTCACTCGTCACAAAGCGAGTGAACTCTTCAGGGGTGTTTGCAACAATCGTAATGCCAAGGTCTTGCAGCTTCTTAACGGTTGCAGGATCTTTCATGGCCAAGATCGCCGCGTCGCTGAGTTTCTTTTTTACGTCGACCGGTAAGCCTTTAGGCGCGGTCAAACCTTGCCAACCATAGACCTCCATACCTTGCACGCCTACCTCGCCAAACGTTGGCACGTCGGGTAAAGCAGGTGAACGCTTGTCAGAGGTAATCGCAATCGGGTGTAGTTTGCCTGCGCGAATTTGCGGCAAGACCGCATTGATGTTGGTCATAAAGAAATCGACTTGTCCGCCCAACGTATCTTGCAGCGCAGGCGCGCCACCTTTGTAGGGCACGTGAACGCCCGTGGTGTTGGTTTGTTGCCAAAGTAGCTCAGCCGATAAATGATCCGAGGCGCCCACCCCAGAACTTGCAAAGGTCAGTTTGCCTGGGTTTGCTTTCAAAGCGGCTAACACGTGCGCCACTGTGCGCTCAGGACGCTTAGGCCCCGTCACCAAGACGTTTGGTGCCTGAAACGGCAGGCTAATGTAATCAAAATCGGCGATGGGATCGTAGGCGACAGACTTGATCAGATGGGGCGCCACCACAAAGGTGCCGATCGAAGACACAAACAAGGTGTAACCGTCTGGGGCCGAGCGTTTAACTTGCGCGCCGGCGATCGTACCCGTGGCACCGGGCTTATTTTCGACGATGATGGTTTGACCGAGCGCAGTTTGAAGCGCGGGCGCAAGGGTGCGCGCGGCGAGGTCAGTGGGCCCGCCAGCCGGAAACCCAACAATCATCGTGATGGGTTTATCTGGCCACTTGCCTGTCTGTGCTTGTGCACTTACGCTTAAGCACAAAGCGGTCAAAGATAAAACGAGTTTGATTTTTTTTGTGTTCATCGTAATCACCGTTTTAGGACTTCTGGGTTAACCACAAATTGTGGTGGGGTGCCGCTTAACACTGCTGCCATGTCATTCGCCATTGATTCAAAAATTCGTCGCATCGCGCCTTCGCTTGTGGCCATTGCATGCGGCGAGACTAAACAGTTTTGCAGGCTAAAAATCGGATGCGTGTGATCGGGTGGTTCAACTAAAAATACATCGAGCGCTGCACCACGCAGTTGACCGCTGAGCAGCATTTCATAGATTGGATCGAGGCTTTCGATCACGCCGCCGCGCGCCAGGTTCAGTAAGAACGAACCGTGCTTCATTTGTTGTAGTCTTGCGCGATTGATCAGGCCCATGGTCTCATCATTTTGCGGACAATGCAGCGTGACAAAGTCGGCTTGCGCCATTAGGGTCTGAAGGCTGACGAGTTCAACTCCAAGCGTCTTGGCGATCACGGGGTCAAGGTATGGGTCGTAAGCAATGGTCGTCATTTCAAAAGGCTTGGCCATTTTGGCGACAATTTGACCAATGCGCCCCAAGCCAATGATGCCCAAGATTTTTTGATCGAGATCGGTGCCTTGCGAAGCGATGCGTGACTGCCAGTTACCGCGTTTAGTTTCGTGATCCCAATGCGCAATCATTTTGCATAATGCCAACATGAAAGCAAAAGCCGCTTCAGCCACGGCGCGTGCACCTGCGCCAGGGGTATAGACCACTGCGATTCCACGCTCGGTTGCCGCTTGGATATCAACGGTGTCATAGCCAACCCCCGTGCGTCCGATCACCTTTAACTGCGCTGCGGCATCCATCAACTCTGCGGTGATTTGCACTTGGCCGCGCACCACTAGAGCAAGCGCTGGTGCAATCTCACGTTTGAGACCTTCAAAGGTGGGTTGCGCTGCGATTTTGAAGGCACCAAAGCGCGCAAGTGTTTTCTCAGCGTAGTCGTCAAGAGGCTGGGTCGAGAGAATGATTGGTGGGGTCAAGTTGTACACAGTAAAAAAATTAAGGATAAATTTGAAATTGGTTCGATGTTACACGCGGCTTTGCCTTGAGTCTTCGCAAATCAATGCTGCGTTGCAGTAAACAAAGTGGCATACCCCGTGCTACTCTGACCAATCGTTTTTGCGCGAGAAAAGCCGAGAATTTATGCTTGAGTTCATGCTTCGTCGCATCTTGGTCGCTATGCCGGTTTTGTTGCTGGTGAGTTTAATTTCAGCTTTGATCATGGAAATGGTGCCCGGTGATCCCGCTGTCTTGCTTGCGGGTCAAAGCGCGACCGATGCCGAACTGGCGCAGATGCGCGAGCAGCTTGGCTTGAATCGGCCGTTTCTTGAACGGTTAACAGACTGGTATCTGGCCTTGGCTCGAGGCGATCTTGGCGACTCAATTTTGTTGAATCGACCGGTCACCCAAGCGATCGCAGAGCGCGTTCCGGTCACGCTTGCCCTCGCGGGCTCAGCCTTGTTGTTGACGGTGTTGCTTGGTGTACCTTGCGGCGTGCTTTCGGCGGTCTATGCCAATACTTGGGTCGATCAGGCCTTGTTGACGTTTGCTTTACTTGGCGTGTCAATTCCAAATTTTTGGCTCAGTCTGATGTTAATCGTGCTGTTTGGCGTCATGCTCGATTGGCTGCCGGCGGGTGGCTACATTGCGTTTGCGGATGATCCGGTGGGCTGGGTCAAGTGCCTAATTTTGCCTGCGTTTTCGTTGGCGCTATTGCAAGTTGGCTTATTAGCTCGCATCACTCGCTCAACGATGCTCGAAGTTTTGCAACAAGACTATGTGCGCACTGCGCGTGCAAAAGGCTTGCCGGTTTTTATGGTCGTGGGTAAGCATGCCTTCAAAAATGTATTAATACCCGTGATGACGGTGATAGGGATCAGCTTTGGTTTGCTTCTTTCGGGCTCTGTCGTCATTGAGACTGTGTACTCGCTTCCCGGCATGGGGCGCCTGTTGGCCAACGCGGTGTTTGGTCGCGATTACCCCTTAATACAGGGTGGGCTGTTAGTGACGGCCGCTGTCTTGGTGTTACTCAATTTAGTCGTTGATCTTTTGTATGTTTTGGTCGATCCGCGGGTCAAATATGACAAGCGCTAACCCCGAAAATGAAATGCATCACGCGGGCGTCTCGCAGGGACTTCAAGCGCGAGCGCCTTCGCTTTGGAAAAAATTGCTGAGTCATCGCTTATTTATGACGGGGGCGACCCTTCTGTTTTTCATGTTGCTGTTGGCGCTCTTCGCAGATTTGATTGAGCTCAGGCCACCTGAAAAAATGCAAGTGCGCCTTCGTTTTAAAGCGCCTGATTTTCCGTATCCGTTAGGAACAGACAACTACGGACGTGATATTTATAGTCGCTTAATTCACGGGGCGCGTTTGTCTCTTGCGATTGGGTTTGCCGTTGCGTTGGTCACGGGAATTTTTGGTACCTTAATCGGAGTGTCGGCGGGATACTTCAGAAAGCTAGATGGCCCCTTAATGCGGCTCATGGATGCGTTGATGGCGTTTCCTGCAATTTTATTAGCCATTGCAATCGCAGCGGCTCTCGGACCCTCAGCGCTGAACGCCGTGATTGCCCTTTCGGTGGTGTATACCCCCCGTACCGCTAGAATTGTTCGTTCAACGGTTTTGGTTGTCCGAGAAACCGATTATGTTCAGGCGGCCAAGTCCTGCGGTGCACGCGATCTTTGGATTGTCTGGAGACACGTGCTCCCCAATAGCTTGGCCCCTTTGATTGTGCAGTTAACTTTTATTTTTGCCTATGCCATTTTGGCTGAAGCCATTTTAAGTTTTCTGGGGGTTGGACCACCGCCACCTACGCCGACTTGGGGCAACATGATCGCAGAGGGCAAAGACTATTTGCGCGAGGCGTCTTATATTTGTTTTTTCCCGGGTCTGGCGGTGGCCTTGACTTGCCTGAGTTTGAACCTGCTTGGCGATGGGTTACGCGACGTACTGGATCCACGACTGAGAGTACAAATTGGCTGAGCCACTACTTCGGGTGAGCGACTTGCGGGTGGTCTTTGGTCCGCAAGGTCGCGAACAGGTGGCAGTTGACGGCGTGAGTCTTACGCTGGCTGCGGGCGAGGTGTTAGGCCTTGTTGGTGAGTCGGGTTGCGGGAAAAGTTTGACTGCGCTTGCTATTTTAGGGCTGCTTCCCAGGCCCGCGGGTCGTATCGAGCGCGGCCGAATTGAGTTTAGAGGTAAAGATCTCGTACATGCCAGCCAGTCTGAAATGAATCAGGTTCGCGGCAAAGATATTGCGATGATTTTTCAAGAACCAATGACTGCCTTAAATCCTGTCATCAAGGTGGGTGAACAAATTGCCGAAACGATCAGAGTTCACGAGGGTTTGCCTGGCTCGGCGGCGCGGCGACGGGCACTTGAACTACTTGAGCGAGTCGGTATTAGCAATCCTGATCAGAGGATTGATCAATATCCACACGAATTGTCAGGTGGGATGCGGCAACGTGTCATGATCGCGATTGCTCTGGCCTGTCGTCCTAAAATTTTGATTGCAGACGAGCCAACGACGGCGCTCGATGTCACAATTCAAGCGCAAATTTTGGCGCTTTTGAAAGATCTTCAGACAGAATTTGGTATGGCGATGATTTTAATTACACACGATCTTGGCGTGGTCGCGCAGGTGGCCGATCGCGTCGCCGTCATGTACGCGGGCCGAATCGCAGAACAAGGAACCGCAAGCGAAGTGCTCGAAAGTTCTGCGCATCCTTACACGCGCGCCTTGCTGTCTAGCATCCCCTCGCTTGAGCAAACCTCTGCGCGGTTGCAAACGATCGCGGGGATGGTGCCAAGTTTAGCGAACCTTCCCTCTGGTTGCCGATTTCATCCTCGTTGTAAAGAAGCGCGTGAGCAGTGCGCTGAGCATACTCCTGAGCTGACTTCGCTTAGTTTGACGCACCAGGCTGCGTGTTTAGCGCTCAATGGATATCGAACGAATGGCTAAGACCTTGCTCAGCGTAAAGGGCTTGACTAAGCATTTTATGCTGCGCGCGCGCGGATTTTTCAAAAAATCTACGACAACTGTGCGGGCGGTTGACGGAGTGGATTTTGATATCCAACAAGGTGAGACTTTTGGTCTGGTAGGTGAAAGTGGTTGTGGCAAAACCACCACTGGCCGACTCGTATTGCGAATGCTCGAGGCCACCGCAGGCAGCGTAAATTTTAATGGCGATGAGTTATTCACCCTTTCTGAAGATCAGATGCGTGCGCGACGTCAGCAAATGCAAATTATTTTTCAAGATCCCTATGGGTCGCTTGATCCTCGTATGACGGTGAGCCAGATTGTTGAAGAACCCTTGCGAATTCATCGTCTCGGAGATCGCGCGACGCGCGTCAGACGCGTGGTAGAGTTGCTCGATGTCGTTGGGCTGCGAAAAGAGTACGCCCAGCGCTATCCGCATGAGTTTTCGGGTGGTCAGAGACAACGCATCGGAATCGCGCGCGCATTAGCGCTCAATCCAAAGTTCATTGTGGCCGATGAGCCGGTGTCGGCGCTTGACGTATCGATTCAGGCGCAAATTGTGAATCTGTTGATGGATTTACAAAAAGACTTTGGTTTGACTTACTTATTCATTGCGCATGACCTAGGCGTGGTCAAACATATGGCCGACCGGGTTGCGGTAATGTATCTCGGAAAGATTGTTGAAATCGCAAGTAAAGAGTCGTTGTATCGCAACCCGCAACATCCCTATACGCAAGCCTTGCTGGCGGCTGTGCCAATTGCGAGGCCCTCGCTTGCGCAAAAATTGACTCTGTTAAAAGGTGAGATACCGAGTCCGAGTCGCCCGCCTACGGGGTGTCATTTTCATACTAGATGTCCGCAAGCCCAGCCCCAATGCGCCCAAACTGCTCCTCTCATGCAAGAAGTGCTAACCGGACATCTTGCTGCGTGTCATTTACTGACGCCCATGAGTGCAACGCCTTCACCAAGAAAGTTTTCGATGATGTCGAGTGATTAGAGTCAAACCTTGAGACCACCTTGTTTAAACGAGAGCCATGATGTCAAAACCAGTCAGCAGAATAAGTTCGGAGATTGATTTCAATCTTGAAGGTAAGCGAGTTGGATTTTTGCGTCTGCCGCATTCAGTCCATCGTTCGGCGTATGGCTGGATTCCGATCCCTGTTGCTTGCATTAAAAATGGCGAGGGTCCGACCGTGTTGTTGATGGCGGGTAATCATGGCGATGAATATGAAGGTCAAATCGGGCATGGCGTTTTGTTGCGTACGCTTGAGACTAGTGATGTAAAAGGGCGCATTATATTTTTGACTTCAGCTAATTTTCCGGCAGCGATGGCGGGTATGCGTACATCGCCGATCGACGAAGGTAATTTAAATCGTTCGTTTCCCGGCGATACAAACGGTGGTGTCACCGCTCAGATTGCCTGGTACATTGAACACGTTTTGTTGCCACAGTGCGACTATGTGTTTGATCTGCACTCGGGTGGTAGTTCGTTGATGTATCTTCCGAGCGCGTTGTGCAGACGCAATAGTGATCCAAATAAAATGCTGCAGTCCCTCGAGATTCTGAAACTGATGGGTGCGCCAGCGGCGTATGTTGCCGATTCTCCGCAAGGTGACGATCGCACATTAACCGCAGCTGCTGGTCGACAAGGGGTCGTGCACTTTGGCAGCGAACTCGGAGGAGGCGGTACCTTGACGCCCGCAGCGCTGCGCGTCGCAATCGACGGAATCCGTCGGGCGCTTAAACATCTTGGCATTTTAAAAGCCTCTGTGTCTGTCGCACCGGCTCAACCTACGCAGTTGCTACAGGTGCGCGGTGCAGATTATTTTGTTTATGCGCCTGATTCGGGATTGTTTGAACCCCTGGTTGAACTCGGAGAGACCGTCGAGGCGGGGCAGGCCGCGGGACGTATTCATTTTCACGACACCCCCTGGCGTGAACCGAGCGTGGCGTACTTTAAGCGTGAGGGTATCGCCCTTTGCAAAAGAATGATGTGTCGTACCGAGCGCGGCGATTGCTTGTTTCATTTAGGGACACCGTTTGAACATTCACTGAATAAGGACGCATGATGAGCAACAGTATGCTTTGGACCCGCGTGGATTACGAAAAAGACGGCAAGCAAAATGGTTGGCTACAACTGCCTCATTCGGTGACGCGCTCTGCTTATGGCAATATTTCAATACCTTTGACCGTGATTAAAAACGGCAAGGGTCCAACCGCTTTTTTGATGGCAGGTAATCATGGCGATGAATATGAAGGACAAGTCGCGTTATGCAAGCTGATTCAAGGGCTTGAGGTGCAAGATATTCAAGGTAGAGTGATCGTGATTCCGGCGATGAATCTGCCCGCGGCGATGGCGGGCGTACGAGTCTCGCCGATTGATCAAGGTAATTTAAATCGGGCATTTCCGGGTGATCCAAATGGATCAGCAACGTTTGCAATTGCACACTATATCGACACGGTGTTGTATCCCATGGCCGATATTCATCACGACTTACACTCGGGTGGCTCTTCGCTCCAGTACTTGCCATTCGCTTCGATGCGCCAAAGTCAAGATGTGTCACTGAACGCTCGCGCTCTAAGCGCGCTGCGTGCCTTTGGCGCGCCGATTGGTTTGATTTGGGCTTATAGTCCCGATTCAAGGTTGTCGTCAGTGGCTGCGGTGAATCGCGATTTAGTCGCGCTAGGCGGTGAGTTTGGCGGTGGTGGCTCGGTGACGACCTCTGGGGTGCGCATAGTCGAACAAGGGTTAAAGAACTTATTAGCGCATGCCGGTATTATCGAAGCATCGCGCGCGGTTGGTCTATTTTCTGGGCCATCTCGTTTGATGGAGATTAAAAGTCGAGATTATTATGTATATGCCTCAGAAGCTGGTTTGTTTGAGCCGGCGGTTGAGCTCGGTGACTCGGTGCGACAAGGGCAACTGTGCGGTAAGGTTTATTTCGTTGATAATCCCGGTCGTGCGCCAGAGGCCTGTTACTTTGACGGGGATGGCATGGTAATTTGTAAGCGTCACTTTGGGCGCGTCGAGCGTGGTGATTGCGTGGTTCATCTCGCGACGGATGTTATTTAAGAATAAAACATTTACCCTAGTCTTTGCGCTTTACCTTTGTTTATATGGTCTACATATTTTTTACTTGGGTTCAATCAAAATGAAAAACACATCTGAGTTAAGTCGGTGCAACAACGGTCGGGTGATCGAGCCTGCGTTTTTTCGTCAGTGTCTGATCGTTTTGGGGCTTTGCATTGCCTCAGTATCGGTATCTTTCGTCGCGCAGGCGCAAGCTTTAAAGCCGCTTTTGGTCTTTGGCCAAGAGGCGCCACCGCCCACGCTTGATCCTTATTTCACAACAGCGATTTCGACACGAAACGTCGCGATGCACATCTTTGAACAGCTTGTCACGCGCGACGAAAAAAACGCCGTCATTCCCGAGCTAGCTGAAAGTTGGCAGATCAGTCCGGATGGGCTGACCTACACTTTTAAAATCCGTACGGGTGTTAAATTTCATAACGGCAAGACGATGACTTCAGCTGACGTCAAGGCTTCTTTCGAACGTTATAAACGGATGGCCTTAGCAAAGGTGACGCTCGCGTCGGTGAGCGAGATCAATGCGCCAGATATCACCACCTTTGAGCTCAAGCTCAAGCAACGCCAGCCTGTTTTTTTGGATGAGTTGTCGGCATTTGTGACACCGATTGCGATTATTCCTACTGAGCAAGCTGACCGAGAGGGCGGTAAGCTTGAGTTGATTGGCACGGGGCCGATGCAATTTGTCGAGTGGGTACCTGATAGTCATATCCGCCTAAAACGTTTTGTCGATTATCAGCCTGATGCTCGCTATAAAGGGACAGATGGTTTCGGTGGTAATAAAAAAGTTTGGTTTGATACCGTTGACTTCAAGTTCGTAAAAGAGCCTGGCGCTCGGGTCGCGGGACTTGAGTCTGGACAGCTGCAAATCATCGAGGATTTGCCCCCAGAGTCTGCGAAGCGTCTTGTTAGCAATAAAAATATTGTCATGTACGATTTAAAGAATTTTTGGCTGCATGGCGCTTGGGTGAATCACCATCGAGCTCCTACGAACGATGTCAGAATTCGCAGAGCCATACAGATGGCTTTGGATATGGACGAAATCATGGAGATCTCGACAGATGGGGCGTATTCGCTTCAACCAGGTCTGCAATATCCTGGCAACCCATATTATGTCAAAAATGGTGAGCAGTATTACAACGTTAACAATCCTAAAAAAGCGGCAGCTTTACTAAAAGAGGCTGGCTACAAAGGCGAAGAGTTGGTGATCATCACGAACTCGAGTTATCAAAGCATGTACAAAGCGGCACAAATCGTCAGCGAGCAACTAAAAGGCATTGGAATGAAAGTACGTGTTGACGTCTTTGACTGGGCGACTGCAATGAATCAACGACGCAATAAAGAGGGTTGGAATCTATGGTTCACTGGGCAGGGGTCTGGTCCTTCGGTCGGACCTTTTTCTGCATTAAAAGATGTCGTATCGCCACAAAATAATCAGTTTGTCGCAGATCCAATTTTAGATCGACTGTTTGCAGAGTTAGTGGCGGGCGAAACCTTTGATGGGCGTAAAGAGACTTTTGGAAAATTTCAAGAGCGAGTGTATGAACACGTGCTGTTTTTAAAGTTCGGCGACTTGATGCGCAAGCAGGCCTCGCGCGCCAACGTGAAAGGTTTTATGCCCTACCGGATTCCTAGGCTGTGGAATGTTTGGATTGAGGGTTGACCGGCTAAGACGCCTGAGTCGTCTGAAACGTAAACGTGTGACGCCCGTTTGGTATCGACTCAAGGTAGTCATTACAAATAAATAAAAAAATAGGAGACAAATCATGCTTAGAGTTTTATTCGGTGTTGTGTTTACGGTCGCGTTTTCTGGGGCTGTGCTGGCTCAGGGTTTTCCTTCAAAATCGCTCACAGTGATCGTTGGTGTCGCGCCAGGTGGCACGCTCGATACCTTGGCGCGACTGCTCGCTAAAAATATGTCGGCAGACTTAAAGCAGACGGTGATTGTTGAGAATACAGTCGGAGCAGGCGGGTTGGTGGGACTCAAACGCTTAATGCAAGCGCCGGCTGATGGTCACACTTTAATGTTTACGAATATGTCGCTGGTGATTATTCCGCATTTACACCCAAGCGCTAACGTGAATCCCGTTAAAGAACTTGAGGCGGTTGGGTTGGTGGCAACGGTACCCATGGTGTTATCTGTTAGCAATAAAAGCGGACTCAAGAGCTTGCCAGAGTTGCTCGAACGTATGCGCAAAGAACCAGGAAAAATAAATTTAGGGTCAGGTGGCCCGGGTACCACCGCGCACTTATCTGAGGCGCTATTTTTACACTTGTCTAAAACGAAAGGTGAGTTGGTGCAATATCGCGGTTCTGGTCCTGCACTGACCGATTTGGTGGCTGGCGTGATGGATGTGGTGCTCGATCAGACCGTGACGATGATGCCGTTGCATCAAGATAAAAGGATTTTAGCGATCGCCGTGTCGTCGCAGCAAAGACTGCCGCAAATGCCTGAGGTGCCTACCTTTAAGGAAGGTGGTCTGCCAGAGTTTGACCTGGCGATCTGGAACGGTGTCGTTGCGCCTAAGGGCTTGCCTGTCGGGGTATCGGCGCGCCTAGTTGAGTCGATTTCGCGTGCGATTGACGGCCAAGAGTTTAAAGAGCGTCTGGCGCAACTGGCGGCGCAGGCACCCTCTCAAAGTCAGAGGGGCCCAGCGCCTTTGATGAAGCTCATCGAGCAAGACAGTGTGATGGTGGCCGGATTAGTCAGGGATGTTGGTTTAATCCCAAAATAATCACAAACTTGCTCAATACCACTTTACAAACTCGTCAAGCTCCAGGCGTGTGCTTTGATACGCGTTCAGTGGTGCAGAAAGATCCGGATAGCCCATTGACATCCCGACGATCAGTTTTTTAGTCTGGGGGATGCCTAGGCAGTCGCGTATGGCGTCGGGGTAGCCTGCAAGAGAGGCTTGCAGGCAACAACCTAAACCCGCTCCGTGGGCCGAGAGTGTGAGGCCTTGTAAAAAGATGCCCATGTCAAGTGTCGACCACGGCCCCAAGGTGCTATCCATAAACATAAACATCGCACAGGGGGCATCGAAGAATTGAAAATTTTTCAGCCGTAATTCGTTGCGTCGACTGGTGTCGCCCCGGCCAACCCCTAGGGCTTCAAAGCGGCGTGAACCGTGAACCTTAGCGCGCTGCTCATGCGCCTCGGGCCAACTCGTAGGGGTCAGGACATCGTAGTTGGTTGGCGTGTTTGAGCGTGCTAGTTCGTACAAAATCCCGCTGAGTTCATCGCGTTTGGCGCCCGTCACCACAGCGACTTCCCAGGGCTGCGTATTTGTATACGATGCGCTACGTCCGGCAGCCTTCAGTACTGTCCGGATGAGGTCTTGTGGCACCGCTTTTGGTTCAAATCCCCGAATGCTGCGGCGTGTTTCAAGGCCGTGTAATAGTTCCATTTTTAGTCTCCGTCTTTTGATGCGAGGGATGTTAGCACTAACCCATGCGTTCGATTCGGTCGCCGAGCGCAAGAGCTTCAGAGTGACTATGAGTCACCATCAAGGTGGTGACGCCTGTCTGCTTCAGAATGATGCGTAACTCTAGGATTAAGCGCTCGCGGGTATCTGCGTCAAGATTTGAGAAAGGCTCGTCTAGCAGCAAAATCTCGGGCTTGGATGCCAGGGCGCGTGCCAGCGCGGCGCGTTGTTGTTGCCCGCCTGATAACTCGTGCGGAAACCGTTTTGCATACGCAACGAGGTCGACTAATTCAAGCATGCTCTGTATTTGTGCTTGCCGCGCTTGGCGCGATAGTTTTGTTAAACCAAAGCCGATGTTTTCTGCAACATCTAGATGCGGAAACAGCGCGTAATCCTGAAACATAAAACCCACTCGGCGATGCTCGGGGCCAAGCGTTTGCGTTGCAGAGGACAGCACCGAGCCGTTTAAGGTGATAGTGCCGGCATCGATGGTCTCAAAGCCCGCGATGGCACGTAACAAACTACTTTTGCCGCAGCCAGAAGGGCCAAGTATGCAAACGGTTTCACCCGCAGCAAGTTTCAGACTGTAGCGCTTAAGGACAGAGACTGTTCCCGCTTTAGAGGCATAGTTTAGGCTTAACTGTTCAACGTTTAAAAGAGTGTTCACAGTGAGTCTTCCTAAGGTGAAACCAGTACGGTGGGTTTGAGCGCTTGCTTTTTTTTGTATTGAGTTTGCGTGCGCGTCAACAGAATCACAGGAATAAGACTCACCAATATGATGAGCAGCGCAGCGATCGCACCTTCCTCATAGGTGCCTCGCGCAGCCTCACCATACAGCCAGGTGGCAAGAGTTTCGACATTAAGTGGACGCAACAATAAGGTGATCGGTAGTTCTTTCATGGTTTCGACAAACACCAATAGCGCAGCAGAAAACATTGCGGGCTTGAGCAGCGGCAGGTCAACGCGCAGCAGCACGCCAAGAGGCGAGTGACCCAACGAGCGTGCGAGTTGATCAAACGCAAGTGGGATGCGGGCAAAGCCAGCTTCAAGCGAGCCCGAGGCTACGGCCAACAAACGTAACGTACAGGCCAGAATCAGACCCGCGCTTGTGCCTAGCAGCCAGAGCCCAGTGGTCGTTTGAAAGAGAGTCTCGCTGAGGATATTTACCAAGTCGTCAATGAGCGCAAACGGCGCGAGTAAGCCCAGGGCGAGCACGGTGCCAGGTAATGCGTAGCCGATGGTTGCGGTGCGTGCCAGACGCTGCCCTAAACTTGCGCGGCGTCGCGTGGTCCAGCTGCGGGCTGCCCACGCCAGTAATAATCCGCCTAAGACGGTACAGATTGTGACGGCTAGTGAAATCAGCACCGTGTTTAGGGTGGCGTCCTTGAGTAAGCTCGATACAGCGCCTACCTGCTCAAGTCGCACAGCGGCTTGCCAGCCCAGATGCAGCACCGGAATCACAAAGCCCGCCAAGACGGGCAACAGACAGAATAAGCTCGCGAGCAGGCCTTGCCAGCGTTTGAGGGGCTGTGCTTGCATGGGGCGCGATTGGTCGGTGTTGATAAAGCGCTGCTGGCGTCGGGCATGACGCTCAAGTGCGCTTAAGCCAAGCACCAAGACCAGCATGAACAAAGCAATATAGGCGGCGCCTGCAAGGTCAGAGCGCGTGATCCAGGTGCTGTAGACGGCAACAGTGAGTGTCTGCAGACCTAAAAACTCTGAGGCACCGACATCGTTGAGCGTCTCAAGCAAAGCCAGCGTCGTGCCCACCACGATGGCGGGGCGTGCCATGGGCAATGCGACCCGCCAAAACAGACTGAAGGGGCCGTGCCCAAGGCCGCGCGCAGCTTCGATTAAGTTGGCGGGCTGGGTCAAAAACATATGGCGTGCGCTGAGATAGACGTACGGATAGAGTACGCTACCTAAAATGAGAATTGCCCCCAGCATTGAACGAGTATCGGGCAAACGCAGTTCACGCGGCGAGCTCAAACCAAGGGCTGCACGCAACACACTTTGCACCGGCCCTAAAGGGTGCAGTAAATCAAGATAAGAATAGGCCACTACATAGGTGGGTACGGCAAGCGGTAGCAAAAGTGCCCAAGCCAGCACTTTGCGCCCCGGAAACTGAAACGCGGACACAAGCCAGGCTGCGCCGGTGCCTAAGAGCACCACCACGATACCGACTCCCGTTAATAAGAGTAGCGTGGTGAGTGCCGCGTCTGGTATCACGAAGCCGATTAAATGCATCCACTGCTGAGTGTTTGCGCCAAGGGCTGATACAAACAGAGACAGCACGGGTGCGCACAGACAGGCGGCGAGCAAACTGGCGAGCGCCGTGGGCCAAAAGCCTGTCGCAAGCCAGCGTGCGTGGGGCGTGAGCAGAGTCATCACAAGGTCGCGTTATCTATCAAAGCCTAAGCGGTCAACTAGCAGGCTGGCTTCTTTACGGTGTTTGGCAATCTCGGTGAGTGGTGTCGGATCCGCCTTTAACGGCCCGAAACTTTGTGCGATGGCGTCAAGTTCAACGTCCGCACGCACAGGGTATTCAAAGTTCACGCGAGCATAGAGACTTTGCGCTTGCTTGGAAATCAAAAACTCAAGAAAGACAATGGCGCCTGCTTTGTTTGGTGCATGGGCTGCGACTCCGCCACCCGAGACGTTCACAAAGGTGCCGTCTGTTTGTGCGAAAGTCGGACGAATGACTTTGATTGCCTCGCCCCATTTGCGCGCCTCAGTACCGGGAGCGGCAGTTTTCATCTGTCCCGCGTAATAGGCGTTGGCTAAGCCTAAGTCGCAGATGCCGCCTAAGATGTCGCGGGCAACGTCGCGATCGCCACCGGCCGCTTTGCGGGCAAGATTGGCTTTGACGCCGCGCAGCCATTTTTCAGTTGCGGCGCTGCCGTGGTGTGCGATCATCGAGGCGATCAGGGCGTTGTTATAGGGGTGTTGCCCCGACCGGATGCAGACCTTGCCTTTATAGGCGGGATCGGCTAAGTCTTCATAGCGAAACGTTTTTAGTGCGAGAGCTTTGTCGACATAGAGCACGCGATCACGCAAAGACAAGGCAAACCACGAGCCATCGCTGCTGCGAAGCGAGGCGGGTATCGCCGCGTTTAACGCCTCAGAGTAAATGGATTGAAATAAGTTGGCTTGGGCCAAGTCAAGCAGATTGCCAATATCGACGGTCATCAAGACGTCAGCAGGTGAGCGAGCGCCTTCTGCTTTTACCCGCTCAAGCAAGCCGTCTTTTAAAAAGACGGTGGCGACCTTAATTCCAGTTTGGGCCGTGAAGGCCTCGAGCAGGGGTTGCATCAGACCGGGTTCGCGAGTGGTGTAAAGGTTAATGCTTTGCATTTGCGCCTGAACCGGTGCCAACGAGCTGCTTAGGGCAAGCACCAAGCCAAGCATCTGTAGGCTGTTGAGACACAGTCGCCTGGCGCGCTGGCTCAGGCCTGATTGCGTGTTTAACGGTAAAAGCTTGCTTTGAATCCGACTGAACAAAATATACCTTTTTGGCTATGCTTTAAAATCTAAATGCAAATGCGAATGATTCGCAACAAGATTAAATGGTAACACTTTTTTCTTTTTGTTGCTTTTGCGCGCAAGCAACTGCTTTGGTGGCTCTTTGGACGGCTCCTGAGTCTAAAAAACCCTTTTTGCCGCTATTTCGAGTAATGTTTGCACTTCGCAAGAGAGCGATAAGCACACAATTTTTGTGACTGAGCGCGCAAAACACGGCACCCGGAGGCTTTATGTTGTTTCCCACCACAATCGTTGGCAGTTATCCGCAGCCCGACTGGCTGATTGATCGCGAAAAACTGGCAGGGCGGTTTCCGCCGCGAGTGCGAGCAAAAGAGCTTTGGCGGGTGGCGGAACCTTATTTGCAGCAAGCCATGGAAGACGCCACCTTGATCGCGATCCGGAGTCAAGAGCAGGCGGGCCTCGACATCATCACCGACGGCGAAATTCGTCGTGAAAGCTATTCAAATCGTATCGCGACCGCGCTTGAGGGAATTGATATCGATCACCCCGGCACAGCACTTGATCGCTCGGGGCATCCAAACCCAGTCCCCAGAATCGTCGGCGAGATTAAACGTGCTCGCCCCATCGAGGTCGAAGATCTTTTGTTTTTAAAAGCGCATACGACGCGTAAAGTCAAGATCACGGTGCCTGGCGCCTTCACCATGTTGCAACAGGCTCAAAACGATTTCTATGCTTCTGAAGAAGAGGCCGCGATGGCTTATGCAGCAGCCTTGAATGAAGAGATTAAAGATTTGTTTGCGCATGGGGCTGATATCGTCCAGATCGACGAGCCCTACATGCAGGCACGCCCCGAAAAAGCGCGTCAATACGGTATTAAAGCGTTGAACCGAGCCTTAGAGGGTGTGAAGGGTCAGACGGCAGTGCATATCTGTTTTGGCTACGCTGCGGTGATTCATACGCGCCCCTCGGGCTATGATTTTTTGCCTGAACTCGCAGGGTGTTCGTGTCACCAAATTTCAATCGAGACGGCACAGTCAAATCTTGATTGCCGCGTGCTCGAGTCTTTAGGCAACAAGCAGATCATGGTCGGGTGTCTGGACTTAAGCGACATGAAGATTGAAACCGCCGAAGTGGTTGCGGCGCGTATTCGCAAGGCACTGAAATATATCAAGCCTGAGCAGGTGATCTTAGCGCCAGACTGTGGCATGAAGTATTTGCCCCGAGCAGTTGCCGATGGTAAGTTAAAGGCCATGGTCGAGGCGGCTCAATTACTGCGAGACGAATATGCCAGTCATTGATTACGGTGCGCGGCTGCGCTTAGGCGTGATGGTGCCTTCGGGTAACGTGATCGCCGAGCCACAGATTCATGCCATGTTGCCCGCGGGTGTGGTGGCCTACATCACGCGTTTAGAGTTGCGTGGCAGTTCTGAGGCAGAACTGATCGAGATGAGCCGGCACGTTGAAGCAGGCGCAAAACTCTTGGCAGATGCGCAAGTCGGTGTGGTGGTGTTTCACTGCACCGCGGTTAGTACGTTCAGTGCGCAGTTAGGACAGGAGATTCAACACCGCATTGAACAGGCCAGTGGGTTACCTGCTTTTTCGACGGCTCAAGCGCTTGTTTCGGCGTTACGAGCGTTGCAGGCGAAAAAAATAGTGTTGCTGACGCCGTATATTGAAGAAGTCAACCTACGCGAGTGCGCGTTTTTAGAACATCACGGGTTTGAAGTCCTCACGCAGGTCGGCTTGGGTATCAACGGCAACGCTGAGATGGGCAAACTGTCAGAGCAGGTCTGGGTGGATCTAGCCTTAAAACATCAAGATCCTCAAGCCGATGCTTATTTTATTAGCTGCACAGCAGTGCGTTCGGCCGAGGCGATCGAACGAATCGAAGCCTTGCTTGATCGACCCGTTATTACCAGCAATCAAGCCATGGTGTGGTTTGCGCTAAGAAATTATGGAATTAATGATAATGCTGCGGGCTATGGCCGACTGTTTGCTTTGCAAGCCCAGGCGCTGACGGGCTGACACCTTACTGGTTCTTGATGCCCGCGGCCTTGATCACAAGAGCCCATTTTTCGAGTTCTGCAGCCAGATGCGTCGCGAGCTCTGCCGGAGTGCCACCCAGCGCCGCGAAGGGATAGACAGGCCAGAAGCGCAGTGCCCGCAAAAAGGGTTTTAGTGTTTAAGCGCATGAGAAGCCTCGCAAAAAAGAATGTTGTTGAACTTGCGGTAACGCTTTGTGTTTCAGGCGAAGACAGGTTCGCCCAGATTCAACATCAGTCGGTTCGCCCACGCAAAAATTGCCACCGAATGCATTAAATCCAAGATTTCCAATTCAGTTAAGCCAACGTCTTTCAGTGCTTGAATGTCACTCGCTGAGACCGCATCAGGCGTGCGGGTCAAGGCCAGCGAAAACTGCACGATCGCGCGTTCGCGTTCAGAGGTACCGGCACTGTTAGGATCGTTAAAAACCTCGATAATTACGTCGGTACGTTTGGCTAGTTGTTCAAACCGTTGTGCATGCACCGAGGCGCAATAGACACAGCCATTGACACGCGACACGACCGTGGCACCGAGCTCGCGCTCTGCTCGAGGCATACCACCTGGCGCATACATGATTGAATTAAAGGCAATCGAACGCTGTTTGAGGACCTCGGGTTGATGCACTAAAAAAAGATAGTAGTCAGAGACCTTAGCCTTCGGATGGCTTTCTTCAAGCACGGCCAGCTGTTCGGGTGTCGCAGACTCTAGGCTGACCACATCAAGCCAAGCCTTCCAGCCTAGCGTGGCATTGGTGAAGCCCTTGATTTCAATTTGTTCGCTCATGCTTGTTGCTCCAACAATTTCATGGCGTTTAAGCCCGCCACCACACGCACTTGATAAGATACAAAGGCAATCAGCTGTGCAAGCGTGACGACCTCTGGGGTCGATAAACCTGCCTGCGGCAGCGCTTGTAAAGCGACCTGATCCGCCTTGACGGGATCCGTAATTAAGGTGTGCGTGAACATCAACATTGCATGAAGCCGCGGTTCTGTGATGCCCTCTAAAGAAACAGCCAAGACGGCGTCTAAGAGCGCGCGCTCAACGCCTAAGAGCGTGAGTCGGTGGTGGTATTCGGCAGCGCAGCGTGCTGAGGGTGTGAGCTGGCAAGCCAGCAACGCCACCAGCAGTCGCTCGGCGAGCGTCAGGCCTAGCAAGCGGGGGTCAAATAAGCCATCTTCGCTTTTTTGGGTCGCAGAAACAACCTTGTCTCGCTGATGGCGTACCGAAAATGTGCTGAGCGCAGGACCGAGTCCTACCAGACGATCAATGGTGTCAGCGGCTAGATTATTTGTCATAGGATTGAGTCAACTTTTGAATACTGAAGTGTGTTTGCGGGCGTCCATTCATCGCCAAGCAGTTCTGGGTCGGCATACGCCTCCATGCGTTTATAGTGCTCAGCGATGTCTTCGCGGTAAAACAAGCTGGCAATCCCCGTAGACAAACGTTTTGCGCCCTCAGTGATTGCCGGAATATCACCGGATACAGTGCCGTGCGATAAGGCAGCGGGGTAACAAAAGCAATGAATGTTTGAAAGGCCTGGGCAAGCCCCTGGTGTGATTTCTTGAAACTCGAAGACGCGGCCAAGGTCGGGAGAATCGAGCATTTCTTGGCTGGGCGGTTCAGTGAGTTCGAGTTTGCGATGCCCCCAGGCAAGCACGTGCGGGGCGATACTGGCGTATTCAGGACGTGCCCACCAATCGATTTTGAAGCCAGTCGAGAAGATTAAAAAATCCAGTTCGAACTGACCAAGAGGCGTTTTGACCAGCAAAAGATTATTTTTAACTGTGATGGCCTCAAGAGGACAGCTCAAGTTAAAACGAGCATTCGCGTGCCTCGATACCCGCAGCGTGCTGCCTCGAGGGGCGGGCACCTGTTCAACCCCTAAATAATGGCGAATACGCCATTTCCAAACGTCGGGCAGATCGACGAAACCAAGATTCATGCCGGCGTGGCCAGCGCCTTTGCCTTTGTTGATGCGTGGTAAGTCGGGACGACGAATCAACAAATCAACGCTGGCGGCGCCCGCTTCAAGTGCGGTCGCTGCACTGTCCATCGCCGATGCACCCGCGCCAATGACACCGATACGTTTACCTACAAGGGTGCTGTAATCAAGCTTGTCGGAAGAATGTGCCCAAAGGGCACGAGGCAGCGTTGCCGTGATTTCAGGCAGGTAGGCACCGCCTAAACCGTCGCGCCCAGTGGCCAGCACAACGCGGCGCGCGTAGACCGTTTGTTGGCCCGAGGGAGTCGCCATGACCAGGCGCACCAAGCCCTCGGGGCGCGGCTCGATCTTTGTGACGTGGTGCTCATTGCGTAAATCGAGCTTGAGGGCTTGCCGATACCAACGCAGGTAATCCATCCACTGCGTGCGCGGAATTTTATCCAGCGCCGCCCAGGCCTCAAGCCCGAACTGCGCTTCAAACCACGCACGAAAGGTCAAGGCCGGCAAGCCCAGGGCAGGCCCTGTCAGTTGCTTGGGCGAGCGCAGGGTCTCCATGCGAGCTGTGGTGACCCAGGGGCCTTCAAGCCCGGCGGGTGCCCGATCAAACATCACGGCCTCAATGCCGGTCAGCGTGAGCGAGGCCGCTGCCGCCATGCCCGCCATGCCGCCGCCAATCACGGCAACCTCAAGAATGGGTTGACCTTCGCGCTCGCGCGTGACGACCCAGCGCTTGGCCGGAAGCTCAAGCCAGGCGAGATCTTGCTCGAGTCGCGCTTGTAATTGAGCCAAACCTTGAGCGGCTAATGGAGTGCCCGCCATATTTATCCTGAAACGATGAAAGAGTGAGCGAAAATTGCCTGCTGACGCGAGTTCTTTGCTAACGATTAGGCTAAGAATAATCGTCTAAGCGAAAATTGCAAAGCGCACGCTCTCTTTTTATAAAAAAAAGGTGCTTGCAGATGTGAGGTCGGTGTGGCTGCTCAATAGGTGTGGTTATTCTGTAGTAATCTTTAGCGCGGCCGCAGCCTTAAACAATTGAACCCTCAGAGGCAATGATGAAAAAAATGAATGATCAACGTTGGTGTCTGCTAAGTGCTGCCTTGTTGCTGTGCGCTACCGCAGCAGTACCCGTAGCGGTTTGTGCCGCGTATCCCGAGCGCCCGATTGCTTTGGTTGTGACCTATCCCCCAGGGGGAACCGCAGATTTAGTGGCAAGAATGCTGGCGCCTGAAGTTTCTAAAGAGCTTGGCCAAAATATTGTGGTTGAAAACCGCGGTGGCGCGGGCGGCATGATTGGCGGTGCGAGTGTGGCTAAGGCTGCGCCTGACGGCTACACAATCATGCTTGATGCCGCTAATCATGCGCAAAATCCAGCGGTGCAGCCCAAGATGCTGTTCGATACCCTAAAAGATTTTGCACCGATTACTTTGCTGCAGCGTGTGCCTAACGTTTTGGTGGTGCGCTCAGATAACGCGCTTAAAACTGTTGCCGACCTGATCGCTGCGGGCAAGCAAAAAGAGCCATTGTTGTATTACGCGTCTTCGGGCCCAGGCGGTGCACAACATTTGGCGGGGGTCTTGTTCAATGCGTTGTCGGGTACGCACCTTGAGGCTGTGCACTACAAAGGTGGTTCGCTGGCGCTGACAGACGTCATGTCAGGCCAAGTGACGATGATGTTTTCAACGGTCGGTACCTCTTTGCCGCATGTTCGTGCGGGCAAACTTCGTGTCATTGCCGTAGGGAGCGACAAACGTATCGCGGCGTATCCAGATGTTCCGACGATCGCTGAAGCGGGAGTAGCTGGTTATGCAAGCTACGAGTGGAATGGTATCTACGCGCCCGCTGCGACGCCACCGGAAATCATTGCGCGGTTGAACAAGGCCTTTGTTTATGCCTTAAAGCAACCTGCAGTGATCGCGCGTATTCACGAATTTAATGGCGAGATCATTGCCTCAACCCCAGAAGAGCTAGATATTTTCAGGCGGGCTGAAATCGCTAAATGGCAACGTGTGGCAAAAGAGTACAACCTTCAGTTACAACCTTAACGGTTGCTTCGAGTGTGTGAGTGTGCCTTGCATCAAACAGTTATTTTTGGAAATTGCATCAACAAAATCTCTGCACCGTCCGGGCCCGTTGTCAGCTCTAGGCGAGGTTCAGTTGGTGTAATAAAAATGACCGTGCCAGCACCAAGCTGCTGCTCGTCGTGGGTGACTGAACCCGCAGCAATATAAGCAAATTGTCCGCGACCCGTTTTTGGTTCTGGCCCGAGAATGGTTTGTTGGGCCGGGGCTTGATATGCGGTCGCACATAAACCATCTGGCTGCACGGCGATCGCGTTGTGTTCAATTGTGCGCGCTAAAGTCGTGCGTGCGGTATCACTTAAGCAACCGACTGGTGGACCCATCACATGACGGCGCGGCAGGTCTTTCATTTGATCGCGCTGCTCAGGTAAGTAGCCAGCGCCGCTGTCTTTGCCTAATCTAAAAACCATGTAGTGCAGGCCTTGCTCGCCCGCGGTAATCGGACCATAGCCCGTGTGCTTAGCCGCAAAGTGTACGGTGAAGGGCCAAACCTTATGCTTGCCCAGTAAGCCTTCGCCCGCCACCATAATTTGAAATTGGTCGACAATGTGAAAATGCGATTGCAAAACTGCGCCGGGTTGCTGTTCGATTAGTTTGCAGTTTGGTACGTCCGATTCGGCATCGCCGGTTTCAGGGATCAAATCGCTTCTGAAGACAAAGCCCCCAAGCACGCCTGGGGCAGAGGGAATCGGGCGTTCACGGCGGTTGCTGCGCGCTTCGTTGATCGTGTTGATGATGGCCATGGCAGTGTCTCTCTTGGCGTGGTGTGGTTGGGGCGTGCTCAAGGACTTAATCTACCAGTTATTATGGCACGTTAGATTTGACAAAGAACAGGGCGTTGCTCATGACAAAATTATTAGAAAATCGTGTGATTTGGGTGGTGGGGGCTTCGGGGGCGTTGGGCGCGGCAGTCGCTCGTCGCATTGCGAGTGAAGAGGCAATTGTTGTAGTGTCGGGCCGTTCAGTCGAAAAACTCCAGGCGCTAACAACAGAAATTGTCGCCGCGGGCGGACGAACGCTGGCGTTGACGCTCGATATCAAAGACCGTCAAAGTGTGGATGCAGCCGCCAAGAATATTCTTCAACAATTTGGTCAAATCGATGGTCTGGTGAATTCAACGTCGATTTCAGATTTTGGCCCACTCATGAGCTTAGATGATGAGGTGTGGCTGGATGTATTGAATTCAAAATTATTGGGCTACGTTCGCACAATGCGTGCAGTGTTGCCCGCCATGTCAGAGCGCAAGCGAGGGGCGATCGTGAACCTGTCGGGTCGTGGGGGCAAGCAGCCCACCGCTACGCACTTGCCAGGCGGTTGTGCAAACGCTGCAGTCAATCTGTTAGCTAAAGGAGTCGCGGATGCGTATCTACCTTTCGGCATTCGAGTCAATACGGTCGCGCCTGGGCCGATCGCCTCAGAGCGTTTGGATCAGATGATGAAATCGACGGGTGCGATGTCCGAGCGTAGCGCACAGACCTTTAATCGGCCAGGTACTCCCGAAGATGTGGCAGAGGCCACACTTTGGCTGCTCTCTGATCAATCTCGACATGTGACAGGCGCGATTATTCCGGTCGATGGCGGCGCAACCTACACGGTTTAACGAGGGGCGGTCTCAAATGAATGCTTCGCACTCAGTTCCTGACGGGTTTACTCCGATTTTTATGGTTGAACCCTTCACCACGATGATCGGGCCGATCTATTCCAAGCCTGACGGTGCTCACCTGCTTAGGCTTGGGTTTCGCGTTGCGCAAGAGCACCTAAATATCGAACGCGTGGTGCACGGTGGAATGCTTTCGACGGTGGCAGATCAAGCGATTGGGATGAATGTGGCGCACGCCAATAACCAAACGAATGATGTGTTGACGATGCATTTATCGGTCGATTTCATTAGTCCAGCAGTGTTGGGCGAATGGGTGGAAGCAAGCGTAAGCTTAAGTAAGGTGAGCGGTCGGGTGCGCTTTGGTAACTGCGAACTACACGTGGGTGATCGCTTAGTGCTTAAAGCCTCAGCGATCTTTGCCGCGCGGGTTCATAAAGGTCGGTAGCCCACGGCGCTGCGTCAGGGTTGGCTACCTCGTCAGTTTTCGAGTTCGACTTGCAGTGCATCACTCCGGTTGCATCCCTGCCTCGGTAAAGGATTGTTTCCAGTCTTTGAGTTGGCTTGATACATAAGCACCCAGCTGTGCAGGGGTGGAACCTTCGAGGTCAAATCCCTGTCTTTCGATGCGCGCGCGTACCTCAGAGTTAGCCATCGCTTCTCTGATGGATTCGCTCATTTTCGTGGCGATTGCAGGGGGTAGCTTAGCTGGACCAAATAGCGCCGCCCAGCTTTCAGCACCCAATGAGGGCAGACCAGCTTCGCTAACGGTGGGTACGTTAGGCAGCAGAGGGGAGCGCTTATTCAGTAGCATCGCCATCGGAATAAGTTTGCCATCGCTGATGTGCTGCATCGTGCTAATGGTTGATACGAAAGTGAACTGCACATGGCCGCCTAATAAATCGTTGACATTGGGCGCTTCGCCTTTGTAGGGAATTAAATTCATTTGAATATCGTTTTGTTTCGAAATGCGGCTGAACATCAGTTGCGTCACGCCGCTATGACTGCCAAAGTTAAGTTTGCCCGGATTTTGGCGTCCGTAGGCGATCAACTCGG
>CAMBZR010000037.1 GCA_945872285.1 Bordetella parapertussis | reverse complement strand
ATGCATTTTCTAAAAATTTATCAATCAAAACCGGATGCTCCGGCGAGACATCAACTGCTTTTTGCATAGGGTTACGACCTCGAGTTGGTGGCTCTGACAGGTGCCCGACCCACCTTAAGCGAGGTCTTAGACGAAGTGCGTGCCTCGGCCAATACGGGCCCTGAATCACGATGACGCAAGAACTGAACGTTTTTGTGCAAGGCCGGCGGGTGGCTGTGCTGAGTACCCGCGATGGTTTTGAGCACCACCTCACCTACGATCGGGATGTCAAGTCGGCAGACTTTGTGTCGCTGTTGATGCCAGTGCAATCCCAAAGCTACTCGTGGCCCACCTTGCATCCATTTTTTCAGGTGAACTTACCTGAAGGTTTTTTGTTGGCGGCTCTCAAGCAACAGCTTGGGCCACACCTGGGTGCGCGGCCGCTAGACCTATTGGCAGTGGTGGGGCACAACATGGTGGGTCGGGTACAGGTGAGCGCTGGCCAAACCGTATCGCTGCAGGCTGCGCAAATCGAGTTGGGTCCATTGCTGCACGGGGAATCATCGCAACGACGTTTTGCAGAATTACTCTTGCAGTTTTCTGCCTCGGGCGTGTCTGGTGTTGTGCCAAAGTTTTTGACGCCTAGTGCAAATGTTTCAGCAGAGAAAAAAACCTTACCAACAGAGCGACATATTATTAAAAGTGGGTCAGGCAAGCTCGCTTTTATGGCATTAAACGAGTATCTGTCCATGCAGGTCGCGCAAAAAACTGGCTTTGCCACAGCCCACACTGCAGTGTCCGATGATGGGCACGTGCTGGCAGTTGAGCGCTTTGATATTGATCCCTCAACGGGGGAGCGACTTGGCTTTGAAGATTGTTGCAGCTTGCTTGGTTTGTCGGCGGATGACAAATACGATTCAACATGGGAGCGGGTCGCACGGCTTGCGAGGCAATGGATTGCCTCGGCTGAGCAGCGCGAGGCGCTTGAGCATCTGGCAGTGACTGCGTTGCTCTCTTATGCGCTGGGCAATGCAGATTGCCATACAAAAAATATTGGTTTTTTATATTCGTCAGGTGAGCAGATTCGCGTGGCGCCCATTTATGATCTGTTGACGATTCGCGCCTTCGAGGACTACGCACACAATCCTCCCGCGATGCATTTAGGTGGTCGTAAAGTCTGGGAGCCCGGAAAGGTTCTCTGGCAAGTTTTACAGCAGCATTTTTTAATTGACCCGCCACGTCAACGCGAGTTAGCGCAAATCGTGTGCGACGCAACTGCCGCTGTTTTTTCAGACTTGCTATACCGAACCAGACACACACAAGGGTTTGAGGTGATTGGTGCTCGGATGATTTGGGAGTGGGAGGCTGGCTTAAAGCGTTTGGCCGATCGAACGCAGGCGCCACTTAGATCTTTTGTGCAGCAAGCAAAGGCCGCTGGTTTGAGCGAACCTGCGCCAGTTGTCACACTTGCGCCTGCAAAAATCGGTCGCTCGGCTCTTTTAGCCGTTAGGCTTTAACGCTAAGCCTGCTTAGGGTACCAAGCTTAAAAACAGATAGGCTGCAAAAACAACCAAATGTACGACGCCTTGTAACACGGTGGCGCGCCCAATTGCGATAGTCAGCAGGCTGAGAAAAAAGGTTAGCGCTAAAAACGTCATGCCGATATTATCGACCCCTAGGCTTAACGGTAAATCAAAAAAAACTGAGATAAAAGCGACTGCCGGAATGGTGAGTCCGATGCTGGCCAATGCTGAGCCAAGCGAGAGGTTCAGGCTTGTCTGAAGGCGATTTGCCATTGCGGCGCGCGTGGCGGCAACCCCTTCTGGCAGCAATACTAACAGTGCGATCGCAATACCGACCACCGAGCGTGGCGCACCGACGCTATCGATTGCTGCTTCGATTGAGGGGCTCAGTGCCTTGGCAAGTAAAACAACAGCGACCAACGAAACGAGCAGCAAGATCACGCCGATGACTGTTTTGGTATTTGACGGTGCAGGCGCATGACTTTCGGGGTCTGAGATTGCAGCTTCGTGTTGCGGTAAAAAATAGTCACGATGACGTACGGTTTGAATAAAAACAAACGTGCCATAAAGAACCAAAGACAAAACACCCGCAAGCATCAATTGGCTATGTGAGAACGTTGGGCCTGTGGTCGTCGTGGTGAAATTAGGCATGACTAAGGTGAGCACTGCCAGCGCAATTAAAACCGCAAGGCTTGAGTTTGTACCCTCAACGCGAAACGAAAGAATACGGTGTCGCAGGCCACCTAAAAATATTGAAACCCCAATCACACCATTCATCACGATCATGACCGCAGCAAAAACAGAGTCCCGTGCTATCAAGGCGCCATTGGCACCTGCCGACAACATAATTGAAACAATCAGCGCGACTTCAATAATGGTCACCGAAATCGCTAGCACAAGCGTACCAAGCGGTTCGCCCGTTTTGTGTGCGATCACTTCTGCTTGATGCACGGCGTTGATGACCGCTGCAATCAAGAGTGCCGCCATCAGGATGATTTGCCAGAGTGTTTCAGGGTAAGGGATCATTGCCCGCGCTTTTTGATGGGTGACTCAAGCGCGTATTGTAATCAAAGCATCCAGGCAAACAGCGCCTTTGTGTCGTACTAAAAATGGATTGATGTCGACGCCTTCAAGTTGGTCTGAATAAGTCAGCGCAAAGTTTGATAGCGCGACAAGCGCATTGATTAAGGCCTGCTGATCATAGGGCGCTTGCCCCCGCCAGCCAGTTAAAAGTTTTGAAGCACGTACCCGTTTAATTAACGCCAGCGCCGAGTCTTGCGAAAGTGGCGCTGAGGCAAAGGCAACATCTTTGAAGAGTTCGACCGAGATGCCCCCTAAGCCAAACATTATCATCGGGCCAAAGACAGGATCTTGATGCACGCCCAAGATGGTTTCAAGCCCTGGGCCTGCCATCTGTGAAACCAACACACCCTCTATGCGTGCGTCAGGCCGGGCAGTCAGGGCACGCTCAGTGACCAGGTCAAACGCTTCGGCAACCGCTTGTTCAGATGACAGATTTAATACAACTCCGCCAATCTCGGTTTTATGTTGAATGTCGGGCGACAGTATTTTGACAACCACCGGCATCCCAAGGGCGTTTGCAGCGGTAATCGCTTCAGGGCGGGTGGCACATATCCGCTCTTGCAAGCTAGGGATGCCATGCTGGGCTAACAGTTGTTTGGCTTGCGCCTCAGTTTGGATATGTTGAAGTTTCGGTGCTGCTTCGCGGCGTGGAGGAACGGGGACTAAGTGCGCGCGGCGCTGCGCTAGGGTCATGCAGGCATGGGCCGCAACGACGGCTCGGCTCGGATCTGTCATCACAATAAAACCATCGTTTTCAAGAGACAGACGCACTGCATCGTCTGACGGGCCAATCAAGATCAGGCTGCGCTCTGGATGCCTTTGTTTAAGCGCAATCAGGGACAGCCGCATGGATTCAAAGCGTTTGGGTGCGCAAGCACTTTGAGCCATGTATAGAAATAGGGTTGACCACTGAGTCTCAGTTAAGATGATCTCCATCGTACGTGTCGTACCATCTTTGACGGCGGTGACCTGCGCAGTGGTGTCTAGCGGATTGCCAATCGGTGCAAAAGGCAATAACTCAACCATTTTTTGTACGGCGGCAGGCGGTAGTTCGGGTAACGCAATGGAATGGGTTTCGGCCGCATCGGCCATTAAAATTCCGATACCGCCCGAGACCGTCACGATACCTGCTTGATCGTTTTTTGGCACTGGTAATTTCGAACAAAAATAGGCGACATCAAGCATCTCTTCGATAGTCTGTGCCCGCCAAGCGCCGCACTCTGCAAAAATCGCGTCATAGATCGCATCGTTACCCGCGAGTGAACCCGTGTGTGTGGCCGCGGCAGCGATGCCCACTGCAGACGTTCCCACTTTCATGATAATGACAGGCTTATTGTTTTGCGCCGCTTTTAATAACGCGGCGCGCAGCCGATTACCATCCTGACAGCCTTCAATTGCCGTACAGATCACCTTGGTGCCTGGGTCTTGCGCAAAATAATCGATACACTCAGCCACATCAATGTGGGCTTCATTACCCGTTGCAACGATACGGCTCAGTCCCATGTTGCGTTGAATCGCAATCGAGTAGGCGCACGAACCAAAGGCGCCACTTTGAGTGGCGATCGATATCGTTCCAGGCGAGGGGGTAAGCGCTTCAAGTGCGGTTGAAAAGGTCGCAAAGAAGCGATTGACCACACTGACGACGCCTAAGCAATTTGGGCCAAGCAGCTTCATGCCATAACGTTTGGCTGTGGCGACTAATTGTTTTTGCGCGAGTACCCCTTCGGGCCCAACCTCAGCAAAACCTGAGCTAAATACCTGAACAACTTTCACACCTTTTTCGCCACATTCTTCTAGAGCCGCTTGGCAAGCCGCCGCGGGCAAAATAATGATGGCCTGGTCAACGGGCCCCGGGATGTCTTTAATTGAGGCAAAGGCTGGATAGCCTTGAATCTCGGGATTACGGCTATTAACGGGATACACCTTGCCCTGAAAGCCGCCATCGCGCAAAAAGCGAATCGGTCTGCCGCCTAATTTATTGGGCTCAGACGAAGCGCCTAAGATTGCGACCGTTTGGGGTTCAAACAGTCCGTGTAATGGGTGGTTGTTGGCGATCGTTGTCATGAGGTGTGTAGGTTTTTTAACGCCTTGGTGTGAAAGAGCCGGTCGCCGTAGCGATATTCATTGGTAATTAAGCGTTGAGCCAAGCGCGCGGCAAGCGTTTCTTCACTCATCCCCATGCCGCCGTGCAATTGAATCGCAGCTTGGGCGCAAAAGCGCGCTGCGTCGCCTAGGCAAAGTTTCAGTAAACGAAGGCGTCGAGTGTGCTCAGGGTCAGTTAGAGCATGGCGCAGACACTCTTGCAGCATGCCACGCGCTGACTCGTAACGAACATACATCTCAACGGTACGATGACGCAAAGCCTGAAAACTCGAAAGTGTGACGTCAAACTGGGTGCGCGTTTTAAGGTATTGAATCGTATGTTCAAGCAACGACCCTAAGCCTGACACCGTGTCGATTGCAGTGGCCAGAAGCGCCATGTTTTGCGCCGCCGCGATTGCAGCGCTCGCCGTGGCGCCTTGGGCGAGGCACTGACTGGCAGAGATAGACAATTTTTCAAAAGTCAGATCAACCGTCTGAACTCCGTCAATTGAACGATAGTGCTTGGTCGGAGCTGGCAGTTCTGCGGCGGTCATTAAAAAAATCGAGGCTTGCGTTGAGTGTGTCTGCTTGGCAAGAACGAGATAGTGGGTCGCGTGCGTGCAAAGCGTGGCGCCTAGCAAATGACCTTGTAGCGCAAAGCGCTCGTTGCCAGGAACTATTGTGGCGCTAAGCGCGCTTAGACCTAAGTCGGGCTGTGTGGTGCTTAACGTCGAAATTGCGTGGGTTCCGTTTGCAATTCCGGTTAACCATTGCCGACGGGTGGCCGGTGGTTCAATCGCTGCAAGCAATAGTGGTGTGAGGGCGCAACGTTCAAGCAGAGGCAACGTTAGCGCGTGTTGTCCTAGCCCGTTAATGATGGCTACAAGATCATCCAGCGTGCCACCCGCGCCGCCATCTTGTTCTGGGATCAGCGTTGCCGCCCAACCCATTTGAGCAATCGGATCGTTGTTGGTCGGTTCTTGACTATTGTAGTCAGCAGCGAAGCGCAATGCAGACTCAAAGACCGGGCCTTCGACCAGCGCCTGAGTTGTGAAAGTCATGCTTCATTCTCCAAAGATTTCACGAGCGACGACGTTGCGTTGCACTTCAGTCGTTCCGCCAGCAATCGTGCGACTTCTAAAGTACAAATAGTTATGCGCCCACAGCGCATCATCTTCTTGCGTACCGTCTAAATGAATAAAGCGCGTTGCAACCTCTGGGCCCACCGCATCAATCGCCAGCTCTACCAACTGTTGAGCGAGATCACTGCATTGCAGTTTCAGTGCAGAGGGTTTCATCCCTAAGGGCTGTTGCTGCATCAGCGCTTCGGTTGCACTTGAGAGCATTTCACGTGCACCTAGCAGCGCACCTTCAATGAGCAGTAAGCGATGCGACAGACTGCTGAGATCACGCGTTTGTGCATCTTTGCTCGCCTGTACTTCGATCAGAAGCTTTGCGCGCTGCCATAAAAGCGTTAAACGTGCGACGCTGGCAGGGGGGAGTCGCTCGCGCTCAAGCAAGTATTTTGCGTAGCGCCATGCGCGGCCCTCTTCGCCCACCAAGTAGCTTTGATGCACACGGACATCGCTTAAGAACACTTCATTGACGTGATGCCAGCCATCAATCGTGCGGATGGGTCGAATCGCGATGCCTGGGGTATCTAACGGGATCAAGATTAAAGAGATGCCATCCTGCTTGCGCGATTCTTTTGCCGTGCGTACCAAGGTGTACATCATATCGGCCTCGTGGGCATGCGAAGTCCACATTTTTTGACCGTTGATCACATAGTATTCACCATCACGCACGGCGCTTGTACGCAAAGACGCGAGGTCAGAGCCTGAGCCTGGTTCTGAATAGCCTTGGCACCACCACTCAGAGCCATCTAAGATTTTTGGTAAGAAACGCTGCTGTTGCGCTGGTGTTCCAAACTGCATAATGACAGGGCCAATATGCCCGACGCCGTGATGATAGATCGGTGGGCAGTACGATTGCGCCATGACTTCTTCAAAAATCAAACGCTGTTTAACGTCCCAGCCCGTGCCGCCGTGTTCGACAGGCCAACTCGGTGCCCCCCAGCCGCGCGCAAACACCTTTTTTTGCCAGGCGCTGTACTGCTCGCGCCCTAACTTGCCCCCACTTGCGACGACTGCCCGCACCACTGGCGGGCACTGCTCGTCGGCAAAGGCGAATAATTCGCGACGAAATGCTTCATAAAACGCGTCATCTTTGAGTGTTGAGTTCATGGTGATACCGGTATCGCTTTAAATTGTCTGGGTCATAGCACTGTGCTACCGAGCGCTCGAATCCCTTTGTGAGCAAGGGATGTCGTTGCATCGAAGCTTAGGTTGCGAAACAATGGAACAACGGGTCACCGGCCTTTATAAACTGGCGCACGTTTTTCTTTGAAGGCACGTTGCGCCTCGGCGGTATCTTCTGTTTTTGACAACGCAACGGTCAGATTTTGTTCAAAGCGATAGCCTTCGCGGCGGGGCATGACAGCGGTCACTTGGGCTGCTTCTTTGGCATAGCGCAGTGCGATTGGTGCTTTGCTGGCGATTTCGCGTGCAAGATCCATGGTGTAAGGCATCAAGTCTTCTGGAGGTAAGCTCGCTTCAATTAAGCCGAGTCGATATAGCTCGTCGGCCGAGACCTTCATGCCAGTAAAAAACATACGTCGCGCCCGTGATTTACCAAAAACGCTTTGCAGCATGGCGGTCCCACCGGCTAACCCGACGTTGATCTCGGTCATCGCAACGAACGCGGTGTTCGAAGCAATCCAGATATCGCAGGTGGTCATTAATCCAAAGCCCGCACCAATCGCTGGGCCGTTCACCGCGCAAATGACCGGTTTGTTGCACTCGACAATCGAGTTGCCGGTTTCGCGTACTAAGCGATTATGACGCCAGTAAGCACCTTCTTGATCGCGCAGGCCTGGGCGTTCGTTTAAGTCAGCACCCGCAGAAAATATTTTTCCGTGTCCGGTTAGCACAACAACCTTGACTGCGTCGTTGTCATTAAAGCCATCAAAGGTTTGGATCAACTCGCTGCGCATCTGGGCATTTTGGGCATTTGCAGGCGGTCGATTGAGCGTGACAGTGGCAATATTTTCTGCAATCGTGACGTTGATTGTTTCTAAGGTCATGGTTGTGCTCCGGTTCTTGTGATTCGAATTGATCGTGATGCAGAAAATGGCGCTTATTCAACCGTGATGCTGGCGCTTCCAGATTCGGTCAGTTGTTTTAATCGTTCGCTTTCATTTTTCAAGAAAAATTTAAATTGCTCTTGAGTTTTATTTTCAATGACCAAGCCTGTTTTTGCGATGATGGCGTTAACCTCAGGATCTGCAATCGAAGCCTCTATCTCTTTAAAAATTGTGTCTTGCAGGGGCTGCGACATTGCGCTAGGTACAAAAAAACCGAACCAGCCTCCAAACACCATGTCGACGCCAAGCTCTCGAAAGGTCGGCGTATCGGGTGCGCTGGGGTGTCTTTGTGCAGAGGCAATCGCGATCGCACGTAGCTTGCCGGTGCTGACATTGCCTAAGGCAGACGTGCCATCAAAAATCCCATGCACTTGACCGCCCAGTAAATCGTTCATGGCAGGAGAAGTCCCTTTATAGGGGATATGAGTAATTTGGATGCCGCTGGCTTTGGCAAACAGTTCGGCTGCGACATGAGGGCTTGAACCATTGCCCGACGAGGCTAGTATTAACGCGCCAGGTTTTTCTCGCGCCATTTTCAATACATCGGCCAGATCTTTATAGGGCAATTTGGCATTGATGACCAACATGTTGGTGGATGTACCGATCAATAAAAGTGGCGTGAGTGAGGCTGAATCGTAGGGCAGACTTTTGCGTAGAATTGGGTTCGAAGTAAAGCCATAGCTGGTTAATAAAAGTGTGTAGCCATCAGGCGCTGCACGACTCACGTGCTGGGTACCGATGATGGTGCCACCGCCTGCACGGTTATCAATAATGACTGTTTGCGCCCAATTGCGCGAAAGTTTCATGGCGATGGCTCGACCGAACACATCCGTGACACCGCCCGCGGTGTAAGGCACGACGATGGTCACTGGCTTGTCAGGGTATGTGGCACCATGCACCGAGGCTGAGACGATGAACCACCCTAATAGTCCAGCGATCAACGTGCGCGAGAGTGTTCTCATGGGCCTTGTCAGGTTTCGGTTGCTCTGGACGGCAGGGTACTGTGCTTGCTTCAGTTCGCAGTCGCACGCGACTGATCGATATTTTTTTTCCATTTGGCAGACTCAGACCGAATCAGAGCGTCCATGGCCTCAGGGGTGCTACCTTTTTCGGTTGCGCCGTTTTGAGCAAATTGTTCGTGTACTGATGGCAGCTTCAGTACGATATTGATTTCACGATTCAGTCGCTCGATGATCGGCCGAGGCGTGCCTGCAGGTGCGGTGATGTAGTTGACTGGGGCTGCGGCAAAGCCAGGCAATGTGTCAGCGATGGGCGGCAGCTGTGGCAAGATCGGGTTGCGCTCAAGCGTTGAGATTGCCAGTGCCTTGACGTTATTCGCTTTGATTTGCTGCAGATAAACAGATACGGTGTCGATTGTCATCTGAATCGATCCGCCTAACACTTCAGTGATCGCAGCTCCAGAGCCTTTATACGGCACGTGCACGATATCGATACCCGCCATCGACTTAAACAGTTCACCGGCGAGGTGGCTTGACGAACCAATACCAGAACTTGCAAAATTAATCGTGCCGGGTTTAGCCTTGGCCAGAGCGATTAATTCTGCTACCGAATTCACGGGCAAGTTTTTATTCACTACCAAGACGTTGCTGCCCTCAATGACTTGCGAGACTGAAGCAAAGCTCTTGAGTGCGTCGTAGGGCATCTTTTCCATCAGGTGCGGGTTGGTCATCTGCTGGCCAGGCGTGGCATACAACAAGGTATAGCCATCGGGAGCCGCATTGGCAACAATATTGGCACCGAGAGTGCCGCCCGCACCGGGTTTGTAATCAATAATGATGGGTTGGCCGAGCCGCTGCGCAAGAGGTTCGGCAATGATTCGCGCGTTGTTATCGGCCCCGCCACCTGCTGAAAACGGCAAGATCAGCCGGATAGGTTTGGTGGGATAAGGCTGCTGCTGTGCGAATGCTGTTGCGGGCAAGGCAAACGATACATACAACGTCAATGATGCGGGCAGGATCAAGAATACCGCTGCGATACGTCGCACAAATTGACGCGCAACCCAAGATAAGCTGTGCAAGCACATAAGGTATGTCTCCGTGTTTGCAAAGCGTTGACAATTAGCCAAGCACTTAGCTTTTTCTATTTTGAGTAATGATAACGTCAAAGTGCGCCAAGTCGCAGTTCTATTTAGACGATATTTTGCCCAAAAAAAACTCTTACACAGCGATCTGTATAAGAGTTTTTGGTGCCAATGAGGGGAATCGAACTCCTGACCTTCTCATTACGAATGAGCTGCTCTACCAACTGAGCTACATCGGCTTGGTCAAAAATTATATCAGAGCTTAGTGATGCGTGATCTCAAGAGGCTAATGCTTAGGGGTCAGGCCGTTCACGGCGAGTCGCTTTGCTTCGAGCACCTCGATGGGCATCGGTTGATCAAAGAAATATCCTTAAAAAATACGACAGCCTGCGTCAAACAAAAAATCGAGTTGTGCCTGGGTTTCAACCCCTTCTCCGATCACAGCCAGCCCGAGAGCCTTGCTCAAATTGAATGTCGCTCGAACGATGCTTGCACTCGTGCCGTTTGTCATTAAGGTTGATCAATGGGCTCGGCTGCGCTGATTAAAATTGCATCGCTTGAGTGATCAATGATGCGATCCGCGAGATCAAGTGCTAAAACCAGGCGCGACTCGTCAGTAGATAAAAGGGGAATCAATGCACTTTGTAGGTTCAAAATGGCCTCAGAGTCGTATTTGCCGCTTCGCCCGCGAGGAACTAAGTACGAGATTAGGGTAACCTGTTTGGCTGGATTATCCTAATGTCGCGACACCCTGCGGAGACCACAACCATGACACCCTCGTTTCATTTTTTTAACGCCACCGAGCGGATCAGCTTTGGCGAGTCTGCCGTTACAGCAGTGATTAAAGAAGTCGAGCGCACTGGCAGCCAGCGCGTCTTTGTACTGGGTAGCAAGTCGGTCGAGGCAACGCCGTCTTATCAAGCCATCGTTCGAGCGCTGAGCCACCGCTGCGTGGGCCAATTCAGCGGTATCACGGCGCATGTACCCCAAGACTGTGTGCTGGCGGGTGCGCGCGCCGCCCTGGCCGCCCGCGCAGACGTGTTGTTGGCGATTGGTGGTGGTTCAGTTATTGACGCCACTAAGGTAATGTTGGTTGCGCTTAAGTTGGGGTTGACGACTCGCTCTGAATTGCATGACGCTGCTGTTTTTGCAGCCACTGATGGCAGTGCGCGCCCGAACGATGCCGCAGATTGGTTGCGTATGATCGCGGTACCCACCACGCTGTCAGCGGCCGAGTTCACCTGGTTTGCCGGGTGCTCAGACACGACTGCACGCGTCAAAGAGATCTTCGGCTATCCCATGACGGCACCGCGCGCAGTGATCGTTGACCCAATCGTCACACTTGACACGCCTATGTCTTTGTTTTTATCAAGTGGTATTAAAGCGGTTGACCATGCGGCTGAATTTATGGCGATGTTAAACGTAGACCCTTGCGTTGATGCGTTTGGAACCGCCGCGCTAGCGCTGTTATCTAAAGGGCTGCCGCGCGTATTGGCTGACCCCAAGGATTTGGATGCGCGTCTCGATTGTCAGCGTGGCATGGCGATGTCGATTCGTATTCTTGAGTTCGGCGCACGCGTGGGCGCTAGCCACGCGATTGGTCATGTTTTTGGCGCGCACGCGGGTGTTGGGCATGGTTACACCTCGTGTGTGCTGCTACCCGCTGTCATGCGGTACAACAAAGTCGTCAATGCGCCGAAGCAACAAATGATTGCGCAGGCCATGGGTTGCGCTGGGATGGAGGCGGCCGATGCCATCGAACAGTTGGTGCGAAGCTTGAGTCTACCCACGCGCATACGCGATGTTGGCGTCAAGCGTGAAGACTTTCAAGTCATCGCCGATAAAGTGATGCATGATTTTGGCATTAAAAATAATCCAAGGCCAGTCACGCAAACCAGCCAGCTGCTAGAAATTCTAGAATCGGCTTGGTGAGTGTTCTAAGCTAAAGACTGAGCTCTGGCAAATCAATCCAGCGCCGCTCGGCGTTGCTGCGATAGCAAGCATCGACTAACTGAATCCCTTTTGCGCCCGCTTTTAAAGGCGAGGCAAAGGGGGTGTCGTCAAGCACATGTCTTAAAAACGATTCCCAACCTGCACGATACGAATTTGTGTATGGCGCAACGTCAGGTACCTCAAGCCATTGCGCATTAAAGTCTTCGCTCGTGGGCACCTCAATGCTCCATACTGGCTTGGGCGTAGCGGCCATAGGTTGAATAAAGCAGCGATATAAACCGCACGAGGCTGAGCCTTGCGTGCCATCGACTTGCAACGTCAAAATATCATCGCGCTTAATACGCGCTGCCCACGAGGCATTAATTTCAACCAAAGCGCCATTGGCGAGCTCAAGGGTGGCTAAAACCACGTCTTCAACATCTACGTCATAAGGCTTGCCTTGCTCATCGCGACGCTTGGCGATCGCAGTTTTTGTGCGGCAAGATACGGATTTAACCTCGCCAAGCAAGGTATCGACGATGTAGCGCCAATGTGGAAACATATCCAATACTAAGCCACCACCATCGCGCTTACGATAGTTCCAGCTTGAGCGTTGCGCAGGGTGAATCTCGCCATCAAATACCCACCAACCAAAATCGATTTTGGCTTGAATAATGTCACCAAAGAATCCAGCTTCTTTGACTTTGCGAAGTTTGTGCAAACTCGGTAAAAATAATTTGTCTTGTACCGTGCCGTTCTTAAGTTTCAAGCGCTCAGCCATGCGCGCCAATTCAAGGGCTTCGACAAGCGATTCAGCGATTGGTTTTTCTAGATAGATATGTTTGCCTGCCTGCATTGCGGTTTGCGCGCGCTCAAAGCGGCCAGCGGTCAAGCTTGCATCAAAATAGATTTCATTGTTTTTGTCGGCAAGACAAGCGGCCCGATCGGTTGACCAATCGATCGCGTGGAGTTCAGCCAAGGCCTTAAGCTTATCGGCATTACGACCTAGCAGCACTGGCTCGGGGATCAGCTTGTCGCCATTTTTAAGCAGCAGCCCGCCTTCTTTTCGGATATTGAGCAATGAACGCAGGTGTTGCATATTGCCCAAGCGCCCAGTCGCGCCTTCAATGATGACGTGAATTTTTTTTGTCGACATAATACGGATACCTTAGCGTTCAGCAACAGAGTAAGCAATAAATGGATATTCACACGGTGGCCCATCGGCCACGTGCATCACACGACTTTCAAGATCAATTAATACTGCGCCGGTCGTCATCGTCTGTTTGGCTTCGGCTTGCCGCGGATCAGGATGTCGGCACAGTGAGTGCGGCTCACTGAAGTGATCGCTCATCGCGGCTGTCATTGTCGCCACATCAATTTGTTTGCCACCACGCTCGAGCAAACGACGCATGCGCGAGGCTCTGAATAACGTGCCGGGGCTGACTTTTTCCATCTGCGACTCGCCGTGCCCACTTCCCATAAAGTGATTAGAGTGTGTGACGATACCGTTAACTGGGTTGATATAGGTGATGTGATTGGGGCTGGTTTCAAAATCAATGATTTCGCCTTGTGCGCCGCCGATCACAAAGTTACCGGAGCACGTGCGTTTGGTTGACACGATCGGCGTCAGCGCATCAGCATAGCGATCGGCATCTAGTACTTCGCGACACCGCATATGAAACGGTTTTTGATAGGGGTTGCAGCCATCTAGATGCGAGGCCAGGCCGTTTTCAACCAAGCCAATGCCGCATTCGTTGACACCCATTTTGCCACCCACAATGCCGGCCTCAGTCATGCACACAAGGCTTGGCTTGTTTGAGCGTTTAATACGCAACACAATCGTGCGTTGATGCACGCCAGCAATCCAACCCAGTTTTGCCCAAGCCAGGTGTGGCCGTCGGCGGTGACGTCTGATAGCAAACCAAAGGTTGTGCAGCCATCGGTTTCGCCAGTGGCTTGTTGCAGCGCTTGCTCTTGCTTGCGCGCGTCTTTGCCAAAAATCATAAAGGCAATCTCGTAGCGTGCATTCAACAGTGCAATCGCTACTGAAGTTTGCTCTGCCCCTTTGGCGATGCCTAGCATCTCTTCAGCGTAATCTGTATTTTGACTTTGCATGGCTGTCTGCCAACGCAAGGCTTCTTCTAGCGCCTCGGCGCGCGCTAAGCCCGAAGCCTCAAAACGGCGTAAATAGGTTTCAAGGTTTGCGGCGACATCAGCAGCGAAGGTTTTGCCATGGGCGACGCCACGCTCAAAGGCGTTGTCACCCACAGTCAGACAGGGCATTTTGTCTCGTTTGCTCACAGCAGCATTACCTTATAAAGTTCGCGATTAATCTCACCCACCAAGCGAATAAAGTCGTCGGATAAACGCGTGTCTTCAGTGCGCGGGCGAGGAAGATCAATGTCATAAATTTTGTGAATCCGGCCTGGACGTGCAGACATCAGCACAACTTGATCCGACAAAAATACTGCCTCAGCAAGCGAGTGCGTCACAAAGATGACGGTCTTGCGATACTGCTGCCAGATACGCATGAGTTCAAACGCCATGCGATCGCGTGTAATTTCATCGAGTGCGGCAAAGGGTTCGTCCATCAATAAAATCGATGGATCAAGCGCCAAGGCGCGTGCGAGCGCCGCCCGTTGTTGCATACCGCCTGATAACTGATGAGGGAGTTTCTTCTCAAAACCATTTAGGCCAACGACCTCAAGCAGTTGCTCAACGCTTTGCACTGTTTGTGGATTTTGCGTCTGCCGCAAAGCAAGCGCGTTTTTACTTTTTGCTTGTACCAACTCTTTGAGTAGTTTGACGTTTTTTTCAACCGTCAGCCAGGGCATTAAATTCGCTTGTTGAAACACTAAGCCAATACGACCCGCTTGTCGCAAGGCGCTGGGCGGCATCCCGTCAATCAAAACCTGCCCTTGTGTGGGTGGCATTAAATCAGCCAACACTTTTAGCAAAGTGCTCTTGCCGCAGCCAGAGGGGCCCACCAACGAAACGAAGGAGCCGTCGGCGACTTCAAGGTCAACAGGCGCTAAGGCTTGAACGGCTTGCGCCGAGCCCAGTCCATAGGTGACCTGAATGCCAGCGATTGAAATGCCACGCCCTGAAGACTGCACAGAACTCATTTTGCCGGTTGCTTCACAAGTTTGGCCAGTTCTTTTGCTTCATCAATACTATTGATGATGGCATTGGTATACATGCTTTGGGCAGTCGGTTTTTTAGGCAAGTCGCCGCCACTGGCCAAGATATCAATCGACGATTGCCATTTTGCATCGGTCATCAAACCAAAGCGTTCCGCATAATCAGGCGTGTTGTACAGGTCGTAAATCATGCGTAGCTTGCGCGACTCAAGCTTAAGGTCGCGATCAGGTGAAACCGCGACGATTTCTTTCATCGCTTGTTCAACGTTGTCGTGGGTCCAGATCAAGCTCTTAATCGTTGCGCGCACAAAGCGCTTGACCAAATCCGGGTTGCTTTTCAGCAAAGCCTCGTTGGTATAGATCAGTGTGCCGTAAAACTGCACACCATAATCACGCACCGGCATCACGTTGACCGGAAACCCCTTGCTCTCAAGCGTTAACGCTTGCCCAAACGAATAACCAAACAGGCCATCGACTTGCCCGGCGGCCAGCATCTGTACTTCGGCGCCACGTGCGACCGTCACAAAGTCAATGTCTTTGCGCGTGAGGCCACCCTTGGCTAACACCGGCTCGATTAAGCCCATGACATTGGCCTGAAACCAGGCAAGTTTCATGCCTTTCATTTTTTCAGGCGTGGTAATGCCCGCTTTTAATGGCGTGATGATTGAAAATGGGTTGTCAGGTTGATCGGCCATGACAGCAACGATGGGCAGGCCACTGCCTTTTGCTTTGACAAAAGCATCGGCGTTGGTCAAGCCAAATTGCTCGCGACCTGTTGCAATCATGATTTCGTTTTGTTGCCCAGCGGCTGGTGGACGAATTTCTAGATCAATACCTTCGGCCTTATAAAAACCTTGCGCCCGACCGCCAAAATATTGGGCATGCATTCCCCAAGGTGTGAAGTTGATGCGTAGCACGACCTTATCAAGTGCGAGGGCAGGGGTCGAAGAGAGGGTCATCGCGCAGAGTGCGAGAGCGCTCAGGATGGCTTGTTTGCTTTTATTCAACATAACGGTTTTACCCTCGTGAAGTCGAGTCATTCAGACCAGTGCGCCATGACACTCGCGCTTCAATCCATGACATAAAATTAAAAAATATTGTACCGATCATAGCTAAAGAAATGATGGCCGCAAACGAGCGGGCCGTATTAAAGTTAAAGCTACCCGATAGCACTAAGTATCCCAAGCCGTTAGACGCAGCCAGCCATTCGGCCACAATCGCACCAAGCACCGCCAGTGTTGTTGCGATACGCAAGCCTGCAAAAATATACGGTATGGCATAAGGCAGCCTCAGCCTAAAGAGCAACTGTCGTTCGTTGGCGTCGACTGACCGAAACACATCTGCCAAGCCGCGATCCACCTCTTTAAAGCCCGCCATGGTGTTGATCACG
The DNA here is from genome assembly GCA_945872285.1 of Bordetella parapertussis. Taxonomy (GTDB): domain Bacteria; phylum Pseudomonadota; class Gammaproteobacteria; order Burkholderiales; family Burkholderiaceae_B; genus Zwartia; species Zwartia parapertussis_D. Next base: position 15,085 of record CAMBZR010000037.1, on the reverse strand, counting down.
ATTGGAAAAAAAGCAATCGACATCACCACGGCAATTTTTGAGCCCATGCCTGCACCCACCCATACCAAAATCAAAGGCGCTATCGCAATTTTTGGCACGCTTTGTAAGCCAACAAAAATGGGCATGATTAAGCGTTCAAGCCAAGTAAAGCGAATCATCAAGGCCGAGACGATTAAGGCAAACAGTACCGCCGTGACATAGCCCGTTAAGATCGCCCAAATCGTGGCTAAAGAATGCATTTGAATCAATGACCATTCGTCGACAAAGAGCTGCGCGATTTCAGTGGGGGCCGGCAGCAAGAAGTTAGGCACTTCAAAATAGCGCACGCCGGTCTGCCATAGCAATAGCAGTACGACGATTAAAATTCCTGAACTCCAGCTTTCAAGCACGCGGCCTAAGCGCGAGGCTTTAGCCGACGGTTGGGGCGAAGTGCTGTCACTGAGATCAGACATCCAAAATCCCTAAATGGTTTAGCTTGCTAACATATCTGACAGAGCTTACCGGATTGCGCGGAAAGCCTCGGCCTTTAGGCTGGGGATGAATAGCGCGGACAGCAGCGCTGTCCTAGCTGTTTGCACTTTAAGTCAACAGATAAACTGTATACAATTACAGTATGCAGAGACTTCAAGCCTACAAATTCGAGCTGCGCCAAACTAGCGAACAAGCGCGCAAGATGCGCCAGTTCGCCGGGGCGTGCCGGTTCGTCTACAACAAGGCGCTCGCCTTGCAGAAGGCGAGGAGCGAGGTTGGCGAAAAGCATCTTGGCTATGCATCGCTGTGCAAGCACCTGACCGATTGGCGTAGCAGCGTCGAAACACCCTGGCTCAAAGAAGCGCACTCACAAATTACTCAGCAAGCGCTTAAGGACTTAGAGCGTGCCTACAAGAATTTCTTCGAGAAACGCGCAGCATTCCCTCGGTTCAAGACGCGAGGCCAGTATGACCGCTTCCGCTTTCCACAAGCAATCACACTAGACAACTCCAATGGACGCATCAAATTGCCCAAACTCGGCTGGATGCGCTACCGCAAGAGTCGCGACGTATTAGGCGAAGTTCGTAACGCGACCGTTAGTCTGAGAAATGGCAAATGGTTTGTATCGATCCAGACCGAGCGAACGTTAGAGCATGCAGTCGCACAAGGCGGTGCGGTTGGAATCGATGTCGGCGTGGCCCGGTTCGCCACGCTGAGCGACGGCAGTCATATCGAAGCGGTCAACAGTTTTCGCAAGCATGAAGCTCGTCTGCGCCGATACCAGCGTCGCACAAGCCGCAAAGTTAAATTCAGTAACAATTGGAAGAGGGCTCAGGCCAAAGTCAAGAATCTGCACTACCGTATCGCCAACATCCGCAAAGACTTTCTCCACAAGGCTTCAGCTGCGATCAGCAAAAACCACGCGCTCGTAGTCATTGAAGACCTGAAAGTCCGCAATATGTCTGCCTCTGCAGCCGGCACGATCGAGGCACCGGGGGTAAACGTCCGAGCCAAGTCCGGTTTGAATAAGTCAATCCTCGACCAAGGCTGGTCAGAATTCCGTCGCCAGCTTGAGTACAAGATGGCATGGAAAAGCGGTTGGCTCGTAGCGGTTACGCCCCAATACACCAGCCGGACTTGCCCGCGCTGCGGCCACACGTCGAAAGACAACCGCAAGACGCAGGCTAAGTTTGAGTGTGTCGGTTGTGGTTTTGAAGAAAACGCCGATTTGGTCGGTGCGATAAATATTTTAGAGCGGGGATACCGCTTGTTAGCCCGTGGAGAGTCGTTGCAGTCAGGCCGCTCAGTGAAGCAGGAACCCACCGAAGCGACTCGCAAATCACAGCGTAGCGCCGTAGGAATCCCCGCCCTTTAGGGCGGGGAGGATGTCAATGTAGTCAACGTATTCTGACCTTCAAAAGGATGTGCCATGCCACGCCATATTGTTTGCCTGACCTATGACTTTGATGTGCAGTCGGGCTTTATCTCGCGTGGGCTGACCTCGCCTACGCCACTGTCGCGCGGCGAGTTCGGGGTCGTCGGGTCAAAACGGATTCTCGACTTGGTAAAGGTGCACAGCATCCCCACCACATGGTTTGTGCCGGGTTTTACGCTTGAAACTTACCCAGCAGCCTGTGAGGCCGTGCTCAAGGGCGGCCACGAGATCGGGCATCACAGCTGGGCGCATATCCCACCCGCTAGCCAAACGCTTGAAGAAGAAGAGGCCGACATGCTGCGCGCTAGCGCGGCAATCAAACAGCTGACAGGGGGTAGGGCAGTGGGCTATCGCTCACCCTCGTGGGATTTAAGCGAAAACACTTTGAATCTTTTGCTCAAGTACGGTTTTGAGTACGACAGCAGCATGATGGGCGGTGATTATCATCCGTACCCCGTGCGTGCCGGCGACCAAGTCAAACTGGGCGACCCCATCAAGTTTGGCAAAGAGACTAGCTTGATCGAAATGCCAATTAGCTGGCACCTAGACGATCACCCTCATTTTGAATATTGGCGCATGCCCACCACCGTCAACCCCGGCCTGCAAAGTGCCCGTATCGTGATGGAAAGTTGGCTGGACGAGTTCAGGTACTTCAAAAAGAGTACCGATTTCGGGATCCTGACCTACACCATGCACCCCTACGTTTTAGGTCGCGGCAACCGCATGCTGGCCTTTGAAGGCTTTGTGGAAAGCCTAATTAAAGAGGGCGCCGAGTTCATGACCATGCAGAAAGCTCTGGCGGCAGGGAGGGGACTGCTGTACTAGGTTGAAGATAAAGATGTACTATTTAAGTCACTCAGCCAACTTAATATTTCCCTTCTTAATCACCTCGGCCCACTTCAAAGTCTCGGCGCTGACAAACGCCGACCACTCGGGCAGGGGTCTTAAATCAGGTGTCGAACCACGTTGCGCTAGGGCTTGTTGCACACTTGCCTCATTCAAAATCTGATGCACATCATCAGACACTTTTTTCACAATCGCGTGCGCAGTGCCCTTAGGCATAAACAAGCCCGCCCAACCTACGCCGACAAAGCCTGGATAGCCTTGCTCGGCAATCGTTTGCACCTCAGGCAATTGCGACGCACGCTCACTAGAGAGTGAAGCAATGGCTTTGAGTTTGCCTGCTTGAATATGCGGCAACGATGAAGCCATCGTGTCAACTGCCAACAGAATATGCCCGCCTAGCAAGTCATTCATCGCAGGTCCACTGCCTTTGTATGACACCCCAGCAATTTCAATTTGAGCACGTTGCTTAAAGAGCTCTGCCGCTAACTCAAGAGCATTAGCGCCATAACCCCAGGTGAGTTTGCCTGGCGCTTGTCGTGCCGCATCGATCAAGTCTTTTAAATTGTTATAGGGTGCAGACGGGTTTGCCAAAATCAACCAAGGTTGCGTAAACACTGCTGCGACCGGAACAAAATCGCGTTGCATGTTGTAGGGTAGTTTCGGATACAACGCTTCGTTGACCGCAGTGGTAGTGCTGCTTGCAAACGTAATGGTGTAGCCGTCAGCAGGCGCTTCTTTGCCCACTAGCATGCCTGGGATGCTGGCACCACCACCTTTGTTATCAACAAACACTGGTTGACCCCACCGTTGCGTTAAACGTTCGGCCAGCAAACGCGCGATGATGTCAGTGGCTTGCCCGGCCGGAAACGGCACCACCAAGCGCACGGCTTTATTGGGATATGTCGCGGGTGTTTGCGCAGTGGCTTGCACTGCTGTAAGTGCAAAAAGCACCGCGGCGCCCGTGTTCAATATTTGCAGAATTCGTTTCAAAGCTTGCTCCTTTTTTGTATTGGTTTTAACGCGAATGTACCTTGAGTTGAGCCTCTTGGCGAGCAAGCCTTCGTTTGGCTGGAAAAGGCCAACTATGTTATAGTCTTTGATATCGCTGAGTTTGCACGGGCTTTGTTTTTTTTATAAAAATACAATAACCGACTGATTTTCAACGACGATTCCCTGATAGCTCAGTCGGTAGAGCGACGGACTGTTAATCCGCAGGTCCCTGGTTCGAGTCCAGGTCGGGGAGCCAGAAATTTGAAAGGTCTCGAAGCATAAATGCTCTGAGGCCTTTTTTATTTGCGGGTCTTTATAATTAAACCCTTTATTTATGGGGCTCTCAGGCGGTTTTAATTTCTGTATTTTTAGCTTTTGATTTCCATGGTACTGCTATGGTACGGATTTTGATAAATACGCTTGCATCTCTGTCGCCTTAATCGTGGCAACACACCAAGCGCTGGCTTATAGGTTCATGCAACGTGTGTGATGACTTCCCTTAGTGGTTCAAATTGGCACTCACAAAGGCATTCTCAGACCCGAGGTAATGGCTCAGGTATCTAAGTTTTTACGGGTGAGTCAGGAGGTTTCGCCAATACTCGCAACGGCACACAAATAATGCACATACTGATTGACGCCAATCGAGTAGCGGATTTATAAACATAAGGCATTCTTAAAATGCACTAACCGGGTGTTAGCTATTGCTGACCGGTAACCCATGCCTACTTGGGTGTGGGTATTCAAGCTTGGAGTCTCGTATGAACATTGAACTTGAAGAAGTTGCTGTACAAGATGTTTCTGACGATGCACTGGAGATGGCTGCTGCTAGTGGGCAGGGGGGACAATTCATGTACTTGGGCGTGACGAACGTAACTTGTAGGTATATGGGGTGTTAGCTATTGCTGACCGGTAACCCATGCCTACTTGGGCGTGGGTATTCAATCTTGGAGTCTGCTATGAACATTGAACTTGAAGAAGTTGTTGTGCAGGATGTCTCTGACGATGCACTGGAGCTGGCTGCCGGTGGTGCGCAGAGGGGAAGTTATTGTTCAATGCTGACCGGCAACCCATCAGGATGTCTATGTGGGTGTTAGTTTCTGCTGCGCTGGTAACCCACTCGGGTACTAGCCACCTTCGGGTGGCTTTTTAACGCCCACATCAAGGGAGCTTACTACCCAAACATTGAACATTCCGGGTGTTAGCTATTGCTGACCGGTAACCCATGCCTACTTGGGCGTGGGTATTCAACCTACAAGTTCAATGCTATCAATTGACTTATCTCTTTTGTTCTCCGTCATCTTCACAATACACCCATTTATCGAGTACTCACGGGTAGAACCATATGTGCGTTTCGCCGGACCCACAACAGCTGAGCATAGTCGGCATAGATCTGCCAAGGCCGCGTCGCGTTCGCATTGGCCAGCGTATTGCGAGACAGCGTCGCACAACGAAATCCCATGTGGTAAAGACGCTTGGCCTGTGCGCGCAGATTGACTTCGATATCGCGAAGCGACTCCCGATAAGTCAATTGCGCAAAGGCCATTGCGAGAAACTGATCCAAGCAGGTAAAGTCCTTGACCTTGTGATCGCCTCGGTGCGCGGCGACGCAACGCCGGAAAGTTGTCAGTGGCCGATGCATCATGATCTGCGAGAAAACGAGTTTGCCTTGGTGCATGAGGGTTCCCCGCGAGTAGTCGCGAACAACCCAAAGTCTGCTCGAAATCAAAGTTAAAATCGAGACCAGACAAAATGACCGAATTTGGCAATAAAATCATTAACTGACAAGCTCTTGACGTGCAAACGTTGGGACACATCTCAATTAGGATATACTGCAAAAAATTAAAAAATGGCGGTTTCAAGTACGAAGTGTTTTACCAGTCCTTAGACCGTGGTGCACTTCGTACTTGAAACCGCCAATAAAGTGCAGGGCTGGCTAAACTATTACTTTCCAATTTATGTCTCCCTATGGACTTCATTCAACTTAGACCAGATTTAGCTTTAGGCGCTCCTAATTTCGTTGATGTGAATCGTCTAGACGGTGATGGGTTGATTCACGGCGTTTGGAAAACGGTTGAGGCGCGTCACTTTATTGTAAATTTTTTGATAGTCATTCTCTGGTCATCGGCAGTGCGCCCGATCAATCGTGAATACGAGTCCTGGTTTTTGAGCCGAGCCCGGTTTGCGGATCGACTTCTCAAGCGTTTGTCAGAGCCTGGTTGGGAGCTTGCTGAGCCAGTCGTCGAGGAGGGCATTGCCAAAATCGCCCCGGTGGTTGCACAGAGCTTAAAAGGCAGATCTGGGAACATTTCCGATGCCCTCGAAATCCTCAGTTACTACCACTTCCAACGCTACGACCGCTCGTGGTCAGGCCTGCGTCCTGTCCAAAAGTCATTTGCGCAAGAGTGGCCATCAGTCAGTAAATTGTTTTTTGCATTTGGACCGCATATCGGCATCGGCGATGAAATGATCTTATTCCTCGCAGTGGAAGCTTTCATGAGAAAGTTACCAAATGTCAGCGTTGAAGTCTGGTCGCACTCAAAAGATTTATGGAAGTGGAATTCCAAAATCGATGCCCATCATATAGATTCCGATGCGCTAGCGCCTTTTGTGCGTGCCCATGCGTTACTCGAAGAAAAGCCTGATGCATTAATTGCATTTTGTGATTTTTTATCTGACAAGATATATAGAGTGCTTGAGACCGTCCCCGGTTTTGACCGTTTCTTTTATTTAGACATCGGTTCGAGATTAGTCCGTTTGGTTAATCGGACTGAGAGTCGCATTACCGAATATGAAAGTAGCGATGTGAAGTTGACCATATATGACGCGCTCAAGAACCTATTAAACACTGTGGGCATCGAAATGCCCAAGCTAGGCTCATTGATTCCGTCCGTCGGGGCGGAGGACAAGAAATCAAGATTCCGTGTGCTTCTCAATCCGCACTCGTCTAAGGAAAAGAGTGCCGTGTCTGCCCAGTGGTGGGTGGATGCTATTCATCATTTGAGTGTGGATCACCCCATTGAGCTCAACATCGTTGCTGGCATTAACGAGGCTAATCAACAATTTTCCGAATCCATTGTAGATTTATTCGAGAGCGCGAACATCCACGCAAGCGTACTCCCAAAGTCTGGATTGGATGGCATCATCAACACGGCACTGAGTCACGATATTATTTTTGGTCTCGACACTTTTACCGCACACATGAACACGATCAGCAAGGTGAAGTGTGTGACCGTGTTTTTTGGGCGATCTGGCGACAACTGGCGTGTCCCTCAAGAGACTGTTCTCAACCTTCAGATTACCGATGATGCGTTGTTGGCTGGATCATTAGCAAAACTATTGCTGCGTCCGGTGTCTGACGCAGTGGCAGTGGATACGTTATGTCAAATTGCTAAAACCACAGAATCACTCGAGCTTGCATTAGAGCGCGCGGACTCTTGCAAGATGGTGAGCGATTGCCTAGATGGCATACTGCATCTAGTGCAATCATTGTTTGCTCATGATCATAAGTTGGTGAAAATTTTCACCGATTACTCAATGAGTCATATTGAGTCTCTCATAGGTGTTGTCAAAGTCGTAGACGAGGATGAGTCGGTTTCAGCTCTGCAAGTTAGCACCCTGCGTGTTGCACTCATGGGGTGGAAAGACTCTAATCTTAGCCGCTACTCTAGATATATCTCTCCTCAATAATTTGATTAGGTTGGTTTAAAGTGAAGCCATCTCAAATTCTCCACCTTTTACCCCTGTTTCATTCACTCGGTTGGAAATGTCTCGAGTGGACACCCAACATGATCAAGGGGAAACTGACCGATGAAATGCGTGCGACCGCATCGTTGATTGACGGTTTTAAAAAACTAAGTGATTTCACTGCACTGGGCGTGGATATGCGTGTGGTCAATCAGTTGATTGAGCAAGACGTCGTCGCCCTAGTGCCAGGCCGGATGACCACTGATAGACTCAAGTCCCCGACCGAAAGATGGTCTGTGATTAGCCCACACTCAGACGATGCCGCGCTTTCGATAGGCGGCACACTGGCTGCGTTGGATGGCTCGGTAGAAATCTCGTTGCTGACGATGATCGGGCCCTCGCGTTGCGCTGGTACGTGTGCGCCGCTTTACGGTGATGTCGAAACCGTCACACTGATTCGTACTGCCGAGGATCATCTGTACGGTGAGTTTATTGGGGCAAAAGTAGAGACTGCCAATATCCAGGATGTTGAGATGTATGTGGATGTAGATGGTTCTCGTTGGGCCGAGCGCATCATGGATACACCAGATGATTTTCGACTCAAACTGTATGCGTCTGGATTAAAGACGTATTTTGAAAAACACACGCCTGATGTCATTCTTGCACCACTAGCGGTTGGCGCGCACGGTGACCACGCAGCCACACATTTGGCGCTATGGTCGATGTTGCCAGAATTGCTTAAAAAAGCGCCTGCAACGCGAGTATTGTTCTATGAAGACTTGCCTTATTGCCAATATGATCAACCAGCATTGGTTAAACGGTTAAAGGACTTTAATAACCTCAAACCTGTGACCATCACAATAGACGCTACACAAAAAGCCAGAGGCGTTTCAATTTATCGGTCCCAGTATGTTGCTGCTGATATCGCATGGGATATTTTGGAGTACGCAGAAAAGCTCTCTACAAAAGAGGGCGTTTATGTCGAGCGACTTTGGGAACTTTCGGATACTCGTTTAACATGATTCTTTCTGCTTCAATTAATTTATTCGATGGTGAGGAGTTACTCGACGCCAAGCTCCGGGCTTTGCGTAGTGAAATTGATCATATTTCGATCGTCTACCAGACTCGTTCATATGCCGGCAATCGCTGTTCACGTCTATTATTAGAGATACTTGATCACTTGTTAAAACAAGGCTTGGTAGATGAGTTATTTGAATACCAATTTGAGCCTGATCCTTTCGCTAATCCGCAGATTTTTGAAGCGGATAAGCGTACACGTGGGTTGGAATTAGCTCGAAAATTCGGTGCGACACACTTTATTACCATGGATGCGGATGAGTTCATTCTTCCCGAAGCCATGGCGTATGCCAAGCAGCAAGTCATTGAGCACGGCTATGACGCTACTGCCTGTAAGTTGATTGATTATTGGGTATCACCGCGCTATCAAGTGAGTGGATGGGCAGGAGCTTGGGGGGAAAACTTGTACGTTCCATTAATTTACAAAATTCGTCCTGATGTTGCATTTACCGCTGAAAAGGCTCACGAAAACTACTACTGCGTTGCGGATACTACTCGAAAATTACCAACACAAAATCCTCATCGTTTAGATGACAACGTCATCATGCACCATATGACTACTGTACGTGCGCAGCGCGAGGGTCTAATTAGCAAGTATAAAAACCGTTCCTCGCATATCCCTCCCGTTTTGCCGGCGGAACATATGGGAGATCTATTAAGGTCTTGGGTACCGAATCAAAATTGGGGACCTGTGATTCAAGAGGTTGAAGACATTTTTGCTGTAGAACAATCCTTTGTTCGGCAAAAACTGACAGGACGTCCGGTTGGCGAGTCATATGTCATTAAACAATGGCACGTTGATCGACAGCCTAGCCTTCGGGGGAATTCTGAAGATACGGCTCTCATTGCGGAGCTCGAGATCGTCACAAATATCTTTACGAATTTTATGGCGATACTTAAGACCGATGATCCTGAGCGAGCGCTTAAGCTTTTTGATCCAAACTATAAAAATCTAGAAGAGGTTGAGAACTGGATACGTGTGCATCAGCCTTTATTTGCAAGCGTTCAAGCGAGTCTTAATCTTTCTATGATCAGACAAGAGGGTGGTCGATTTACAGCGGTTGCTGCGGTTTCTTGGATCAGTGACCGGAAAGGTCAGCGCGCGAAAGTGCGAGTTGATACGTCGACTGAAAGTGAATTAAGTGAATCTGCCATCGCTGCAACAAAAGAATTAGGGGAGAACTGGATCCTGACAGGATTTGAAAATTTATGGTGAAGATACTCCTCAGCGTTGATTGAGTCGCACGCATAGCGCGTCCCCCAAGCTGTCATTGTTGTGGTTGCAGTTTATAAAATGAAAATCGATGAAGTGCTAGAGCCAAAGAAATTAGATTTTTATGTTTGGGCGTTTAAAACAGCTCTGGTTCCTGGTCGTCGGTTCATTGTCTGGCAAGTGATTGACGCAATCTACAGAGGTGTCGAGCCAATTGCCCAAGTGTTTCTGGCGGCAAATTTCATCTCTGAATTGGTCAAACTCATCTCCAAAGATGGTGGCAGTCAAACATCCGCCTTTTTTTGGTTGGGGTTGATGGCATCGGTCACCCTTTTTTCTATCATTTTGCGTCGCTTGAATGCGTTGGTAAACGCAAAGTACGAATTTCTACTTCAGTCATTTGTCGAACAAAGCCTGACTGAACAAATCTATGCCCTGAGCCAACCACAGTTCGACGAGGAGCTTTTTAATCAAAAGCTATCTAAGGCGATCATGGGCAAAGATTCTGTGATCGATATCTTGCGGAAGTTTTTGGATATCATCTCTGCTTCTTTTGGTTTTTTTATCTCAATCATTACGATTACAGTCAAGGCGCCTATTGTTGGCCTTGTCATGATCTTGGCGCTGCTGCCCTTGTTGATTGTTCAGATAAAAATCAACCATCGTCGAGATAATGACGAAACTCAAAATGATAAAGACTGGCGCATCATGTCAAGAACGGGTTGGGTGCTGACAGATCCAACACGTATGCCAGAAATTAGGCTGCTAGGTTCATATACCAAACTCGTTCAGATATGGAAATATCACAAAGAGCGTATTTTCAACAAGGAATTACAAACTACCAAAGCATCTGTCGTCAGCTTGTCGACAGCCGAGTCTGTCAGCTTGGTGGGTGAGTTTTTTTCCAACATCTGGTTTTTACGCATGGCTATTGGAGGGACTCTCAGCTTGGAAGGTTTTCTGCTCTTGCGTGGTCTGTTACAGCAAAGTACATCTTCAGGAAATGTAATGGCCGTGACGATTCAAGGTGTACATAAACATTTTATCGAAGTTAAAAACTTAAGAGTGATTCTAGAGTCGAAGCCATTGATTGTGGACGGAACCGTCGAGTTACCTCACGCAGAGAGCCTGTACATACAGTTTAAAAATGTATGTTTTCACTATCCCAATGAAAAAAATCTTTCATTGAATAGTGTGAGCTTTGATATCAAGAGCAATAGCAAAATCGCACTCGTGGGTAAAAATGGGGCTGGTAAATCCACCATTGTGAAGCTGTTGCTTCGTCAATATTTACCGACAAGCGGTCAAATTTTGATTAACGGCCGCGACATTCAATCATTAGCAATCAATTCATTTTATGATCGTGTCAGTACCTTAATGCAAAATTTCGGTCTCATTGAGCACTTAAGTATTGCTGATAACATCCGCCTGGGTGTTATTAAACAGTTGACGATGGATGATATTAGAGAGGCATCCAAAAAATCTGGTGCGGATGATTTCATTAAAAAATTGCGTCATGGGTACGATCAACGCATGCTAAATGTATTTGAAGATGGTTCTGAGTTGTCGGGTGGAGAGTCGCAACGCATTTCGCTTGCTCGAACACTGGTCAGGCAATCTGATCTGTTAATTCTTGATGAGCCGACTTCCGCGATTGATGCAAAAGGTGAACTCAAAATTTTTAGCAACCTTTATGAAAGCCATCGAGGCATGGCCACGCTCATCGTGAGTCACAGATTTAGCACTGTCCGGACAGCAGATACCATTATCGTGCTGGACGGAGGAAAGATCGTTGATATTGGCAGTCATGCAGAGTTGATGCAACGAGGCGGTTTGTACAAGGAAATGTTCGATATACAAGCTGAAGGATACAAATAGGCGAGTTTTCAACTATTTACTCGATGGGTGTCATTGTAACCTATGACAACATTAAATTTCGGAGCCCTTTATGAACCTTATACAGCGAAACTATCATTCTATTAAGACTGCTTGCTTCATAGCGGGTCTGTCTGCGCTACTTACCGGTTGCAGTATGACGGGATCGACTTCCTTTCAGGCGATGTCATCGTCTTATCGCGAAGTGTTGGAGGAATACGCCAACAGTAACATTTTGATCAATGTCATCAGAGCATCCGAGCACTTGCCAATGTCGTTTTTGGATATGCCTAATGTGATTGGGTCGGGTTCGATTGGCGCAGGAGTCGGAGTCGCGACCAATGTCATGAGCGCTAATCCTGCGAGTATCGCGGGTTTTTTCGCGTCTACAGCAGCGAACGCTGGGTCATACTACGCACCGAATGCTAGTTTTGCAGTTAACAATAGCTTTAACTTTACGCAGTCATCTCTAGATAATCAATCTTTTATGCAGTCTTTTTTGAGTGATTTAACGCCAGAGGACATCAACAGCCTAACCAATAACCGCGCGGGTCCCAAGTCTGTCCTGTACTCCTTGGTGATCGAAAACGTTGAGATTCGCGATAGCCATGACGAGGTGATCCAGCGCTGGGATAATCATCCGACAAGTCCCAAATATGCGGAGTTTCAACGCATTCTTTATCGTTTGATCGACAGCGGCCTCAGAACTGAATTGGTGTCTCAAAGAGAGGTCTTGTCAGGACCAATAGATCTTGATTTTGTGTCGCAAAACATGGATAAGATGAATTCTCTTTATTCAATGCCCAATGTCAGACTAGTGCCTGTTAAAGATAACTACAAGTCACGTATGTATGAGTTCGTACGCACCACGCCCACCATCAGAATATGTTTAATTAAAAACAACAGTGAAAAAAAGCTAGAGCATCAATTTACCGACACCGCTTTTTGTAATCCACATTACAAAAACTCACAGCTTCCACACAATCTAATTGGAGACCTCTCCCGACCCGGGGCATCGCACGATGATAAACACAGCCTTGTGATTAAGCTGCGCTCACCTAAAAATATTTACTCCTTTTTGGGCAGTATTGTTTCGTTACAGCTTCAACCGAACCCTAAAATAATCAAAGTCAAAAATTCGGATCTGTTTGGGACCAACCCGGGCACGGTCCAGGATCTAAACGACGATGCATCGTCGTTGCCATTATTTGAGGTGTTTAAAAACAACCAGTCGATGCGCCCTATCGCCACGGTCAACTATCGTGGCAGCACATATTCAGTACCGGCGGATCAAACGAGCAGATCACGCGAGGTGCTCGTCTTGCTTGCCGAGATCATCACGCTAAGCAAGGTGCCAGGATCCATCCCCGCTTCGCCCGCAGTACTGATCAACTAAGTTTTATGAGTGTGTAGCGCTTTAGGCACCGCCCCCCCACCCTTGGGTGTTTTGCGGTCCTAACAGCGGACGGGGGTAAAAAAAGTTGATGGTGTACGTAAATGGTCAGTACAAAATGGCAATAAGGTGACGGTAATAACGTGATCGAAAATCACTGCAAGAGCGCAAACGGTTAAAACTAGCATTATCAGTAACTTTAAGTTTCTCATCACTCAGTACATTTGCTCGTAAGTTAATGGTAGTTTTTAAACCGCCTGCGCAGTGTTTCACCGATCCTTGAATCGTGCCCCACTTCATACTGGAAATCACCTATTTATTTTGGCAGTGGAAAATGCAACATCCTTTCCCGCGCACATTTATAATAAATGTCAGATCTCCAAAACTCCAATCCGATATTAGAAGTGTCATTTTGTAGAGCACGATACATATTTTGACAAGCAGAGCCCGGATTCAGCGAGGCTTGCATTGCAGTTGAAAAGCTAGTGGATAAATATGGTACCGATAAATAATAAAGAGACAAAGCTGCTACTGAACAGATAAATATTAGCTTGTATGATTTTAATTCTTGAAAAAATTTAATTGTCAAAATATTCTTGGGTTTTGTAGGCTCTAGTGATATCAGCATCCCTACCATTAACCCAAAAACCGATGGGATTGCTAAACGATTACCCCAAGAGTCCCAACCAAAAGGCGCCCACCATTTCGCTAAACCAAATAAAGTCAGCAGCACACAAATAGCACCTAAGCAAACCACAGATTTTCGAGGCGCAAACCCTAACATCCGCCAGCCCCATATCATTATGAATAATGATAAAACCCAGAAAACAATTACACCTCCATTGGGTGAAAAAATTGAACCTATCAAAAACTCTATGCTTGTATATATATTAGGGCTGGTTTCCCTTGACTCGATTAAATAAACAACAGGCAAATAAACCCCATACTTCATCATATTGTAACTTGCACTTAATATGATTCCAAAAAGAATTGGCAAGGCACCGTATTTTATTAGTACAAAAATTGAACCTGTTGATAGTTTTGAACATGCAAAAATATATTTTTTAAAAATATTAATAAAAATTAATAATAAAAAACCAAATGTTATAACTACGACCACCGTATCTTTATATATTGGCAGTAAGAAGCCAGACAAAGATAAAAAAAAAGTAATGATTTTGGCTGGTCCTGTTTATCAGAAAAAGTCAGCGTAGTTAATGTTGATATAAATATACCAATCACGACACCGCTCTGAACCTCAAGGGCACCAGAAAATAAATAATAAACAGGGATTGGACTAAAAATTAAAGCGAATATAAACACACTGCTAGGACCTATTGCAAATCGCCACCCGTGTATTAATGCGAGACACAAAATTGGAAGAAATAGGAAAATTATATTAATCCATGCAAGGTTTCTATTGGTTTCATCACTCAAAAAAGAATTAATTAAATATGCAAGTGTAAATTTACTCAGCTCATTAAACGGAGTGGGAGAAACAGAATAAAGATAGTTTTTAAAGATCCCCCAATCACGGCGCCATTCTTGATAGTCCGCAGGATAGAACTCTTTTGAAGATATAATCAATATTAAGGTGAATGACAATATTAATATTGACATATAAAGCCAATTTTTTACTCCTGAGGATTGATTAAATAACATTCAAACCACCTCTAAAAAGTTGGCATTCACAACTGAACTGCCTGGTTTGATGTGAGGTGGAACGGAAACTCAAGACAACTTTTTGCTAGAGTTTAAGCTGTAGGTTCCAGTTCACTTGCAGCCGTTCGGCGCTGCCCCGTTTTTACTTCTATTGTTGCAGTTGCTTTTACTTCTTTCACTATACTGCCAGAAACGACGTTTCTGGCAGCGAATCACCATATTTTTCAAGAATCATCGCGCCGCCGCCGCTCGCGGTTTGATACACCGCATCTGGCGTTTGGTTGGCAAGCTGTCCGTCTTCAAATGGTTTGAGACAGATGGGCTAGTTTCTTAAAGGAGAGATTGGCTCATTGGTTTTAAAGTTTAAACGGTTTCACATCTGTGTTGTAGTCTTCTGCTTTGAATGGTCTTTTCTTTGATCTTTCTCCTTTCCTCAAGT
>CAMBZR010000036.1 GCA_945872285.1 Bordetella parapertussis | reverse complement strand
GCCATACGGGCACACAAAATATCGCCAAAAATACCGGCATCGGTCACACCCATCGAATCGACCACCGCAATACAGCCCTCGGGCATGTCTTCGATCGCACCGCGGGTTGAGATCGGTGACGACCATGATTCGGGTGTCGCCAGATCTTCGCGCGCAGGAACAAAACGCAAGGTAAAGGCACGCGCCACTAAGCGCGGCTGCCCCGCACGAATCGGCTTCGTGCCACGCATCCAGACATTGCGCAAACCTTTTTTAAGCAAAATAGTCGTAAGCGTTGCGGTCGAGATATTAGACAAAATTTCAATGACTTTTAAGTCAAGCTGCATGTTGATCATGATGAAATCCTCTCTAAGTTTTTCTCTTGCCGAGCAGTTAAACGTTTGATGTCAGCGATATCAAGCGCCGACAGTTTTGGACCAGGCTTGCGAATCGCGGCCGAAGCAATCGCGCCGCGCTCAGCCAAGATATGTTTGCGCACCGCCAAACCAATACCGCCCTGCTGTTCGTACTTGGCCAACGGCAGGTAAGCATCAAAAATATCAAAGGCACGCTCAACGTTGCCAGCCGCATAAGCAGCGCAAACATCCACCATCATCTCAGGGTAAGCAAAACCAGTCATCGCACCATTGGCACCACGCACCAGTTCTTCGGGCAAGAACAGCCCGCCACCATTACCCGTCAATATCGAGATCTTGCGCAACTCGCCTTTTTGCATGGCGGTACATATCGCACTGAGCTTGGCCAGGCCTGGCCAGTCTTCGTGCTTAAGCATGACACAGCGCGGCGAGTTTTTAAGAATTTTAAGGACGACGGCCGTCGACATCTGCACCGTCGTTGAAACCGGATGATCTTGCAACGCCCAAGGCACGTCAGGGCCAAGGGTTTCGTTGACCATCTCAAAGTAGCTGCTGATCTGATCGTCAGTACGTACGGTTGCAGGCGGCGCCACCATGACGCCCGCCGCGCCCATATCCATCACACTTTTGGTCAATTCGCCCATTGGCGCAAAGCCCGGGGCCGAGGCACCCACCACGACGGGCACCTTACCCTGTACACGTTTGAGCACCTGACGCACAAATAAGCGTGATTCTTCGGCCGTGAGCTTGGTGGCTTCACCCATGATGCCTAAAACAGTCAAGCCGGTGACGCCGCGCTCTAGACAAAAATCGACCATTCGATCGGTGCTCGGTAAATCGAGCTCACCGTTGTCTTTAAACGGTGTGACTGTAATCAGATAGACCCCTTGGGCCGTCTCGTTGAGTGTGTTCAAAATGCTTCCTTATCTTTGGTAGGCTTGGGGGTTACCCGCTTGTCACAACCACGTACAATCATTAGTCTAAGCCATTGACAACATGAGTGCTTGCGTTTAGCGAGCAACGGCCCGGAGACCGCAAAAAAAATGAGCAAAATACTTTCTATTTTTGGATACTTAACCGCTTTTTATTTCGGCACCTTGGGTTTTCCGGCCCAGGCACAAGACTACCCGCGCCAACCCATCAAAATCGTTGTGCCTTGGGCACCTGGGGGCAACGTTGACATCACTGCCCGCACCATTGCACCCGCGCTATCTGAAATACTCGGACAACAAGTCGTGGTCGAAAACAAGCCCGGCGCCGGTGGCTTTATTGGTACGCTAGGCGTTGTGCGTGCCGCACCCGACGGCTACACCTTGTTGCTTGGCTCGAGCGGTTCGATCGCTGTCGGGCCCGCGCTCGACCAAAAAGCACCTTACGATCCCACCAAAGATTTAACTGCCATCGGCCCGATTCACGAAGCACCAATGGTATTAAGTGTTTCACCGAAGGGCCAGATTAAAAACTTTGCTGATTTCACCGCTAAGGCCAAGGCTGCCAATTCAGCAGTCTCGATCGGTTCGGCTGGCAATGGCTCAAGCCAACACCTTGCCCTTGAATTATTAGCGTTAAAGATGCAACTCAAACTGACCCATATCCCCTACAAGGGTAGCGGCCCAGCGCTCAACGATGCTGTGGGCGGTCAAATTGACAGCATCCTCGATCAAGTCATCGCCTCAATCGGTCATATCAAAGGTGGCACACTCATCGCGATCGCGCAAAGCGGCAATACACGCTCGGCACTCTTGCCCGAGGTGCCGACCTTTCAAGAGCTCGGTGCAAAGGACGTTGATATTTTGACGTTCACCGGCTTGTTTGGCCCGGTGGGGATGCCTGCGGCAGTGACCGACAAACTCACAGCCGCACTGAAACAAGCGCTCGCGACAACAGTCGTGAAAGAGCGCTTCAAAAGTTTAGGCGTCGATATCATGATCCTTGATCGTGCTGCGTTTACACAATACGTGGCCAAAGATTTTGCAACATCAAAAGCGATTGGCAAAGCTGCCAACATTGTGATTAATCAGTAGCCGCGAGCCGCTTCAGCAATGCCTGGCCCGTCTCTTTGGTACCAAGTTTGCCGCCCATATCGCGCGTTGACTCTTTTGCGGCAATCGCTTGCGTCACTGCCTGCTCAAGTGCCTGACTGGCTTGAACAAACTCAGGTCGACCTTTGCGCTGTCCGTACCAAGTCAGCAGCATTGCCGCCGAACAAACTTGCGAAAACGGATTGGCAATATTTTGCCCAGCGATGTCAGGCGCCGAGCCGTGTGCGGCCTGCGCCATCGCATACGTTGTGCCGGCATTAATTGACGCCGCCATGCCTAGGCTGCCTGCAAGTTCGGCCGTCAGATCAGACAAAATGTCACCGAACATATTGGTCGTGACGATCACGTCGTAGCGTTCAGGAGCGCGCACCACATGCGCCATCATCGCGTCGACGATCACATCATCCACCTGCACAGACGGAAACTCTTTAGCCACCGCGAGGCAGGCATCGATAAACATTCCATCGCCGATACGCAACACGTTTGCCTTGTGTACGATCGTCACATGTTTTTTACGTGTTAGCGCAAGCTCAAAAGCCGAGCGCGCGATCCGCTCGCAGCACTGACGCGTGATGCGGCGCAACGACACGACCACATCCGGTGTAATTAGCATTTCACTACCACCCGATTCGACATTACGATCGGCATAAAAACCCTCGGTGTTTTCGCGTACCACCACCAAATCAAGAGGCTTATACGTGGTGCCACTGCCAGCGTACGTTTTCGCCGGCCGAATATTTGCAAACAGGTCGAGTCCTTTTCTAAAAAACTTTGAAGGATTGATTTCGCCCTTTGACTCGTCTTTGAAATCATAGGTCGCCATGGGTCCCAAGATCAGCCCATCGGCTTTTTTGACCGACTCCATTAAGCCATCGTGAATCGTCGTACCGTATTTTTTTAGACTCGCATGCCCAGCAATATCATGCTGTAAATTTAAGCCTAATTGATAGCGCTGAGAAACGAGTTCTAGCGCGTCAACTGCGACCGCGACAGTTTCGGCACCGATGCCATCTCCTGGGAGCACAATAATTTTCATTTTTTTTAATCTCTCGTTTAGTTTTTTAAGTTTAGTCAAACCTTAACCGATCTTGCGAGCCTGCGGCGGCCTGCAAGCGCTTGTGATAAGCCTCACGGCTTTGGTCAATGGGCTTGACTTGAGTGCCCAAATAGAAATTCCAAAACTCTGTTGTCAACGCACTGACGCGTTGCCAGGTGTGGACATTGTTTTGCTCAGACTCTGGCGCCTCGCGGCTAAAGTGCAAGGCATCGATCGGCTCTCCCGCAAAGCTCATGTGATCGGCCTGGGCAACCAGCAGCTCTTGTCGGTGTGCGACAGGCAAGTGGTCGTATATCCATTGACGCTGGCTGACTGGTACCCCCAGACGTACCGCACCGGTGCCGTCTTTAAACGTCACCTGACCATCGAGTGTGCCTGTGATACAAAAAAAGGGGATTTTGACTTGCGCCATCGCTGCGGCACGCTCCTGTGACATCGCACTCGGAGAAAAAGCGATGGCTGCTTTGATCCGACGATCTAGCAAGCCCGTGCCCCCCTGGCCCGTGATCGACTGCACCGTCAGTGCGCCATAAGAATGACCTGCAATTCCGATGCGCGTCGCGTCAAGATAAGGCTTCAGCATAGACAGTTCAAGCAAATAATCGAGCGCAAAACTGCAATCTTTGACCCTTAAGGCGTACTGCGGAGCGGCGATCGCCTCGGCAATCGTGCTCTTTAGCGACTTTTTTTGATTGGTTTTCCAGATGCTGTCATCGGTCACGGGGTGCGCAAGGGTCACAACCAGATAGCCCGCCTCGCGCCACGCCTCACACCAGGCCGCGCCGTTCGAGACACCGCTACCCAGCCCCGGCGAATACAAAAGTAAAGCGGTTGGGGTCTTTTGTGCTGGCAGGCGAAGCTTAAGTTTGAGCACACGTTTGGTTGTCGGGTCGAGCACCTGCAAAATCTCAGGGTCGTTGAGCGCCAAACCTGGCTTGGCGCTCAGGCCAAAGAGCGCAAGCGCCGCAAGCGTTTGCCTGCGCAACACGCTAAAGGACCGTTTATTAAGCATAGACACACCAGGTAGTCGGACTAAAAAGCGTAAGCGTCGCGAACCGCTTACGTCCCCTTCTATACAGAGGATTTTTTAGGAGGACTCGACGAACCCTTCAAAAAATATAGTGACGAACCTGACAACCGCGTAGGCACAGACTCAGTTGACTCAAACCGAAGCTAAACGAAAGGCCCGAAAATCCTCCCCATTCAAGGGGAATATTTCAAGGCAACTGTATCGTTTTGAAATCGCCGGGCAAGATCAGTTCGAGCACTTCAAAATCTTCAGAGTGTTCGATTTCGCGATGTCGAATTCCGGGGGCCTGATGCACACAGCTACCCGCCTCAAGCTTGTGGGTGCCATGACCGTCATACTCAAAAATGGCCCACCCTTTCAAGACAAAGACAAACTGAAACTCGATCTCATGACAATGCCAGTCGCCGTGCGCGTTACTGCCTTTGCTCGCGCGGATCACATGAGCCACTACCTTTTTATCGGTCGAGTCATAAATGCCTAAATCGCGATAATCAAAATATTCACGTAAGCCATCGTGAGAAAAGGCCTTATCTTTCGCGTGCTGAATACTGAATCTCATATTGTGTCTCCGACTATTTTTTTAAGGACAAGAACGACGCGTGTCTAAGTAAGCGGTCGTTGCTCAACAGACACTCGACCTTTGTTCACTACGATACTCAATTTAAGAGCTTTCGCAAAGCCGTTTCTTGCAAATCGTTTGTTGCAACGCGTCGCACGCAGCGTCGTGCAACGCACCACACCCCAACAATGTCACCCAAGCTCAAGCGTGCAGCAGTCAGCGCCTGCTACCTGTTGCGCCATTTTTAGCTGTTTTCCCGTCTCTAAGACCACGCGCCACTGCCCCTGCGCCGCAGGGGCTCCATGCATCACCACGGGCAAGCAATGGGTCTTTAAGCGAATCACCGGCGGGGTGTGGCGGTACGGCGTCTCGCGCTGCCCCCCTAGCGCAGCAGCGATCGCCTGCGCCTGCTTGGCAATGGGTTCGATGAAGCGGCAAGGCATCCCATCGATGCTGACACAATCTCCGAGGGCATAGACGTCGGTTTCGCTCGTCTGTAAGGTCGTCGGATCGACCACGATGCCGCGCTCAAGCACGAGTTTGGCTGCGGCGGCCAGACGCGTATCGGTGATCAGGCCAGTGGCTGCAACGACCTCGTCGCACTCAAGGCTCAAGCCACACGCGGTGATTACCGTTTTTTTGCCGCTCGCATTCTGCACCACCTCCGAAACCTGCGCGCGACCCACAAAGGTCACGCCTGCGCACTCAAGTGCCGCCCGTAAGCGTTCAGAAGCTTGCGCGGGTAACAACGCTGCCAGCGGCGCCTGCTGCACATCAAGGAGTGTGACCTGATGTCCGGCCGCAGTGAAATCATCTGCAAGCTCACAGCCAACCATGCCCGCGCCAACGATCACAATCTGCTTGCGCCCGTCACCGATTTTGGCTTTGAGCCGCGCCCAGGCGTCAAGATCGTTCACCCGCCAACATAAATGCGCCGGCAACGCAGCCGGCAGCGCAGGCCGCGCACCCTGTGCCAAGATCAACGCGGTGTAATGCATCGTGCCACGTGTGGTGCGTAGTTGATGTAGCGCCGGAGACAAGCCGACCGCAAAGGTTTCTGCCAGCAGTCCTACCCTTAAACGCGCGGCGCTTGCAAGCCCCGTCTCACGCGTTAACGATTCGCGACTCGAGCCGCGGCGCAGTGCCAACGAAAGTTCGGGTTTCAAATAACGGTCACCCGTGCAAGCGGTCACAAGCGTAATTGGCACCTCGGCATCCTGAGACCGCAGCGCCTCGGCTGCAGCCCAACCGGCGTGCCCTGCCCCCACAATGACAACGCCCAAGCCACGCTGATGCACTGCTTGCGCACGAACCGCCGAAGGCGCAAGCACGAGCGCTTCGTAAGGTTCAAAGTCGGCCTTGACCACGCCACACAGAGGGCACACCCAGTCTTCGGGGATGTCTGCAAAACGTGTACCCGGCGCGATATCGCTATCCGGGTCGCCAAGCTTTTCGTCATAAATCAGACCGCAAGCACGACAAATGAATTGCTTCCAGACCTGCTCTTGCGTCATGCAGGCAACACCTGCTTGGACAAACGCGCCATCTCCCAACGCAAGTGTTTAATCGCTGGCGTCACGATTGCCACAAAATGCGCCTCACGAATGCGACGCTGCGGCGCGGTATTCATCATGTAGCCACGCGCGCCCTGATGCAACAACGCCGACTGTGAGGCGCGCAAAGACAGCTCAGCACTTTGCGCCCGTGCGTCGAGCACACTGAGCACATAGTCCGTACTGCCATCAAAGGGCGTCAGGGCAAGCGTCTGAATCCGCTGACTGAGATCGTCGAGTTCAGCCTGCATGTCATCGGGTCGGTCATTTAAAAATTTATTGACATGCCCGAGCAGAGGCTCGACTTCTAGCATCGACTCAATGCTGCCTTGTGTCACGCCAAGCGCCCACCCCGTTTGCAACAAGATGAAGGCTGCGCGCACGCGGGCGATAAACGGTTTAGCCGGATCCGCGATCAACGCGTCTTCGCCGACAAAATAGTCGTCTAAGCGAAGTCCCCAGGTACTCGTTCCTTCCATGCCCGAAAATTCTGGACAGGGTCTAAGTACGACGTCATCCGTACAGCGTAATAAAAACATGATCTCGTGCGAGGTGCTGCCGTCGTCAAGGTAGACGCCCGCGATCGCCCCGCAATATTGCCCGCGTCCAATGTGGCTCACCCAAGGCAGCGCGCCACTGACCCGATAGCCGCCCTGCACGCGCTTGGCGCGCAACAGCATTTTTTCAATGCCGGCAAATGTTTTCATTGGATTGGATAAGGCCGTGCCGCCCAGCGTGTTCGCGCAGGCATGCTCGTCAAGCATCGCCCCTGTCAAGGCGGGGTTACCAGACTGTTCGAGATACAACCCGCAGACATCATGGCACCAGGCCAAGAAACCGGTCGAGCCGCAGTTGCGAGCGATTTCTCGCATCGCATCGATTGCGAGTCCAGTTTTTTGGCCGTTGCGCTCGAGGTGCGCGCCGAACGCCCCCGCTTGCCCGAGCGCGCGCAGGATGTCTGTCGGATAGAACCCCTCGTGGTCAATCTGATAGGCGGCACTCGCAAGCGCGCCCGTGGTGATTTGCTTCACATTTGCAAGTAGTTCGTGCGAAGGCGTGGTCAAAAGAGGCGGGCTAACGTCTGTTGGATTCATGGTGCACGCTCAAACCAGACCGATCTCAAAACCAATCGGATTGCGCATTGAATTTGCCACGGGTGAATACGTATTGGCGTGACGCACGATTTCATCGAGTTGTTCGCGTGAGGCATCGCCCTCCAGCACCACTTTGACGCGCACAGCCTGAAAACCCATTTGCGCAGGCACCATTTCAGCGCCCCCCGCCCCCCAAGCCGCCGGATTACCAATGTCACCCTCTAAGAACAGTTCAAGCTTAGAAATTTTGACTTGCTTCCAAGTCGCCACCGCCGTGATCCCCACGGCCAGACAGCCTCCCAGAGCCGAAAGCACCACTTCGCCAGGAGCCGGGGCCGTATCCTGACCAAATAAGTGCGGGGGCTCATCTACGACAACCGGCGCGTGATTGCCCACATAGCTCAGCGTTCGATACTGGCCTTCGCACACCGTATGCACCTTATTCGTGCCTTTGCGGGTTGGGTCTGCCCGACCTTTCTCTGCGAAACCAAGCAAACCCTCGCGATCGATCGGACGCAGATAGGCGGTAACAGTCGAAGGGGCGCTAGCGTCACTCATTGAAAAGCTCCAAAATTTGAACAGGGTCGACAGGTTAGCTGATACGAATCTGAGAGAAAACAACTAGATATGCATAAGGTTATGCATTCAGGCTTGTTTAACGACAGACCTTATCGCGGGACAAAAACAAACTAGCAATTATTGTGCCAAGTTGCTATTCACCCCAGCTTCGCGTGCAACGCGCACGACATCGGCCACCGTATCGGCCGGCAGCGCGAGGCCGCGGGCGCGATTTTCGGCGTCGGCTTGCTTTTCAAGCTCGCCCGGATAAAAGACCTGCTCGTGACCAGCGGCCAACGGCACGTCTTTTAACGACCGAACATACTGGTCGATCTTTTGATGAAACTCAGACAAGGGTTGAAACGCTGCTACATTGAGCGCCACCATCAAATGCCCAGCGCCGCTACGATTGACGGGGTCATAGGGGCCGTGCACCTTGTCAAGAAATTGACTGCCCGACAGCACTCCAGACAAGATATCAACCATGACGCCCATCACGTAACCTTTATGCCCCGCCATCGGCAAGATAAACCCTTCAAGGGCCGCTTTCGGGTCAGTGGTTGGGCGCCCTGCCGCATCTACAGCCCAGTGTGGCGGAATCTCTTCGTTGCGGTTATTCGCAAGATAAATTTTGCCCCGCGCCACGCCTGAATTCGCCATATCCATGACGATGGGGCCGTAGTCGCCGCCGGGCACCGCAATCGACCAAGGGTTCGTGCCAATCTTCTTTTTCAACCCGCCCCATGGCGCCATATTTGGCCCCGCATTACTCATCAACAGCATCACGCAGCCTTGCTCGGCTGCGATCCGCGTGTAATACATGCACGTACCAAAATGATTTGAATTGCGAATCGACACCACACCCACGCCATGTAACTTGGCACGCGCCACGGCCTGGTCAACAGCTTGGCGAGTAATCACTTGCCCGATGCCGTCATGACCATCCATCACACAGATTGCACCTGCGTCGACTGCTAACGAGGTTTGCGTAACAGCCTTCATCGCGCCGGACTTCAGTCGCGCGACATACCAACCTAAACGCAACAACCCGTGTGACTGATGTCCCCACAGGTCAGCCTGCACCAGCGTGTCGGCAGCCAACTGTGCGTCTTGCTCTGGCACACCGATACTTTGATATACCTCTGCCGCGAGCTGCTGCAAACGGGTCGGATCAAGACGCGGAGGTGTGTCTTGCTGTGCCGTGGTGTCCAACATACTATTTAACTAGCGCGCCGTAGACGAGATTTTTGTAAAGCATACGTGTGTGTGTTTTGTGCGTGGGCCCTTGCGCCATGATGACTGCTGCAAGTTGCTCTTTAGGGTCGAGCCAAAAACTTGTGCCCCAAACGCCCGCCCACAGTGCATCGTTGACCGAGCCCGGCACCCAGCCCATGCCCTGGCCTTGCCGGATCGCAAAGCCAAGACCAAAGCCGTAACCTGGCCCCGTGTTTGCGATGGTTGTGCCGCCCATTCCAACCGTGTGGTGCGAGAGCATGAGTTCAACCGACTTGCGTGAAAGGTAGCGCTTACCCTCAAACTCACCCTGATTCAGCATCATTTGCAGATAGCGCAAATAATCACCCGTTGAACCGATTAAGCCGGCCCCACCTTTGAAATAACTTTTACCCGCTGGGTTGTAATGCTGTCGATAAGACTTGAGCATACCAATTTTTAGCGGATCATCATCAAGAGTTTCTGCCAGCTTTTTTTCTTGCACAGGTGTCAGCCACCACCGCGTATCTTGCATGCCAAGCGGCTCAAGTAATGCTTGCGCCACGATGACGTCTAGCGGCTGATTCAAGACCCGCTCAAGCAAGAGCCCCAGGACATCCACCGAAATCGAATACTCCCAAAACGTGCCAGGTTGGTGCGCTAAGGGGATTTTGCCTAAGTTACGCAACATCTCATCGGCGCTAATGTCATCAATACGCGATTCAATGTTGTGTTGCTCGTACAAGGCTTTAATGCGTGGCGAATGCGTCATCCCCGAGTACACAAAACCCGAAGTATGTCGCATCAAATCCTGTACCCAGATCGGACGCGCCAGCGGTACATCGCCATCCGGAGTCTCGACCTTTATATCGTTGAGCTCAGGTAACCACTTCGTGATGGGGTCTTGCAAGCTCATCATGCCTTGCTCGACCATCATCATCGCAACCGTCGTCACGATCGGTTTAGTCATTGACGCCAGCCGAAACAGGGCGTCTTTTGTCATGGGCTGGCTACGCGCCGCGTCCAGAAAACCGTGAGCCTCGAAGTGCACGAGCTCTTGACGATGCACAATAGCCGTCACCGCACCCGGAAACATCCCGGCTTGCACTTGCGTTTGCATCATCTCGTTTAAACGATCGAGGCGGGCACTAGAAAAGCCTTGAAACAAACGCTCAGAGGCAATCATGGTGGGAGTCGGTATTTTTTTAGGTAAATACGCGTTCACTTTTTAATCCTTCAAGGCATCATGCATAATCACGGGGTGGCCGCCCAGCGCTTTTCTTCGCGCGAGGTCGACAGACGCAAGGTCACCAGACCTAGAGCCTAAAGGTACACGTTTTCGCTAACCTATTACAAGAGATTCCAAAGATGTCTAAGCTTCGCCCAGAAATGACCGTAACCGAACTTAATAAGCGCAGCGGTGAAAACTTGCCCGGACTGATGGGAGTCGAGGCACTAGAAGTCTCCGAAAACACGCTCAAAAGCCAGATGCGTTTGCGCAAAGTGCATTTTGCACCAAACGGCTATTTACACGCGGCCAGTGTCATCGCTTTAGCCGACACCACCTGCGGCTACGCCACGATGGCACATCTGCCCAAAGGCGCGTTGTCTTTTACGACGATCGAACTTAAAAGCAATCATTTGGGCACAGTGCGCGGTGAAGGCAAAGTCGTTTTATGCACGGCGACCGCACAACACTTAGGTGGCAACACGCAAGTGTGGGATGCCGTCGTCAGCGCTGGAGCGACCGGCAAAAAAATTGCTTTATTTCGTTGCACGCAAATGATCTTGTGGACCAAAGACAGCCCTCAGGCTTAGGGCTTGCGCCCGCAACTAAAACTGCGAGTGTCGCTTGCGGCGTAGTATAAGTAAAGTCGCAACGCCCACGAGCGCTAACGACCAGACAATCAAAGGCCCCGTCGGTAGATCAAATAAAGCCGAACCAGCGAGGCCCAATACATAGCCCACCACAGCCACCAGATAAGTCGCCCACAGCCTCATCCGTCTGGCCTTCAGCTTTGCGGTGGCCAGCGCTGGGATAATGAGCGTCGCAAAAACCAGATACACCCCCGCTAGTTGCACCGAGACGGTAATCGCCAATGCGAACAGGCTATAAAAACCAAGGCGCTTGCCTTGAAACAAAAACATTGCACAAAGCAATACAGCAGTTGCGAGCGCCGAATAAAAAATCTGTGCCCAGCCAATCCAGAGGATTTGTCCTGCCAACAGATCAGCTAAATGTTGCCCACCGTGCGGATCATTTGCCAGTAACAACACGACTGCCGTTGCCGCTAAAACAAACACGATTCCGATTACGGGTTCTTGATAGCGCGCAGTGATGCGCTCTGTAGCGACTAACAACCAAGCTGCCACTAACGCGAGTCCGACTGCGCCCGCTTGCACCCAGAGCACAGAGGCCTCCTCGCCATACAGCCTAATCACCAGATACGCACCGAGCCCCGCGACCTGAGCGATTGCCAAGTCAATAAAAATGATGCCGCGCTGCAATACCTGCACCCCCAAGGGTACGTGCGTGGCGATCACCAATAAACCCGCACAAAAGGCGGGCACGACGATAGACCAGGACACCTCCGTTAATGCAACAAACCAGGCATTCATAGCATTCCCTCAGGATATGATGGAGGTTAACTGATTTATCTCTTTGAATATGCCAAGCAAAACAATCATCATTACTGCACTGAGCAGCGAACTGAACCAGAGCTTGGTGCCCAAGCATGTGCAGATTTTTTATTCGGGCATCGGCAAACTGAACGCTGCCATCGTCACCTTTCAGGCAATCGCCCAAACCCACCCCTCGTGTATTTTGAACTTTGGTACGGTTGGTGCGGTTGCGCCACACGCCAGTGGGCTCATCGAAATCCAGCGCGTGGTGCAGCGCGACATGATTGCCGAGCCCCTAGCGCCGCGTGGTCAGGTGCCCTTTTGCACACGCCCCTATGAGTATCTTTCAGAATCCGGGCAGTACACCTGCGGCACCGGCGACAGTTTTGTGATGACAAAAGACCCTTGGTTTGCAGCAAACAACGTCGATGTGGTAGACATGGAGCTTTTTGCGATCGCAGCCGTCGCTCATGCTCACAATATCGCCTGGCGCTCGTTTAAATACGTCACCGATCACACCAACGAAGAGTCGGGCCAAGACTGGCAACAAAAAGTTCGTCATGGCGAAAGCCTGTTTATTGAAAAATTAAACGAGATACTCTAGCCTAAGCGGGTTTGTTGCACGCGCTTTTTCACAACACTGCAAAATGGTGAGTCCCATCAACACCTAGCTGCGCGACTAAACCGAACTCCCAGTCAAGATAGGCTTGCATCGCCTCGTGCGGTGCGTCAGTACCCTCGTAAGGACGCTTGTAGCGATCAATCGGGTCTGACAGTAAAGCGGTGGCCCCTTTTTCAACAGACTGCCCAGCAGCTTTCCAGGCTTGCGTCCCTCCGGTCAATACCGACACGGGCACCTTTAGCAGTGCCGCAATCTCGGCGTGCGCGTAAGTTGAGAGCAAACCATCTGGGCACACCAACACAACCGCCGAGGCCTTTGGCAGTCGACTAAGCGCCTGCTTAAATTGCGAGCGCAACACATATTGCGCGCCAGGTATGTGACCTGGCACATACTGAGCATGCCTGCTCAAATCAACGACAACAATTTTTTTAGCGGCTAAATCGTTCACTAACGCGACCGCTAACTCAGCGACTGCGATCGTCGCAACAACCGGCAGCTTTGCCCACTCAGCGACCCAAGGGCCCGTTTCGGCAAAGATCTGCGCGGGCAAATCGGTCAACACATAAACATCCCACGCCATTTGCGCCAGCCACGAGGCGGTCATATTGGCACGTACGCCGTCTGTATCGACCAAAACGATTCGTGCACCACGCACCGGTGCAACCATCTCTGTCTCTTGCACTAACTGACCGCCTGGCGTCGAGCGAAAGCCCGCAATATGACCAGCGACATATTCTTCGGGCGTACGAGTGTCAAAAAAATACGTCGTACGCTCGGCTTGCACTTGCCAAGTTTGTGCCTCTGACCACGTGACAGGTTTGACCCCCGCACGCTCTGCAACACTGCGCGCACGTGCCGCTGCAGTCAGTCTCGTGTGCTCAGAGACGTCTTTAAACTTTCGGGTTTCGCCTTTGTCTAGCGCTTGACCCGCGAGCGTCCAGCCGATCGTACCGTTACGCAAGGCCGACACTTTATTGGGGATGCCAGCATTAATCAAAGACTGGGTGCCGATGATGCTACGGGTGCGGCCCGCGCAATTGACGATGACTTGGGTTTCTGGTCGCGGTGCTAATTCGGCAATACGCAACACCAACTCTGCACCCGGACAACTGGTAGCGGTGGGAATACTCATCGTGTTGTATTCATCGTAACGACGTGCATCGACAATCACAACATCTGCGTGTTGCTCAATCAACGCCTTCACTTCAGGCGCCGAGAGCGAAGGCGTATGTCTCTTGGCCTCAACCAACTCACCAAAAGACTTACTGGGCACATTGACATCGCGAAACAACTCGCCACCGGCCGCTTGCCAAGCGCGCACTCCACCTGCAAACACCGCGACGCGACTAAAACCCAGCGCCACTAAACGGCGTGCCGCGAGCATTGCGTCAGACTCTAGTACATCGATATCGCCTTCATCAAGCGTCACGATCTGCACGTCGCGACGAGGCAACTTCGAGTAGGCATCAAGCTCGACCCGTGACAGCGGAAAATTTGCCGCGAACAAAGGGTGCGCCTGGGCGTGCGGATCTTCTTCGCGCACATCTAAAAAAGCGATTTCACGTTTTTCAAGCAAGGCTACGCGAACATCTTCATAACGACACAACTGTACGGAGTCGCTCGGACTAGGTTTAAACACGATTATTGATTCCAGAGGTTTGGCACAACAACATTGTGATAGCCAGAGATAAAGGTTTTTTCGGCGCCGGTGACAGGGTCAAAGACGTGGCGACTGATACGCCCGATATTGCCACCATATACGTGGATGCTAATTGAGGTTTTGTCAGGATAAAAATTAGCAACCTCGTGCACGTCGTGGGTGGCCGGCGAGACGCTACACACGCTGCCTCGCGCCAAAACGTGGCTCTCGCCGCGCAAATAGCCACCCCCTGCCTGCTTAAAATAAGGGGTATCGATCTCTTGCCCGCGCAGCATCCCGATCAGTCCCCAAGTCATGTGGTCATGAACAGGCGTCTTTTGCCCCGCACCCCACACAAAGCTCACCACCGAAAAGCGTTCGAGCGGGTCGGCATAAAGCAGATATTGTCGATAGAACTCAGAATGCGGCACGGTAAATAGTTCGGGTAACCAGTCATCTTGCGCAACCAATGTTTTCAAACAGGCCGCGGCTTGCACCAGTAGAGCGGGTTCTGCGCTTTCTTGAGAAACCAAAACGCTGAGCTCTTGTACAAAGGTTAATAATTTTTGATTGTTCATGGCCAAGACTGACAAAAAAAATGAAAGCAAAATGAAAGCGCAAGACAACACGCTTAGGCTCTAGTGTATGTCTCTGGCGTCGCCCCTGAAGCCTTTGACGACTCGCGCGCGACATGCTCGCTTGTCGTTGTCGTTTAGCGGCGTTCGGCAGGCCCTCTATCAAGATAGTAAGTAATATTTAGTAAACTGACCTGCTACTCTGGCTTTCGCAAAGCGCTCGACTATCGACTGAAATCACTTGAAACTTCTGTCAGTCAATCGCGTCAAAAATACAACTTTAAGCAGGTGTGGGCTTACTTTATACTTCACCGCTTTAGCGGACTAGTGGAAACCACCTATTTTCCACTTGGTCAGGGTTCGCTTTGCCTGTTTATTTTTCTTTAAAAATATTTAGCCTAGGTGTGTCAGGATGTGGATAGTTAGAACCGCGCTAGAGAAGCCTTACACGTTTATCGTGATGGCGATTCTCATCCTGTTGTCTACGCCTCTGGCTGTGATGAAAACCCCCGTAGACGTACTGCCCGAGATCAATATCCCGGTCATTAGCGTCATCTGGAGTTACAACGGCCTGTCAGCCCAGCAAATGGGTAACCGGATTACTCAATCTCACGAGCGCATCCTGACAACCACGGTCAACGACATCGAACGCATTGAGTCCCAATCGTTAGGCGGCATTGCGATTATCAAAATATTTTTTCAATCAAACGTTAATATTCAGACGGCAATCGCACAGATCGTGGCAGTCTCACAATCTGTACTCAGGCAGATGCCACCTGGCGTCACCCCACCTTTAATCATCAAATACACGGCGTCAGCAATTCCGGTTATTCAACTCGGGATGTCCAGCACCGTACTTGCAGAAAAAGAATTGTTCGATCTTGCACTCAATACATTACGGCCGCAGTTGATCACCATTCCAGGCATCGCGATGCCGTTTCCCTACGGTGGCAAAGTGCGCGCCGTGTCGGTCGATATCGACCCGCAAGCCTTACTCTCCAAGGGCATGACCTCGTCTGATGTCATCAACGCCATCACGACGCAAAACTTAACGTTACCTGCGGGCACGACAAAAATTGGTGACATAGAGTTCAACGTCTCCCTGAACGCCTCGCCGCCAAGCATTGCTGAGCTCAATAATATTCCCGTGCGAACCGTCAATGGATCCACGACTTTTTTACGCGAAGTCGCCCACGTGCGCGATGGTTTTTCGCCGCAAATTAATATCGTTCGACAAGATGGGCAACGAGGTCTGTTGCTGACTGCTCTTAAAAATGGTGGCGCCTCAACGCTTGACGTAGTCAACGCCTTAAAAGCCAAGTTACCGTCTTTGTTGCCTTTGCTGCCTGAAGGCGTTGAAGTCAGGCTTTTGGCCGACCAGTCTATTTTTGTCAAAGAGGCCATTGCCGGCGTCGTTCACGAGGCGCTAATCGCCGCTGCACTGACCGCCGTCATGCTCTTGCTGTTTTTAGGTAACTGGCGTGCAACCGTCATTATTGCGATTTCGATCCCATTGTCGATTTTTACCTCGCTGATCGTGCTGTATTTACTAGGCGAAACCATCAACATCATGACGCTTGGGGGGCTTGCACTGGCGGTAGGTATTTTGGTTGATGACGCTACGGTGACCCTCGAGAACATCGAACGGCACCTGCATATGGGCAAGGGGCTGTACGAGGCCATTATGGAAGGCGCAGGCGAAATCGCCGTACCTGCCTTTGTTTCGACCCTTTGCATTTGCATTGTGTTCGTACCGATGTTCTTTTTAGGCGGTGTTGCAAAATATCTTTTTGTGCCGCTAGCCGAAGCCGTCATCTTTGCGATGCTGGCCTCTTACATTTTGTCGCGCACGCTTGTGCCGACCATGGCCTACCTGCTGCTTGGCCACGCCAGTAAGCGTGGGCGCCTTGGTGAGGCAATCTATGCAATTCATGTGCGCTTTAACGACCGCTTTGAAAAATTTCGTACCGCTTACGTCTTATTACTCAGCCACTTGCTGACCCATCGAAAGCAATTCATTTTTGGTTTTCTATTTTTTTGTGTTACGTCCTGTGGCATCTTTGCGCTGCTCGGGCGCGATCTTTTTCCGCTGGTCGACACCGGCCAGATCAAGCTTCACCTGCGCGCGCCAAGCGGCACCCGCGTTGAGCGCACCGCAATCATTGCCGACGAAGTGCAGACCGTGATCCGCAAAGTGATTCCTGAAAAAGATTTAGCGGGCATTCTGGATAACGTGGGTCTTCCCAATAGCGGCATCAACCTCTCTTACAGCAGCTCTGGCACCATTGGCGCGTTCGATGCCGATATTATGATCACGCTTAAGCCAGGCCATCGCCCGAGCGAAGAGTACATGGAAGCCTTGCTCCCTGAGCTGCGCAAAAATTTTCCGGATATCGAGTTCTTTTTTCAACCCGCCGACATCGTGACGCAAATTCTAAATTTTGGAATTCCTGCAGCCATTGACGTGCAAATCGTCGGGGCGAATTACACAGCCAATCAACAGCTCGCCAGCAAACTCGTCACACGCATTGCGGGCGTTAAGGGTGCGGCCGACGTTCATGTGCATCAACGTTTGGATAAACCCGCAATTGCGCTCAAAATGGATCGCACGCGCATGCAGAGCCTGAACCTCACACCGGCTGACCTGGCGCAAAACGTTTTACTGCCGCTTTCAGGTAGCGCACAAACCTCGCCGTCATTTTGGCTCAACCCCCTCAACAATATTAATTATTCGATACAGGTCCAAGCGCCTCAGGCAAAAATTGAATCGCTTGATGATTTGCTGCGCTTACCCGTCGGGCCCTCTAACGCGGCCGCCTCAAGCGTCTCGGCTGCCGCCAACTCACTCGGCGGTCGGGGGCCACAATTGCTGGGCAATTTAGTCACGGTTAGCCCCATCACTGAATTCGCAATATTGACGCGCTACAACATTCAACCCTCGATCAATATTTATGCAAACGTGCGTGGTCGCGATCTTGCGGGTGTTGCAAATGATATTCAAAAGATTCTAGACGAGGCACGGGTAGAGCTTCCAAGGGGTAGCCGGATGGTCATGCGCGGTCAGGTTGAAACCATGAAAAACTCGTACACCGGTCTGGCGATCGGTCTGTTGGGTGCCATCGTCTTAGTCTATCTGCTGATCGTAGTGAACTTCCAATCCTGGCTAGATCCGTTCATTGTGATTGCTGCGTTGATCGCGGCTTTGGCTGGCATCGCCTGGATGCTCATTCTGACCGCGACAAACTTAAGCGTACCGGCACTAACTGGCGCCATTATGACCATGGGTGTGGCCACGGCCAACAGTGTTCTGGTGATTTCGTTTGCACGACAACGTCTCGCCGACGGTCTGCCCGCCCTGTCGGCGGCGCTTGAAGCAGGCTCAACACGCTTGCGTCCGGTGCTGATGACCGCTTTAGCAATGATTTTAGGCATGATTCCGATCGCGATTGGCATTGGCGAGGGCTCAGAGCAAAATGCTCCTCTAGGCCGTGCTGTCATTGGCGGTTTACTCTTTGCCACCGTCTCAACCCTGCTATTTGTGCCGGTTCTTTTTGCTTCTTTCCATCGCATGCTGGCGCTACGCAACGAACAACGAAGGGCTCTGACATGACCGAAGAACGCCACGCCCATCAGGGGATCCCTGAATTTCATAAACACGGGCCCGATCACGATTTAAGTCGTGCGAAAGTGGTAAGAAAAACAAAAATTATTGCCGTCGTACTTTTGTTATTGCTGGGCTTTGGGATGGCCAAGACTTTGTTTTCGCGCTGGTCTTACGGTGATGTGCTCGCCCAACGCGCGGAACAAAATACTCTGATGCACGTCTTAGTCACCAAGCCAGCCCTGCCCGCAAAAAACGGCCCCAACACTAAACTGGTGCTGCCGGGGACCTTGCTTGGCATGAACGAAGCGCAAATTTATTCGCGCGTGAACGGCTACGTTAAGCAATGGCTGAAAGATATTGGCGACACCGCCAAAAAAGGCGAGACACTCGCCATCTTAGATATCCCTGAAGTCAACAAGCAAGTCGAAGAAGCCACTGCCAACTTTCAACTTGCCAAAACCGCCTACGACCGCTGGAAACGTCTGCGCGCAGAAGATGCGGTGTCTCAGCAAGAGTTAGACGAGAAAACCGCCTTATTTAGACAAACCGAGGCTGTCTTAAAAAGGCTACGCGATCTCCAAAGCTTTGGCACCGTGATCGCGCCTTTTGATGGCACGATCACCCGACGTAACGTCAACATGGGGGACTTGGTGAATGCGGGTAACGTTGGCATGGCCCAGGCCCTGTTCACGATGGTGCATGTCGACAAGTTGCATGTCTATGTCTATTTGCCTCAAGACCGTGCTGGTCAGATCAAGGTCGGTGACGAGGTCTTAATTACGCAAAATAGTGCGCCTGACAAACCAGTAAAAGGTCGTATTGCACGTACCGCTGGCGCCATTGACACGAGCACCCGTTCGCTGCAGGTTGATGTCGAAGTGCCCAATGAAAACCGTCTTCTGCTACCTGGCTCTTATGTCGAAGTGGCCTTAAATATTGCGCTGGGCAGTGCGCTGATTATTCCGACGAACTCGTTGATTTTTGGCGCAGGCGGTCCCTTTGTCGCAACGGTGAAAGACAATAAAATTTTAAAGAAAAAAGTTTCGCTAGGGATCGATTACGGCTTGCAGGTCGAGATTCGCTCTGGCCTGACTGCCGACGAGGACATCATCCTGAATCCCTTGGATTCGATCACGGATGGCCAAACTGTCAAAATCGAAACACCCCCAAAGCGCCCATGAAACGCTCGTTCTCTCTTTGTTTGCTTACCCTGGCCTGTGTGGGTTGCTCACCAATCGGACCCGATTATGAGCGCCCAGCACTTGAGATACCCGCCAACTGGAAGACGCTGCCCGGTGCAAACCCTGCCTTATGGAAAACTGCCGAGCCGTCAGACGGCGTGCCTAAAGACAGGTGGTGGACAAGCTTTAATGACAAGACGCTGAGCCAGCTCATTGAGCGTTGTCTTGAAAACAACAATACTTTGCAGGCGTCGCTAGCAAGGCTTGACCAAGCGATCGCGCAAAGCGAGGCACGCGGTGCTGCCCAGTTTCCGGTGCTTAGCGCTGCAGGCACTGGTTCGCGCACACTAACCTCTGCCAACCGCCCAACGACAACCTACGACAGTGTCAATATCTCGACGGTACAAAACGACTTCAGACCGATCGCGCTGATGACCTACGAGATCGACTGGCTAGGCAAGATCAGACGCGATGTCGAAGCTTCGCGCAACACCGCCGAACAAGCCGCTGCCGACACTGAAAATGTACGTCTTCTTTTGGCGGCACAGGTTGCTAACTCTTATTTTTTGTTACGGCAATACGATGAAGAGATTCGCGTCTTGACCACAATTGTTGGATTGCAAGATAAATTGCTAAGCCTGATCCAAAAGCGTTATGACTTGGGCGCTGCTGGTCAAACCGAGTTGTCGCAGCAAAAAGCACTGACGCAATCGAGCGGTGCGCAACTCGAGTTGCTTAACAATCTTCGCAACCTGCAAGAGAATTTACTTGCGACTCTAACCGCGACCCCTGCAGCCAACTTTAAACTGGCAGCGGGTTCGTTACCGCAAACCTTGCCTGCGTTTCCGGTCAGCCTGCCTTCAAACCTGCTTGAGCGTCGGCCCGATGTCGCCGCTGCCGAACGTGCGATGGCTGCAGCCAATGCCCAGATCGGTGTCGCAAAGGCGGCGTTTTTTCCGTCTCTTTTGATCGCGCCGGCATTTTTGGGTGGCGATTCAAACAATATCACGACCTTGCTGAATTTACCTTCGCTGCTGTGGTCGATTGGCCTGACCGCCACGCAAACGATTTTTGACGCTGGGCGCACGAGCGCCAACTATCGTTTTGCCCAAGCGGGTTACGCCGGCACTCTGGCGAACTATCGTCAGTCAGTTTTAGTCGCGATTCAAGAAACACAAGATTCAATGAGCAATATCCAGCAGTACTCAAGAGCGCTGCTCAAGCAAGACGAAGCCGTCACTAACCTGAATCGAGCCATTAGAATCAGCAGTATTCGTTATCGCGAGGGTGTCGACACTGCGCAAACGCTTGCCCTACTCCAACAAAATCAGTTGACCGCTGAACGCATCAAGTGGCAAATGCGTGGCAATCAGCTTTTAGCCAATGTTGCCTTGGTCAAAGCCTTGGGTGGCGGCTGGGAAGGTTTCAAGACGCCTGAGCCAGAGACGGCAAGGGGTTCGAACGAGTAGGGGCCACGAACCAGCACACCGGCACCATGAGCAAGGCGATCAAGACGTGGCGAATTTTATTATTGTTTTAAACTCAGTTAGCCAAATTTAATGGATCCTGACGATATAATCTTCTAAATAGCGATAAATATACTTTATTTATCACTAAAATCAAAAATATTCAGGCTCAGAATTACCCATGAAGCTGTTAGATCAACTCACGCGCCCCCGTCAACTCACAAAAGCGTTGGCAGCGGCTCATAATTTGGTGTCTGAGCGTGGCGAAGCCAATGGCTCAAGCATGGCGCAAGAGTTGATTAGTCAATACCAACTGCTCGACGAAGAGCAGCGTAATGTTTTTTATACAGCCTTGGCCGAAAAATTCAGCCCTGACCCAGCCGGCGTGGTGAAAGCGGCGCAAGCCTATGCAAAAGAGCCCTCGGCGCTCAATCTGATTGCCCTAACCAAAGCGGCTGAGGCCCCCAGACAAGAGCTTTTTAGACGTATGAATCGTGCGCCTGGCGGCACCAAGGCAGCGCTGATGATGCGTCGCGAACTGTTGCGCTTATTAGACAAACGCCCCGATTTGGCGGCGCTTGATTACGACATCCGCCACTTGCTGTCGTCTTGGTTTAACCCTGGCTTTTTAAAAATGCATCAAGTCGACTGGCGCTCGCCCGCGCACGTTCTTGAAAAAATTATTCAACACGAAGCCGTACACGCGATTGATGGCTGGGATGATTTGCGCAGACGGCTACAGCCTGATCGACGCTGTTTCGCTTTTTTTCATCCCCAACTACCCGATGAGCCGTTGATTTTTGTCGAGGTCGCCCTTTTAACCGAGATTCCTTCTGCCATCGCTCCCCTCGTTGACAAAAAATCACTCCCTTCTGCGACGCAAAAATTCAAAGTCGCAGTGTTCTATTCGATCAGTAACTGCGAGGCCGGCTTACGAGGGGTCTCGATGGGCAATTTTTTAATCAAACGCGTCGCAGAACACCTAAAAGCCGAGTTCGCAAGCCTAAGCACCTTCGTCACTCTTTCTCCCATACCGGGCTTTATCGACTGGTTGACCCGCAGCCCAAACTTGAATGAAGTCGAAGTCCCGCTTGCCACGCGTACCCGCTTTGAGCACGCGCTTGAGACCTTGCAGCTAAAAAACAAAACCTGGGCGCAACGCTTGAGCGAGGGCTGGACGCCCGACAAAAGCTCTGCCAAAGAACGCGAAGCGCTCACCTCGCTCTGCGCACTCTACCTGACGATATTTTCTACCCGACGCGGAGGCAGCCCGGTTGCCAAATTCCATCTGGGCAACGGTGCTGAGCTCTATCGCCTAAATTGGGCAGCCGATTTATCCAAAAAAGGCCTGAAAGAGTCGGCAGGT
This sequence comes from Bordetella parapertussis, assembly GCA_945872285.1. GTDB lineage: Bacteria > Pseudomonadota > Gammaproteobacteria > Burkholderiales > Burkholderiaceae_B > Zwartia > Zwartia parapertussis_D. The sequence continues at coordinate 9,722 of CAMBZR010000036.1, read as the reverse complement.
TTAATGGTAAATTATTTATACAACCTTGGCGCAGTAGAAGAGAATCACGGTCACTTTGCGCAGGGGCAAGTCATTCATGCGCGGGCCGTGGCAAAACTAATCTAATCAGAAGACCATGGGCAAAATCATCTTAGTCATCATTGGTGTGGTGTTGCTTGTAACAAACCCCACAAAAATCGAGTTCGAAGGCTTTGTCAGCACTCAGATCAGCGCTAATATGCCAAGCAAAAATCAACCTGGCGACCGGTTTACCAATCAACTGGTGGGTGGCTTGGTCTCAAAGCTAGCCTCTGAAGCGACGCAACGCGATAATTACTATTTATTCTCGATGTACACAGTCGATTTGGCGATGCTTCGTTTCTTTAAGCCCGAATTACCACCGTCGGTCAAAATAGTCGGTATCGGCACCAAATTTATTCCACTCACCGACAACAATGTTTTTAAATAACTGGCGCTTTAGGGCTTGGCAACCCAGCCTCCGCCCAGCGCTTTAAATAAATCCACACTCGCTTGCAGTCGCACTGACCGATTGATCACAAAGGCCAAGCTCGCTTCGTTCGCGACACGCTGGGCTTCGAGTACGTTTAAAAAATCCACATACCCCGCCTCGTAGCGCAGCGCTGCAAGCTCTTGCGCCTGCGTTGCCGCCTTCACTTGCTCAGTCAAATACTGTTCGGTTTGTAAGGTCTGACGCACTGAAGTCAGCGCCTCACTGACTTCGGCAAACGCGGCTCTGACGACTTTAACGTAAGTGCCAAGCACCTCTTGTTGTTGCGCCTTCGCATACTCAAGGCGCACCTGCAAAAGACCCCCCGAAAAAATAGGCTGCAACAAACCAACACCAGCAGACCACACCGAGCTTTGGTCTGTCAAAAACGAACTAAAAGCGACGCTTTGCGCGCCGAATAAACCCACTAGCGAAAAAGTCGGAAACAAACCCGCCGTCGCCACACCGATACGCGCATTCGCCGCCTGTAACTCTTGCTCAGCACGGCGCACATCAGGGCGGTTTTCAACGATGCTAGCGGGCAGACCTTCCGGAGGTAAAGGTGGCGCGGGCAAGGCACGCACATCGCCTGCGCTCAGCGCCAAATCAAGCCTTCCGGTTAAAACACCCAACTGACTCTGGGCAATCGCCCGTTGCCGTGTCACTTCAGACAGGTTCGCCTGCGAGGCAGCCAGCGCAGCCTTGCCTTGATTAACATCGATGGGCGACACCAGCCCCCCCTGTAACTTCGCTTGCGCGACCTTCAAAGCCTGCGTGCGCGTCAGTACAGAATCCTTCAACACCAACAGCTGCGCATCTAGCGAACGCAAGCGTAAATACAAATTTGAAACTAACCCAGCGACTGTCAAGCTGACGCTGTCTTTTTCGTAACGGCTCGCAGTGGCCAGCGAGCTAGTCGCCTCGATATTACGCCGCACTCGTCCCCAGACATCGAGCTCATAAGAAGTCACCAAGCCTACCTGCGAAGTATTGGCCTGCACGCCCACACCCGAAACAGAGACAGAGGGCCCCGACGTTGCCCGCGTCGCGCTAGAGGTCAGGTTTAACGTTGGATAGAGCGCCGCACCAGCCTGCACCGCGAGCGACTGCGCCATGGCGATTCGTGCAAGGGCGACCTGAATATCAGCATTATTTTGACTGGCTGCCTGAATCAAATCAGTAAGCGTCGGATCACCGAAAAGCAGCCACCATTGGGCGTTAACGGGTCCCGATTCAGCCTGCTGCGCGATGGCGACTGACATGCCACCGGGCGCAGCAACGGCATTGTATTTTTCCGGCAGGGCGAGCTCTGGCCGCTGATAATCAGGTCCCAGTAAACAGCCAGAGAGAAAAACCGGTAGGCTCAGTGCAACAAAAAGCCGTGAGCCTATGCGCAAACCACGCGCGCCACTCATGCCTGACCGCCAGCTTTAGGAGCAACAGGCTGCGCAGCTGCAGCAACGGTTGTTGTTAGCGGCTTGCCCTGACGACGCGATAGCCAGGTAAAAAACATTGGCACAAAAATCGTCGCGATAAAGGTCGCGGCCAACATGCCACCAAACACGCCCGTGCCCATCGAACGGCGCGCCGCAGCGCCAGCACCCGACGAAATCACCAACGGAAACACCCCCAGAATAAAAGCGAGCGAGGTCATCACGATCGGCCTGAAGCGCTGCTTGGCAGCGGTCAAGGCGGCATCGATGTTGCTAAGCCCTTGGGCGCGTTTTTGTGCCGCAAACTCAACAATCAAAATCGCATTTTTGGCCGAAAGACCCACCAGCACGACCAAGCCAATTTGAAAATAAATATCGTTGGGCATGCCACGCAAAAAAACCGCCAACAGCGCGCCAAAAAAAGCGAACGGCACCGCCAACAAGACGGCCACAGGCAAGGACCAGCGCTCGTATTGCGCAGCGAGAATCAAGAACACCATCAAGAGCCCAAACACAAACGCCACAGCCGAAGTCGTGCCCGTGCGAATTTGTTGGTAGGCCTGACCGGCCCAAGCCAGCTCGTAGCCTGGGGGTAACGAAGCCAGAGCGATATTTTGTACCAGTTCAATCGCCTCGCCTGAACTCACGCCTGGGATGGCGTTGCCCAACACCTTGGCGGCTAAAACGCCGTTAAACCGTTCAAGCTGCTCTGGACCGACAATTTGATTTACCTGGATTAGTGCCGAAACCGGCACCATACTGCCATTTTCTGCGCGCACATAAATTTGACCCAGATCTGCTGGCTGCGTTCGATATTGCGAATCGGCCTGTAACTGAACCCGGTAAGTGCGCCCGCTCAGATTGAAGTCATTGACATACAGCGTTCCCATCGTCGCTTGCAGGCTCAGATAGACGTCGGCGATCGGAATGCCAAGCGACAAAGCTTTCGCTTCGTCTACCTCGACAAACAACTGAGGCACAGTTGGCCGAAAGAAGGTGTTGATTCCCGTGAGCTTTGGCTCTTGACGCAAGGCCTCGGTAAACGTGCCAACCACCTGCGCCAACTGCTGGGGCGAAGGTTGCACTTTAGACTGCACGTAGAACTCTAAGCCACCGGCAGAGCCCAAGCCACGAATGGGTGGCGGATTAAAGACCAGAGCCATCCCGTCTGGCATGCCCATCCCCATGCCGGTAAACTTCTTGGCCAGTTGCTCGGCACTGGCTTCTCGTTGATCCCAGTCTTTGAGCGGAATAAAAATCGTACCAGCATTGGTTTTTAAACCACCACCAATAATGTCATTACCCGCAATCACAAACACACGCGCAACCGCCGGGTCTGCAACCAGTTTTTGTTGAAACGACTCGCCCGCTTTTTGCGTACGTTGCAGACTTGCGCCATCGGGCAAGACTAACGCGCTAATTAAATACCCTTGATCTTCTGGTGGCACGAATCCGCCCGGTACCATTTTGAATAAAACAATCGAGCCAACGATCACCGCAGCAAACACCGAGGCACCGATGATTCGGTGATGCAGCGTGATCTCGACAAGTTTGCTGTAAGTGTTTGTCAGCGCACCGAAGGCTCGGTTAAACCATCTAAAACCTTTAGGCCTGGCGTGCGTGGGTTTAAGCAACACCCCGCACAGTGCAGGTGTTAACGTCAGCGCCACCACACCCGACAACACCACTGAAAGCGCCACTGTCACTGCGAACTGCTGATACAGCTTGCCTGCGATTCCGCCCAAAAACGCCACAGGAATAAAGACCGCCGACAACACCAGCACAATCGCCACCACGGCGCCAGACACTTCGCGCATCGCCTCAAGCGCCGCCTCTTTCGGGGCCATGTGACGCTCAGCCATCAGGCGCTCAACGTTTTCAAGCACCACAATCGCGTCATCCACCACAATCCCGATCGACAACACCATGGCAAACAGGGTTAAGGTGTTGACTGAAAAGCCAAACAGCCACAAACCCGCAAACGTACCAATCAAGGACACCGGTACGGCAATCAAAGGGATCACCGTAGCGCGCCAGTTTTGCAAAAAAATATAAACCACCAGCGCGACAAGCAACATCGCTTCGACAAGTGTGGTAACCACTTCTTTAATCGAAGCGTTGACAAATTTTGTGGTGTCAAAGGGGATCACATAATCAATGCCGGGTGGAAATTTTTTCTTTACACCCTCCATTGTTTTACGCACACGGTCGGCCACGCTTAGCGCATTTGCACCCGACTGTAAAAAGATCGCGACAATCGCGGTAGGTTTGCCCACCAACGTTGTAAACGCATCGTAGTTAGCAGCCTCTAACTCAACACGCGCGACGTCTTTTAATCGCAAGACTCCGCTCGGACCGCTCGAGCGAAGCACAATCTCGCCAAACTGTTCGGGCGTCACCAAGCGCCCTTTTGCCGTCACGGTGTATACCAGTTGTTGTCCTTGTGGCGCAGGCTCTTGTCCGATCTTACCGGCCACGTTCTGTTTGTTTTGCGCCGAGACCGCGTTGGCAACATCGGTGGTCGTGACGCCAAGTTGTGCCATCCGATCGGGCGCAAGCCAAATCCTCATTGAATAGTCTTTTGCCCCTAAAATCTGCGCGTCTCCGACGCCTGGCAAACGCTTGAGTTCGTCGAGCACGTTAATCAATGCGTAGTTCGACAAGTAAAGCGCCGAAAACTCGTTATCGGGTGCTGTCAGTGCCGCAACTAACAAGATATCGTTTGAACGCTTTTGAGCAGTGACGCCATACTGACGCACAATATCGGGCAGGCGTGGCTCGGCGATCTTGACTCTGTTATTGACGTTTACGGTTGCAATATCAATATTGGTGCCCACTTCAAACGTTGCCGTGATCGTCAGCGTGCCATTTGATTGCGCGGTCGAATTGAAATAAAGCAAATTCTCTACACCAGAGAGTTGCTCTTCAATCGGTCCGGCGACCGTACGAGTCAGAGTTTCAGCGGAAGCGCCTGGGTAGTTGGCGGTAATAATCACCGTGGGCGGTGCGATCTCGGGGTATTGGGCGATCGGCAAACCACGCGCAGCCATTAAGCCTGCGATCACGATCGTGATCGAAATGACTGACGAGAAAATCGGCCGATTGATAAAAAAACTAGAGAAACTCATTTTCCGTCTCTGGCAGTTGCTGCAGGGGCGGGTTGCTCAAGCGGTATCACGGTAGGCACCACGGTTGCTCCGGGCCGAATCTTAATGATCTGATCCACCACCACACGATCGCCGGGTTTCAGGCCCGAAAGGACGATCCAGTTTTTGCCAGACCAGGCACCCATCTTTAAGGGGGTCGCCACGACCTTATTGTCTGCACCAACGGTCCAGACCATAAAGCCACGTTCGTTTTGAATCACCGCCGCTTGGGGCACCAGGTAGACGTTCTCTTGCCGACCCGTGGTGAGTCTAATTTTTAAAAACTGCCCCGGCAAAATCTTGTTTGCTGGGTTAAGAAACTCGGCGCGCATTTGTTGCGTACCTAGTTTAGGGTCAATAAACATCGACAAGAAATTTAACTGGCCCGGCTGGTCATACACCTGCCCGTTTGGCAAGAGCAGCTCGACGTCAGTCTTTTGCTCAGGATCCAAGCGCCCGCCAGGCAACCGCGCCGTGTCGCTTGCTGACAAACCAAACCGCACCCAGATTGGATTGATTTGATAAATCGCGGTGAGCAGACTGCCCTCAAGCGTCGTTTGAATTAAGCTGCCTTCCGAGCGCTGAGCGCGGCCAGAAATACCCGACACCGGAGCGGTGACTGTTGCCCAGGTTAGGTTTAACTGTGCAGTTTTTAGGTTCGCCTGCGCAACCTCATTGGCGGAGGTCGCATCGTCAAATTCTTTGCGGCTGACCGCCTGCTGAGTGAACAATCCTTTTAGCCTTGCCGCTTCGCGTGCGGTTTGTTTCGCACGCGCCTGCGACTCATCTAACGCATTTTTAAAAGGCTCGGGATCAAGCTGAAACAGTGGCTGACCCGCCACCACCGGTCGGCCTTCTTCGTACAGGCGTTTGACTAAAATGCCACCCACGCGCGCGCGCACTTCGGTCTCTTTGGCACCCTCAGCCTGCGCGGTAATCTCGAGAATATTGGGCAACGTGGTTGGCGTAGCCTGAATCACTGAAACGGATAAGGCGGGAGGCGCACCTGCCCCCCCTTGGGCCAGGCCCGCGGCGCTGAACAGTGCCGCGCAGCACGCCAGTACGAACTCGCGTTTCAGTAGCACCTGAGCCAGGCCTTGAAGTCGCCGAGTGTACAAACTCACCGCATGCCGCACTCCACCTTGCTGCAAACCACCCCTTGCGCTTACCGCTTGGCTCATTGCGCTTTCCTAAGCTTAGATAACCCTCTATCTTAACCTTCTTCTGTAAAAACCCTGTTAATCACTTTCGCGGCTGTTAACAACTGACTTTCGCCTTGGGCGCAGCCTGACTAACGGCTTTTGCTCCAAGATTCGTATAATTTTCGAAAGGCTGTGTCGAGCAAATATCCTAACAAACCAATCAGCACCACCGTTGCCATCAACTCGTGATACGCCAGGCGATCACGCGTATCCAAAATAAAGTAGCCTAAGCCTGCAGACACCCCCAGCATTTCACAGGGCACCAATACAATCCAGACGATACCAATAGCCAACCGTGTCCCTGTCAACACGTGTCCTAAAACGCCGGGAATCACGACACCTTTTAAAGTTTCCCAACCCGTTGCGGATAAGCTTTGAGACAACTGCAGCCAACGTCGATCAAGCTGACGCACGCCAGCAAGCGTGTTGAGCATGATGGGCCACACGGCGGCAAACGCCAGTAAAAAATAAACGGGTCTGTCGCCCACGCCAAACGCCATGACTGCAATTGGCATCCATGACAAGGGCGAGATCATCCGTAAAAACTGAAACGCGGGCGATAGGGTTGCATTTGCACCCGCAGAGGCTCCTAGCAGCAAGCCAAGTGGCACACCAAACAGCAACGCCAACCCAAGCCCAACCGCCACGCGCTGCAAACTGACTGCGATATGAAACCATATCTCGCCACCTTGCAGCATAGAGGCGAGGGTCAGCAGCGAGGGCCCAGGCGCAAAACGTTGACCCATCGAACCCGAAGCTGAAAACGGCACGGTGAATAACCACCAGAGTCCAAGCAACAAAAAAATACCAGCCAAACCCTGCAGCGCACGCAGACTAGCGTGCTGTGTTTGTTGCGCTGACATCAGACCTCGATCACTTCGTTGCGCAGGTAACCAGGGGCCTGCCCAAACTTTGTCATTCCACCTACAGCCTCGATCGCGCGCTTCACAAAGCGATCGTCAACTAACTGCGAGGCGGCCGCCTTGCCATTTAGCGTCGCCAAAAAACCGCGGTCTGCCTCGATCACCGTATTTTGTAAGCGGGCGACTAGATCTTCGGTATAGCTAGGATAAGGATAAGGCTGAAAATCAATCCGCTGGTCTTGCCAGTCGGCATGGCGAATCGCCTTAGAAGACAGATAGCCCTGGCGATCGCTTGCTGCAGGAGACAGAACCTTATTGAGCACCGGCAACGCGTGTGGCGTGTAGCGGTTGGCGCCTTCTTTGGATAACAGTTGCGCAGTCTCGGCACGATGATCGCGAATCCACAACTGAGCGCGCACAATCGCATCGACGACTTTTTGCGACCACTCGGGGCGCTGTTCAAGATCGCGTTCGTGCATGAACACCGTGCAACAGGCATGGTTGCGCCAGACATCACCGGTAAAGCGCAACACCTTACCGATACCCATAGTTTCAGCCAACGCATTGAATGGTTCAGCCACGATATAGCCGGCGATATTACGCGACGCTAAGGCCGGTGGCATGTCTGACGGCGCCAGCACCACTAAGTTAACTTCGTTGGCTGCGGGCTGCCCTCCTTGTTTACGCGACACGGGCTCTAAGCCTGCGTCGCGAAGCATGGCCTGCAACACCACGTTATGGATCGAATACCAAAACGGAATCGCAACCGTTTTTCCACCTAAAGCTTTAAGCTCGTTAATCTCTGGCAGCACCGTCAAACCTGAACCGCCAACGTGGTTCCAGGCAACGATCTTGGCCGGCACCTTGCTACCAAAACGCGCCCAGACTGTCATGGGCGACAACAGGTGCACAACGTTGACCTGACCGGCTATAAAGGCTTCAACCAGTTGGGCCCAACTTCGCAGCATGGTGGGTTTTTCTACCTCGACGCCCGCATCTTTAAAGAAACCGTTGTTGTGCGCCACTAAAAGCGGCGCCGCATCGGTAATCGGCAAATAACCAATGCGCACCGGACTATTGGCAGCAGGTTGCGCCTGAGCATTAAAGGCAGATAACAACGGCGCAGCACCCGCAGCTGTAAACAAACTTGCTAATTTAAGCATCTCGCGGCGCGAGACATGTTCAAGACACATCGACTAAGTCCTTTAAGGCATGAGGCGCCGGCGTTAACTGCAAACCTAAGCCGGTCGCTTCTAAAACATAATCGGGGCGTTTTGTAATCGGGGCAAGCATCTTTTTCCAGTTTGATTACGCCCGCTTGGCGGGTTCGGACTGGAAGTTTAAGATACGTCCTATATTTCTTAAACGACTGATAAGTGATTTACTTATTACTGCTCGGGTGCCGCGCAAGTTTGCGGGTCGCCTTGCGGCTATCATCCTGCGAAGCCTCACCAAATGGGTGGACACCCTTTCACAATGAAGCTAAAACGATTAAAACTCGAGAGCTATTATGCAAATTAACAATATCCCGTTTGGCACAACAGACTGGTCAAGCGTTGAAGTCACTGAACATCCTGGCACCACCGGTAAAGCCTTCTGGCGCACACGCCAGTTCGGTGCAATTCGCGTGCGTATGGTTGAGTACAGTGCGGGGTATCTGGCAGACCACTGGTGCGAAAAAGGCCATATCTTGTTATGCCTGACCGGCACATTACATACCGAGCTAAAAGACGGCCGGCATTTTGACTTGACGCCTGGCACCAGCTATCAAGTCGCGGATCATGCCGAACCGCATCAGTCATCCACCGCGACCGGGGCGACGCTTTTTATTGTTGATTAATCGCGCCAAGCACCCTCAGCTCAGGGTGCCCGCTACGGCGCTTTAACCAGCCGCGCGCTGTTGCAAAATCTCAACGGCCGGCAAGGTCTTGCCCTCTAAGAACTCTAAAAAAGCACCGCCCCCAGTCGAGATGTAGCCAACCTTCTCGGTGATCCCAAACTTGGCAATCGCAGCCAGCGTGTCACCGCCCCCTGCAATCGAAAACCCTGCAGAATCAGCAATCGCGTGCGACACAACTTCGGTGCCATTCGCAAAGGCGTCAATCTCAAACACACCCAAGGGGCCGTTCCAAACAATGGTGCCTGCCTGCTTTAAGATCGCAGCTAACTGCGTCGAGGTCTGCGGCCCAATATCCAAAATCAAATCGTCTGCCGATACGTCTTTGGCTGACTTTGTCGTCGCCTGAGCCTGCGCCGAAAACTCTTTCGCACACACCACGTCTGTAGGGATTGGCACAGCCGCACCACGCTCTTGCATTTTTTTCATCACTGCACGGGCTTGATCCAATTGTTCAGGCTCGGCCAACGACTTGCCGATCGGCAAGCCTGCGGCCAACCTAAAGGTGTTGGCAATGCCGCCGCCCACAATCAACTGATCCACCTTATCTGCCAACGACTGCAAAATCGATAACTTGGTCGAGACCTTAGAGCCACCCACAATCGCAACTAATGGGCGCTTAGGCGCCAACAAGGCACGCCCCAAGGCCTCGAGTTCAGCCTGCAGCAAAGGGCCCGCGCAAGCGATTGGCGCA